>CAUCUH010000055.1:0-9972 GCA_958445905.1 uncultured Streptococcus sp.
CTCAAGCCATCCAAGAGGCTGATCTCCTGATTATCGGCGGTACCTCTCTCGTGGTCTACCCAGCAGCTAGCTTGATCCAGTATTTCCAAGGGAAGAAGCTGGTTGTCATCAATAAAACCAGTATCCCACAAGACAAGCAAGCAGATCTAGTTATCGAAGGAAAAATTGGCCAAGTATTTTCACAATTAAGACAATAAAAGAACACCTGAGAGAAGTGGAAATCCACTTGTTTCAGGTGTTTTTATGTCTCCCTTTTGACTAGCGCTATAAGAATGTATCTGATTATGATATAATGAAATAGATTTTCTTAAGGAGGTGAGTATGAAGAAGTTGAGGATGAAGAGAAAATTTGTATTTCTTGCTTTAGTGAGTCTGTTTATTGGCTACATCGGTCTTCGGTATTATATTAAGCCAGATTGGTTTGATTCAGAGTATACTTATCATAAGGTCTATCAATACAAAGTTAGTAAAATAAAACCACAGAAAAAGATTATCAAAGATATTAACATCGAAATTATCCATGATAAAAATGAGCAAAGGCCTACAGATGGAAAATGGAAAGAGACCATACGAACAGATATTGATAGATATCGTAATGACCCAATATTACATGTGACTTTTACTGATAACAGTAAGGCGGATATTCCCTTAAAAACAGATTCAATTGGTCCGTCATTTAGTTGGAAAAATTTGGATGATGAATTATATAAAAAATTATCGTCTCGTTTCCCGTTAGTAGAACCCATTGATGTTGTTCAATATCATTCTTTAGAATCTGTTCTAATGCTCTATCAGGGAGATACCTTATTTCAAATTCCAGAGAAACAAACAGTGATTCAATTCCAGGTGAAAAATCCAAATAATGGTAAGCTCCAAACTTACTATCAATATGGTTCAGAACCTAAATTTAATTATTTTCGACCAGTATTCTTTTTACAAAACAAAGCACACTTATATAATGAAAAACCAGAATTTTTTAATGCTTATAACCAATCTAGTAAAAAAAATTATTGGGATAGAGATTTCGAATTTAGACATGCTAATTTATCAATTTCGCAAGGGTATCGTTACTATCGTTTATTTTATTCCGATCGATTAAGCAATCAGCCGGTTGGAATTAGCCCTACGGGACATACATTTAAAACAACGATTACAGATACCTATATTTTACCAAATGAAGATCAGGATAGCGAGGGTGAAAAAGTTACTTCAAAATCGAAAACTTACACTGATCAAACTGAATACACGTATGAAATTCTTGACAGAAAAAAACCAAAAATCATAGTAGAATAATACAAGCTGGAGTTTAGTTTATTTCAATTCTAGAGTGAAACACTTCAACATTTTTATGGATTATATTTATATTAGGACAATAGGTTAGATTGTTCGGGTTTCTTCCTTATATTATAATGTATTAAATTTTCCTAGGAGGCGTGCATGAAGAAGTTAAAAAAGAAATTGCCACTTGTTTTAGTAGCTTTAGGATTATTCTTCTTTGGACTTTATCAATATTTGAAAAATTATGTTGATCCTGGTTTATTTGATAAGGACTATCAATATACCAGAGTTTATAACTACAAAGCAGAGAAGATCGAGCCCAAAAAAGCAAAAGTAAAAGAGATCAATCTTGAATTTATTTATTATGAAAAATCAGTGGTTCCTCAAGGGTTAACTTGGTCGGAAGAAACTCGGTCTGATCTTGGCCTTTTTAATGGTGGGGATGTCATTTTACATGCCACGTTAGAAGATGGTTCAAAAATTAGAATTCCCCTAGAAAAGACGATTCGAATGGGTCCAACCTTCAGTCGTAAATTACTATATGATAAAAAATTAGAACAAGAAATGCTCCGAAGATTTCCAAATGTGATCACAGAGAAAAATAGTGGTTTCAAAATTGCCTTTTTAGCTGGAATGATGTATGTAGGGGATACTCTCTATCAAGTTCCAGAAATAGAAGCTGTTACGCGTTTTGACCTAAAGAATCCAAAAAATGGAAAGTTACAAACTTATTATGAATATGGAAATTTGCCGGAGAAAACCAATACACCTGTGTTTTTAAAAACTAAAAAAGATGTGAATCAAGCAGACATGCAATCTTTTTATGATGATTACCATAACAGTTGGAAGGGTTACTGGGACAGGGGAGCCGATACCATTTCTAAAGAATTGTCAAATACCTATCAATATAAATTTTATTACGATACTTGGTATTATTCAGATTCTTTATCTAACCTTCCCATTAATATAAATCCTACAGGATCGAAATTTAAATTAACAGTTACCCGTACACAACTGATAAAGCGTGATCAAAATGATCGGATGAAAGTACGGACTACACAAAAGATCTATACAGAAAACAATAAAGAGGAGTATGAAAAAGAAGTCCTCAACGAACTGAGAAATTATTATGATGATAGTGAAAGAGCAAGAAAAAAAATATTTCGTAAGTAAGAAACAAGAGGTTTCAATCTTGTTACTAGAGTCCATCTTTAGGAGGTGAAGAAGTTGGAAATTAAGAAGAAACATATCTACCTGGCTTTATTTGGTGTATTCATCGGTTATATTGCCCTACGTTATTATTTAAAACCTGAGTTATTTGAGCCAGGAGCGATTTATTATGATGTGTACAATTACAAAACCAGTAAAATTAAGCCACAGAAAAAGATTATCAAAGACATCAATTTCGAATTTATTCATGATGACATAGAAATGAAACCATCTAATGGACAATGGAAAGAATCTATCCGAACAGACATAGATGAATATGGTAGTCACAGAATATTACATGTGACCTTTACTGATAAAAGTAAAGCGGACATTCTTTTGATGTAGGATCAATTGGTCCTGCATTTAGCGAGAGAATTTTAGATAATGAACTTCTTACGAAACTATCTAACCGTTTTCCAAATCTAAAAAAGGTAGAACACAGGTATATTTATAGAACTGATTTAGTTTTAATGCTCTACCAAGGGGATACTTTGGTTCAAATACCAGAATATCCATATGAGATTAGATTTCAAGTTAGAAATCCAAAGAGTGGAAAACTACAAACTTACTACCAATATGGTACGGAACCAGAATTTATTTTTTTCCGCCCAGTATTCTTTCGGCAATCTGTTATGAATACAGCAGAAAGGAATCAAAGGTTTTTTGATGCTTATGATCAGTCAAAATCACACAATTATTGGGATACACGGTTTGATCATGGTGGAAATAGTTTAAATATTGGTCAAGAAAAATTTTCTGTTTATTTATTTTATTCTGATCGATTTACTAATCAACCGGTTGGAATTCGTATGACAGGAAATTCATTTAAAACTACTATAACAGATACATATATCATGAAAGACCGAAGCAAGAACATTAAAGGTTTTAGAGTTTTATCACAATCGAAAACATACACAGATAAAAATGAATACACAACTGAAATACTTAGTAAAAATGTTAACTAATTTCAGAAATTATGGATGTTGGAATGATTTTGTGAATACAAGTTGTTGACCCATATTGATTTCTAAATATAGAGATGACCATAAAAAATATCTGAGTGAAGATGAACACTCAGATATTTTTTATTTTTCAAACTTCACTTCCTCAAGCAAGTACTCGATGAATTTTTCTCCCATTTTTGATAGGGCTGTTTTTTCATGTTTGATGTAGACCAGCTCGATCGGGTCTTCGATATCAAGGGGAATGGAGACGATGTTATTTCCGTTGAGATTGCTGTTGAGAATCCCGGTCGCAATGGTGTAGCCATCCAGACCAATCAAGAGATTAAAGAGGGTTGCCCGGTCACTGACGACGATGGATTTCTTATGATGCTCTTGAGAGAGGATCTCTTCTGAGAAGTAGAAGGAGTTGTGGGTTCCTTGGTCATAGCTAAGGTATGGGAAATCTTCCAGATCTGACAAGTGAACGATCTCCTTCTTGGCAAGAGGATTGGTCTTGCTGACAAAGATATGAGGTTGCGCTGTAAAGAGGTGGGTAGCAATCAGGTGATTATCATCCAGCATCTTAGAGAGGACATCCCGGTTGTAGCTATTCAAAAAGAGTACGCCAACCTCGCTTCGGAAGTTCTTGACGTCATCGATGATCTCCCAAGTCCGCGTCTCCCGTAGGAAGAGCTCGTATTTTTCCATGTCGCTTTTCTTGAGGAGAGAAACGAAGGCCTCAACCACGAAGGCGTAGTGCTGTGAAGAGACGCTGAAAAGCTCACGAGAACCCACGGGATTTTTATAGCGCTCGGACAAGAGGTCAATCTGCTCCACCACCTGGCGGGCATAAGAGAGGAACTCCATCCCATCGCGGGTCAATGTGATTCCTTTAGGATTACGGATAAAGATTTCAATTCCCATCTCATTTTCCAAGTCCTTGACGGCATTGGAAAGGCTAGGTTGCGTAATGAAGAGTTGTTTTGCGGCCTCATTCATAGAGCCGGTTTCGACGATTTTGATAATGTATTGTAATTGTTGTATTCTCATGCTTTTATTTTAACATAAAAATACGCGTTTTTCCCGTAAAATGTGGTCTTTCAAGGACTGTATCATAGAATAAGACAGGCTGAGGTAGGTAATAGGAAGTAGGCTAGATCGAATAATTTAAAATAGAAAATTGGTAACAAAATCTCCATCTGGGGACTGATTTTGATGGAAAAATACAGTTTTGCCTTGCTGAAGGTAAGATCTGATTGATAGAATGGTAAAAAATTGATTGAGGAGATCTTATGAAAAAACTCGTTTCCTGGTATAAGAAAAAGGATAAGGAATTGGAAACCCATTTCACAGCCGGTCTGTTGCAGATCAATTTTGTGACCAATGCACTGATTCTATTAGCCTTTTACATTTATTTTGTTGTTAGTGAGTCGATTTATGCAATTAAGGATCCATTCATTCAATTTAGTTTTCTTGCTATAGTGTCCTTTACGATGGAGGTTTTGCCCTATGGTGTGACCTTAGCCCTTTTTGTTCCCAATATTTTTGTCATTATCTATGGGATCGGTCGGTGGTCCAGCCTCCAGTTCAAAGAAGCAGAGGAAGAAGCTCTCAACGATCCGGATTTGTTTGAAGATAGAGGGCCAGTGAAGGGCGAAGAAGTGATAGAAGAGGATACATTCACAATTGAATCACCTAGTCCTAAGCCTACCAAAAAGAAAAAGCAACAGCCTACAATTGTTCTTTGGTTTGGTCTCTTTGGTTGCTTTCTCGAAGCGATTTTTATTTTCATCGTCAAGGATATGACCTTTTACGAATGGAATGAGCCCTTGATCAATTCTCAGAAACATGCCTTGATCTGGTCTGGCGCCTATCCGACCTTCTTTACACTGGCAGCTCTTACTTTACTAGCCTTGATCATTTATTCCTACCGGGATGCGAATTCACTCTCGCCGTTAGCAAATGTCTTCTGCATCAGTGGCATTCTAGGAGGAGTGGTTCTTCTCTTAGTTTTTGATAATCAACTGCAGGTAGCAAGTTTTCACACCTTTTTCTTACTGATCTATTCCATCCATCTCTTATGGGTTCGCATCAAGGAGTGGCAGGAAGATCGAACAGAGATGGCCTATGAGAATCGTCTACTTCAATGGTTCCATCAGCTCTTAAACCAGTCGCGTAACTGGCCTTGGCTAGCGGTCCTAATCGCTCTTCCAACCCTTGCCCTTGTTGTCCTTGTTCTCATGCTCTTTGGGCAGCAACCGGATTCCATGATCAAGGCCTGGACCAATACGGCAGACTGGGCCTTCTCACAGAAGATCCCTCCTCAGAATCTTATCATTGATGAGCACTATCTCTGTACGGTTGCGGCTGGTGGTCATGAAAAAGTTGTCAAGCCCCAGCGGATGGGCGTGCGCCACGGTCATCCAGTCGTTGTCAATCGCCAGCTTTGTATTGCCAATGCCTTTGAGCAGGTGCTAGAAGAAAAGACGCCACGATTCCATCGCTTCTTGCGTCGCAATTATGACCGTTATGGCTATCCCTTTGCCAAACATATCAAGAAGAAATGGGCTATGGACCTGATCTACTACCTGATGAAGCCCTTGGAATGGCTTTTTCTACTGGTTCTTTATCTAGTAGATCGTAAGCCCGAGAACCGAATCGCTATGCAATACATCAAGCCGATTCCAGAAGATTTTGATCCCAAGAAAGCTTCCTAAGTCACCGATTTCTACTTGACAAGCGAGAAGGAGCGCGATATAATAAGACAAATTTAACCTTTAAGAGGTCCAGAGAGGCCTGCAAGGAAAGACAGAAAAAAGATCAGCGGACGGAGTCTAGCTGATCATTTGTGGGACCTTGCTTTTGCGAGGTCTTTTTTGCTGGAAGAAAGAAGAGGAAACCAATGGTCAGTGACAGTTGTAAAAAACGCTTTGGAAAAATCATGATGGAGGAGATGGAGCTAGTCGCTCAAGAAGAGATCGCTCCCCGCATCTATTCTATGATCTTAAAGGGGGAAATGGTGGCGCAGATGCTGCCAGGTCAATTCCTTCATATCCGCGTCCCTGATGGGTCCAAGCTCCTTCGCCGTCCGATTTCAATTTCTGAGATTGACCGTAAGACACAGACTTGTCGCTTGATCTACCGCATCGAAGGTGGGGGCACAACTATCTTTTCCCAATTGCCAATCGGTAGCAAACTCAGTGTCATGGGGCCTCAGGGAAATGGCTTTGATCTCACCGATCTCGGCCAAGGTCAGAAAGCCTTGATTATTGGAGGTGGGATCGGTGTTCCTCCTTTGGTCCAAGTGGCCAAACAACTCCATGAGCAAGGCGTGGAAGTTGAAGTGGTTGTCGGCTTTGCGACCAAAGAAGCCGTCATTTTGGAAGAAGAGCTTTCTCAGGTTGCACATGTCACTGTAACGACAGACGATGGGACTTATGGCACTAAGGGCTATGTTTCTACGGTCATTGATCAGATGGACCAGAAGTTTGACGCTATCTATTCTTGTGGAGCACCTGGCATGCTCAAATATGTCAATACCAAATTCCATGACCATCCCCGCGCCTACATTTCCATGGAATCCCGTATGGCTTGTGGGATGGGGGCTTGCTATGCCTGTGTAGTGCATCTGGAAAATGAAAGCCAAGCAGCCAATAAGCGCGTGTGTGAAGACGGACCGGTTTTTGAAACCGGTACGATTGTGATGTAGGAGGACCTTATGACAGCAAATCGACTAGCCGTATCCTTACCCGGTTTAGACTTGAAAAACCCGATTATTCCGGCATCTGGCTGTTTTGGTTTCGGTCAGGAATATGCTAAATACTATGACTTAGACCTGCTTGGATCCATCATGATCAAGGCAACAACTGCTGAGGCTCGTTTTGGTAATCCAACGCCACGTGTCGCTGAGACGCCTGCCGGCATGCTCAATGCCATTGGGCTCCAAAATCCAGGGGTAGACGTGGTCCTGGCGGAAAAACTTCCTTGGTTGGCCCATCATTATCCAGACCTACCGATTATTGCCAATGTGGCTGGCTTCTCCAATGAAGAGTATGCAACGGTATCTAGGAAGATCTCGCAAGCACCAAATGTCAAGGCCATTGAGCTCAATATCTCTTGTCCAAACGTAGACCATGGGAACAACGGCCTCTTAATCGGGCAGGTTCCTGAGTTGGCCTATGCGGCTGTGAAAGCAGCGGTAGAAGCGTCCTCCGTCCCTGTTTATGTCAAGTTAACGCCTAGTGTAGCAGACATCACGCAGGTCGCAAAAGCAGCAGAGGATGCAGGGGCGACTGGTTTGACCATGATCAATACCTTGGTCGGCATGCGCTTTGACCTCAGGACAGGTAAGCCCATCATTGCCAATGGAACCGGAGGCATGTCGGGGCCAGCCGTTTTCCCAGTTGCTTTGAAACTCATCCGTCAGGTGGCCCAATCTACGAAACTTCCGATTATCGGAATGGGAGGTGTCGATTCAGCTGAAGCAGCCATTGAAATGATGATTGCAGGGGCTTCTGCGATTGGAGTTGGAACCGCTAATTTCACCGATCCTTATGCATGTCCAACCATCATCGAAGATCTGCCACAGGTCATGGATCGCTATGGTATTGACACACTTGAGAACTTCCGAAAACATGTACGGGAAAATCTACTGTAAATCCTTGACTTTTCCCAAATATCGTACTACAATAAATAAAAACCTTTAAAGTAGTCCAGAGAGGCTCCTAAGGTCTAGACGGTGAATCATGGTAGTTGTTCCTACCTAATTTTCGTGTAACCTTGCCTCGGGCAAGGTTTTTTTGTAGACAAAAAGATCAATAAAAAAAGGAGTAATCCATGCGTGAAGAACGTCCTATTATCGCCCTTGACTTCCCAGCTTTCGAGGATGTCAAACACTTTTTAGAGCATTTTCCAGAAGACGAAAAATTATTTGTAAAAATCGGAATGGAATTTTTCTATGCAGTTGGTCCTGAAATTGTACATTACCTCAAAGGGCTTGGACACAGCATTTTCCTTGATTTAAAATTGCATGATATCCCAAATACAGTCAAATCAGCCATGTCCGTACTGGGGACCTTCGGAGTAGATATGGTGACAGTTCACGCAGCCGGTGGTGTAGAGATGATGCGCGAAGCCAAGGCAGCTCTTGGTGAAGGAGCTAAATTGGTAGCCGTGACCCAGTTGACTTCTACCAGTGAAGAAGACATGCGTGATTGCCAAAACATCCAAACAACAGTCCAAGAATCTGTAGTTAATTATGCTCGCAAGGCCCAAGAAGCAGGCTTGGACGGGGTTGTCTGCTCAGCCCATGAAGTAGCTTTGATCAAGGATGCCACTTCATCAGACTTTGTCTGTGTCACACCAGGGATTCGACCAGCAGGAGCTGAAATTGGTGACCAAAAACGGGTTATGACGCCACAAGAAGCTCATAAAATTGGATCTGACTATATTGTTGTTGGACGTCCAATCATCCAAGCAGAAAACCCATGGGACGCTTACCATGAAATTAAGAGACAGTGGAATGCGTAAGAGCTACTAAAAGTGAAACTTTTGTAGCTCTACGGAAAGTCCTATGGGACCTTTCCTAACGCATTCACTAGATTTAGAGTATAAAAATAATCGTTTTATCCTCTAAATCGTCGGAATACCAATCGCTACTAAAAGTGGGATTTTTTGTAGCTGTACGGGAAGTCCTACGGGATCTTCCCTAACGAGTTCACTAGATCACAGAAGAGAAAATGATCGTTTCTCTTCTGTGATCGTCGGAATAATCGGAGCCCGATAGGGTCTTCCCTAAACTATTCACTAACCTGTAATGTTGTTCTTTAAATCAATGATTGATTTAATTCGTATATGATTAAAATCGTAAAAAGGAGTCGTCATGTCATTAGCTAAAGATATTGCTAGCCATCTTTTGAAAATCGAAGCGGTTTATTTGAAACCAGAAGAACCGTTCACTTGGGCATCTGGGATCAAGTCCCCAATTTATACCGATAACCGTGTAACCCTCGCTTATCCAGAAACTCGTACCTTGATCGAAAATGGATTTGTAGATAAAATCAAGGAAGCTTTCCCTGAAGTGGAAGTGATTGCAGGTACAGCAACTGCTGGGATTCCTCACGGAGCCATTATTGCGGACAAGATGAATTTGCCATTTGCCTACATTCGTAGCAAACCAAAAGACCACGGTGCTGGAAATCAAATTGAAGGCCGTGTACCACAAGGTGAAAAGATGGTCGTAGTGGAAGATTTGATTTCTACTGGTGGATCTGTCTTGGATGCTGTCGCAGCTGCCAAGCGTGAAGGGGCGGACGTTCTTGGTGTGGTTGCCATCTTCACCTACCAATTGGAGAAAGCCGATAAGAAATTTGCGGAAGCTGGCGTTCAACTTGAAACCTTGTCTAACTACACAGAATTGATTCATTTAGCAGAAGAACAAGGTTACATCACTTCTGAAGGTTTAGAGTTGTTACACCGTTTCAAGGAAAACCAAGAAACTTGGCAAGATAAATAATAGGACGGAAGCGTTTCTAACGCTTCT
>CAUCUH010000056.1:0-9967 GCA_958445905.1 uncultured Streptococcus sp.
CACTGAGAAGTGGTGAGGTAGGCTTGGTAGCAAGGATAGATCTGCTGAAGATCCGCATGACCGCGTAGGTGAATATAATCTTGTGCTGCAAGCTCCTGAATCAGGTGGCGCAAGTTGTCCGCTTCCCCACCCTTTCCATAAATATCAAACTGAAGGGCTGGGAGTCGTTTCTGTGCTTGAGCCACTACTCGAATAGCCAAATCGATGCGTTTTCTTGGATCCAAACGGGAAGCTGTGAGCACACTAAAGGGAGGTCTGTCTCCTAGTGATTCCGTCAATTCTTCTAGATGCCCTACTGGAATGCTATAGATTGGAATTCCTTGGCATCCTTGTTTAGCAAGTGTCTGCTCCAAGACTTCTTTTTGAAGATCCGTTGCCGTGATGAAATAATCGAAGCGTTTAGCATACTTGAACACATAATAATATTCATAATTGAGATGGCCATTTTCAAATTCATGCTCCGAATGAAACACCATGGCGAGCTTTGAAGGGGCAGGTTTCTCCAACAAAGGGCGAGCAAAATCCATGCGCGAAGCCCGGTCAAGCAGAATCAGATCTTCTTCTTTTAGCGACAGCTGCGACAAAAAACGTCTCATCACTTCTGTATGGTTGGTCAAAATCTCAGACCCCAGTTTATAGAGCCAGCTTCCACCTAACCTCGATTCTTCAAAAGCGATAGTCCCATCTTGATGGTGATAGATCCGTCTGACAACACTACCATACTGAAAATACTCTGTGACAAGTTTACAAGCTCCATAATACTCTCGCTTGATCCTATTTTCAGCCAAAAGATAGTCTACATAGCGGACACAGTTTGGATGATAGGGATCCAAATGAAAGCTCAAGGCGTTTCCATCCGCAAATTGGTAGCGAATGACTCTTTCCGTTTTTTCAACAACATCCAGACGAGTCAGTTGAAACTCCATTTGCAAGGCCCCTACCGACTTTTGAGGGACCGTAGTCTGTTGATCCGTAAAAGTTAAATGGGCAAAAAGCAGTTCCTCATCCCGGTGCCCCAATGAGAGGTAATAGGCCAATTTTTCTGGAGTGGGCCAAGTGGTAAAGACAAACTTCGCTGCCACTCCTAGTCTCCGGAGCATCTTTGCCCGAGAGGCTTGTGCAACATCAACCCCATTAGGTTCGAATCCCACTAATAGATTAAAGGTATAAATGGTCATGCGGTTCCTCCCTCTAATCGCTTAAACAGCTCTTCCAAAGCTTCTTTTTCAGGCAATTTCAAGATTCGTGCCTGCTCTCTTACCAATTCTTTGTGGGTCTCTGGATGCTGGAGCAAGGTATCTAGTTGCTGTTTCATTTCTTCGACTGTATCTGTGATTGTGCTCAAGTTTTTATAGGCTTCCTGATGAACCGTGCTCTTCAAACCAAATAAGACTTGCCCATTTTCAAGAGCATGAAGACTACTACTCCACACTTCTTCTCCCTGGTTGCAATCCAGATAAATAGAGCAGCTAGATAACAAGTCCTCATATTTGTCCAGCGAAATCCCTGGATAGAGGCGCACATTGGAGCGAGTCGCTAAGTCTGTTAATTTCGGCCCCATAGCCGTCAAAGCAGCAATGTGAAAGGTGACTTGTGGGAATTGATGGACCAGGCTAGATAGGCCTTCGACCTCTTGAGAAGCCGTCATAACCATGGCTTCTGGTTGAAAACTTTCCTGCTCCACATCTACCAGCCCTGACAAGACTGTGATTCCGTCTATTTTCTCACTCAACAGACCATCTTCTACCAACAAAATCTGACTGACTTGTTCTTTGATCTCGTCTAGATCATGCGCGTCACTGGCACAGTAGGCGAGTCTTTCCTTTGGTTTCTCTTTCACAACATCTAGCAATGCCTTGTCCATCAAAAGAACGGCTTCATCTTCCGGCAAGACTTGTTCTAGGACAGCTCTTTGCAGCTCTTTCTTATTGGCATACAGGCGATCCCGTCCCTTAGGAGTTTGAAGCAAAAAGGTTCCTTGTGAGACAAAGTGAAGCAAGACTTCTTCTTGTTGACGGTTCAAATAGATGTCTAAATATGGTTGGCCAGATTCCGTAAGGAGACTCTGTTTGCTTCTCCAGCCATAGCGGTTGTAGACATCAATGGATACGATCTCTTCTCCCTGACCAAACCATTCCACTCTGTCAACTGTTCGAGACAAGATATCCTCTCGCAAAACCACGTTGGCACGACGTTCCTCACCATCAAAAAGATAGGTTGTGATCCCTAGTGTCCAACATTCCCATAATTCTGGAACTGCTAGATCATTGAAAAATAAAGGTTTTCCAATTTTTGATGCTGGGTCTTTTTGGGTAAAAAAGGTCGCCAGACTCTCTGTCTGTTCAGCTATATCTGTTTCCAGATTGGTCACAAACACACGGTAGGGCTGGCCAAGTTTGTCCAATAATTTTCGCAAACGTTCCAGCTCTCTGGTCTGCTCTGATGCAATAATGAACATGCTGATCCTTTCTCATCAATAAGTTCTTAGTCCATGGTTTCAACGAAACTGAGGTTGATCACCACGCGCTCATAGGTTTCTGACTCTTGTAAGCCAGCTTCTTCTAGTTTTTCAAGAGCCCGTTTCAACCGCGTTTTATAGATATAGCGGTGCCAGGTCAGATCATAGCCCAACATCCCAAGAAGAGCCAATTTTTCTTGCTTGGCTTCCATCTCATCCAGTACCCGCTTTTCTGTCCAAACCTGGGACAGAGTATCTGAACGACCCACGCGATACCAATAAATACATTTCTCCGTATGGACCACCCGATTGGCTTTTAAGAAGAGCTTGTACATGAGAAAGTTATCTTCAACATTTTTTCCGACCGGAAAACGAAGTCCTTCAAATAAACCACGCTTATAGAGCTTCATCATGGCACAAGCCCAGGCCATATCTCTGGTCTCCTGGATGGCATCGTGGTCCATGATCTCTCTCCCCTCATAAAGGGTCTCTGAATAATCGTCGTCCGTTACCTTGATCAAGTATTTGCTACTACTGTCATCATAGAGGTTATAGTTGGCTACGGAAACATCCGCATTATATTTTTGAAGTTGGCGATAGAGCACTTCTACATAGTCTTCCGTCACCCAGTCATCTGGATCAATAAAGGTGATGTAATCACCAGTCGCTAACTCAATCCCTGTATTCCGAGCAGCAGATAAGCCACCATTTTCTTGGCGAACGTAGCGGATGCGTGCATCCTTCCTAAAAAATTCTTTACAGATCTCTTCTGACTGGTCTGGCGAACCATCATTGACCAGGATAATTTCAAGGTGAGGGTAAGTCTGATGGATAACCGTTTCCAAACATTGTCTCAAATAAGCTTCTACATTATAGATGGGAATGATGATACTCACTACTTCATTTGTTTCCATGCTTCTTCTCATTTCTCTTTAAATAATCGCGAATCGCTGCCACCATCTCCTGCACCTGATCATCCGCAAACACTTGGTTCACACCATTCTCTACATGATTGGTTCCTTCAAAAGAGAAAATCGGCAAGCCCAATTGATGGATCGTTTGCGTCATCTGATCCACCTCATCATAGGGATTGATATCCAGATAGAAATCCAATTTTTCTAGGACCTTTCGACTGGTCAAGGGATCAAAAGAGGGATAAAGAAAGAGGTTGGGGTAGCGTTCCAATTGCACCAAATTAAAACCAAAATGGCTATGGGCAAGGACATGAATCGCTACGTCTGGCAACTCTTTTAACAAGGTCTCCAACTCGTGGATATCTGCTGTATGGGTATAAATAGCCGCATGATAAGGAAAATCTCCCACTAGATCTTGATAGGTTTGCTTCAAAATCGGTTTTCGAAGCAAAATTTCCTCCCAAGAGAGGGCATAATAAAACCACCATAATTCACGAAAACGATTGAAGCGTTTGGAGGTCCATGGTTTATTATGAGAGGTATAGTGAACGACTGCTGGGATCCCTTGGAAGGCATCATACCAGTCCAAATCACCATAGAGATATTGATCCTTATCAGACCCTACTTGTAGATTATAGGTCCAAGGTAATGGATACCAAGCATCTTTGAAATACAGATTCAAAATTCCTTGATCTCCGTAAACATGCTGATGGTGCTCGCCAGTGAGGTCAAAAAGAGCCTCTGTCACTTGGTGCTCTTGCCACCAAGCCTTATCAATCACCAAAAGTCCAGCATTAAAACCATCTGTAGTCGTCGGCTTATCTACCACTGCACCCAGTCCATAACCTTTTAGATCGACCTCAAATAAAGGCGATAAATCCTGTGTAAAGATCATATCACAATCCAGATAGAGGATTCGCTCTTCTTCCACCATCTCTGGAATAGCGTAACGGAAATAGGTTGCATAGTGAATATGGTCACTCGGAAGCGAAAAGGACTGGAATTGCTCGGGAGACATCCGACAATTGATCACTTCTGAATCCAACTTGCGCAAGCGCTGATTCATGATAGTAAACCACTCAGTTGGTAGATCTTCATTTAAAACATAAATTTTCAACTGGTCCTGATGGGCACACAGTGACTTCATAGCGGTTTCCAACTTTTCCATATAAGACAGATTGGCTGAAAACACGACAGCTTTTTTACTCATAACTTCCCCTTTTTTCTTTCATTAGAATACCATTTTCAAGAGAGGAAAACAATTTCTAAGCCCAAAAAAGAGGCCTAGACAAGTGTCTATGACCTCTTTTACATCGGTTTCTTATTTTGGGTCTAATTCAGCTAGTGTATCGTCTACCAAACTTGCCCCTAAGACATGCTTGAAGTGATTCAAAGCAAACTGGTGATTTTCAGGAGTGAGCGATGCCACTGCAGGTTCCACAACTTCGATCTGATAACCCAGATTGTAGGCATCAACCGCTGTATGAAGGACACAGATATCGGTCAAGACACCCGTCAAAATAACAGTATCCACATGACGTTCCCGAAGGCGGATATCTAGATCCGTCCCTGAAAAAGCAGAATAATGACGCTTGTCCATCCAAAAGACACGTGAATCCGCTTTATGTTCTCGATAAAAATCTGCTAAAGGGCCGTACAAATCGCGTCCACTAGTCCCAATGATATTATGGGGTGGGAAGAGCTTGCTTTCAGGATGAAAAGGATCGTCTACATCATGCGCATCAATGGCAAAAAAGACATAGGCTCCTTGATCAAAGGCCAATTGGGTCACCTGAGCAATGCTCTCAGAAATGGCTTGTGCAGGAGCACCTGCCGTAAGCTTACCATCATCTGCTACGAAATCGACAGTGTAGTCAATTGAAATCAAAGCTTTTGTCATTAGTAATCTCTTTTCTTAATTTCCTCAAAGATATCTGGAATCAACACTTTGAGATAGGTTCCCTTCATTCCAAGAGAACGGCTTTCAATAATACCAGCTGACTCCAATTTCCGGAGTGCATTGACAATCACAGAGCGGGTGATACCAATCCGATCTGCAATGATAGAAGCAGTCAACTGTCCCTCATTTCCTTTCAATTCACTAAGGATGGCAGAAACAGCACGCAATTCAGAGTAAGACAAGGTATTGACAGCCATATTCACCGCTGTCCGACGACGAATATTCTTCTCGTCTTCCTCGCGTTGGTAGTTCAACATTTGAATCCCTACCACGGTACTCGCAATCTCAACCAAGATCAAATCATCATCCGCAAACTGTTTATCATTGCGCCAAATGATCAAGGAACCCAATCGAATCCCAGAAACATGAATAGGCGCAATGGTCGTCAAGCCATCAGGAAATTCAGACTTGGTTTCGACCGGAAAGATACTCAAATCATGGTCCACATCTAAATTAGCTTCTGTATCGTAGACCAAACTAGCTGCCTTGGCATAATCTTCTGGTAATTTTTTATTTTGAAAGAAAGCTTCTACCCGGTCATTGTTGGTCTTGTAACGCATGAAATAACCAAGAAGGGTTCCCTTGCTATTAATGATACAGGCATTACAGTGGATAATATCCGCTAATTGTTGGGCAATATCATTGTAAGGCATCTCGAACTGCAACTGTTCATCAGTCCGTTTCAAGATGGATGTAATTTTACGTGTCTTTTCTAATAAGTTTGCCATAATAAACCTCGCATATAGTCAGCTCAAGTATATCATATAAGTGTGGGAATTTCAATCAAATTATCTGAAAATTATTTATTTTTTCTACAATTATGCGCAATTCAGAAAAATGTAATTCCGATGACATAGATTTTATAGAATGAATAAAAAAAGATTGAAGACTTTCTTCTTCAATCTTTTATCTAATTAACGTTTGTATTGTTTCAAGAAACGAGTCATTTTTTCTTGAATTTGAGCTAACTCATCGACACGTGGAAGGTAAACGATCCGGAAGTGATCTGGATCTTTCCAGTTAAAGCCACGGCCATGAACCAAGAGAATTTTTTCTTGCTTCAAGAACTCTAAAACAAATTGCTCATCATCATCCACGCGGTACATGTCCCGATCAATCTTAGGGAAGATATAGAGACCAGCCTTTGGCTTAACGGCTGAGAGACCTGGAATATCATTGATGGCTTTGTAGATAAAGTTCCGTTGTTCGTAGATTCGACCACCTGGAAGCAAGAGTTCATCCACGGATTGGTAGCCTCCAAGAGAGGTTTGCACAACATGTTGAGACAAGACATTTGAACAAAGACGCATATTGGACAACATGTTCAAGCCTTCGATATAGCCCTTCACATGGTGCTTGGGTCCGGATAGAACCATCCAACCAACACGGAAACCGGCAATCCGGTGAGATTTTGACAAGCCATTCATACTCACACAGAAGAGATCAGGCGCTAAACTTGCAATAGCCGTGTGTTTTTCCCCATCCATGACCAAGCGATCGTAAATTTCATCCGCAAAGATGATCAAGTTATTTTGACGAGCGATCTCTACAATCTCAAGTAGGATCTCATCTGGATAGAGGGCACCTGTTGGGTTATTTGGGTTGATGACAACGATAGCCTTAGTGTTTGAGGTGATTTTCGACTTGATATCCTCAATATCTGGATACCAGTTTGCTTCTTCATCACAAAGATAGTGAACCGCATTCCCACCAGCTAGGCTGACGGCTGCTGTCCAAAGAGGATAGTCCGGCATGGGAACCAAGACCTCATCCCCATTGTCAAGTAGTCCTTGCATGGACATGACGATCAGCTCACTCACTCCATTCCCAAGGTAAATATCATCAATATCCACATTTGGAATTTTTTTCAACTGGCAGTACTGCATGATAGCCTTGCGGGCTGAAAAGATCCCTTTTGAGTCTGAATAACCTTCACTATCACGCGCATTCATGATCAAATCATGGATGACTTCATCTGGAGCTGTAAAGCCAAATTCAGCAGGATTCCCCGTATTCAAACGTAGAATTTTTTCTCCATTTGCTCGCATGCGCATGGCTTCTTCCAAGACTGGACCACGAATATCGTAAGCGACATGTTCGAGTTTGCTTGATTTATTATATTCCTTCATATTCTGCCTCGATTCACGAAATTATCTCTATTATACCACTAGTTCAAATAGAGTACAAACCGAGGACTTTAAAAATTCTGCAAAAATATAGGAGAAAAGCGAGACTTTACCTTTACATTCTAGCTCAAAAGAGATAAAATATAAGTGTATAAAGAATAGGATTCCCTTCTATTCTATCCATGTTTTCAAGCTATAAGGAGGTAGGATTATGTCTCAAAAATACGAAAACATTATGGTCGCTGTCGACGGTTCTCATGAAGCAGAATTAGCCTTTGAAAAAGGGGTTAACGTTTCTCTTCGCAACGGCTCTAAATTGACGATTGCCCACGTCATCGATACCCGTGCCCTTCAAAGCGTCTCAACTTTTGATGCTGAGGTCTACGAAGAATTGCAAGAAGAAGCCAACGAATTGCTCAAGGGCTACAAGGAACGTGCTGAAAAAGTCGGCGTTCAAAATGTTGTGACTGTTGTAGAAATGGGAAATCCAAAAGTCCTCTTAGCCAATGATATCCCAAGTAAAGAAGGGGTTGACCTTATTATGGTCGGAGCTACCGGACTCAATGCCTTCGAACGGTTAATGGTCGGATCCTCCTCAGAATATATCCTTCGCCACGCCAAAGTAGACTTACTAGTGGTACGTGATAAGGATAAAACCATGTAAGAAAGAAAAAGTTATATTGAAAACTTTCCTTAGGTGAGTACGGACGTCAGCGACCTTCTTCGAAGTTCCATGACTAAGTTTTGAGCCTAAGGTCTCAAAACTCCCGAGTGCTAGAAACAATAGTGTTTCTAGCACTTTTCTCACGGCGGAAAGTTTTTCAATATTTTTTATAAATTTTAAAAATAAGAACATATTTCGACTTCTTTGTGGAACACTTTACTTATCTTAGTAAAAAATAGTTTGTCTACATTCTAAAAAAGGTTTGGAACCTTTGTTCCAAACTTTTTTAGTTGTCTTTTTTTGCTTCTTTTTGTTTTGCATGTTTTTCGTAGGCCTTGAGCTGACGATCGAGTTCTTTTTTGATGGCTGGTTCTGGGGCGTATTTTTCTTCCCAATCATCTGGCTTCAGAATTTTGTGGGTTACTGGATCAAAGTGCGCCTTTCCATCTGGGAAAATCTTGCCCATATTGGCCCGGTGAACAATCTCAAAGACCTCTTCAGGATCGACCCCCATTAGTACAAAGCTACCATAAGTCAAATAGAGAGTATCAATCAAGGCATCAACCTGCCCTACCATGGAGATCTCAGCTGGATGCTTGCTCCGAACCTTATCTGCAGCCTTATCCAAGGCTTGGTGAAGAGCTGCTACCGAGCGGTCAAATTCTTCCTCACTTGTGCTAGCTGCTCGGACAAATTCTACCAACTCCTCTTGCTTGAACATGGTTCGATAAAGGGCATCTTGAGGCTGCCAAACAACTGGTTTCTCCTGGGTTTCCCCATCCATCACACCATGGAAGGTTTTGACCTTATTGAAGTGATCATCCTTAGAAAGAAAGAGTTCTTTCTCTGAGAGGATACCAAAGTGTTGCAGGGCCTTTTGAATGCCATCCTTGCCATTACTGGTCGTGGTATGCTTGGCAATTGCCTTGACACTGGTCGTTCCATTTCCCATCGCAATGGACAAGCCAACACCTGAAAGCATCTCTAAGTCATTATCCGAATCTCCAAAAGCCATCACTTCATCGATGTCAAAGCCAAATTCCTGACCAACGATGCGGATCCCTTCTAGTTTGGAAATCCCTGGGTTGAGGACATCTGCTGCAAAAGGACTAGACCGTGTGAATTTCAGATCCGGAAACTCTTTTTCAATTTTTGCAGTCTCTTCCGGACTCGATAAGATCAGTACTTGGTAGATTGGTTCTTGCGCTAGTGCATAGAGGGTGTCCTGATCTTGTGGGACGACCTTGCTGACCACTTTGTTAAATCCTCGACTGACGGTACGGGCCATTTTGCGGGGAACAAACCGACTAGACCAGGTTGAAATAGGACTCATCCCAAAACTCATGATCCGAGAACCAAATACCCCATCCTTGGTACCGAGAGCAATTTCCTTGCGGTGTTCTCGAGCATAGTCAATTAGTTGGTGCAGACTCTTTTTATCGATTGGGCTAGTAAACAGCACGCGGTCCTTGGTCAAAATATACTGACCATTATAGGTCACTGCAAAATCAAAACCATAGCGTTCCATAAACGGTTTGACAAAGGCCGGTCCCCGACCTGTCGCAAGACCTACATAAATCCCTTCTTCCTTTAAAGACTGAATGGCTTTTTCTGTTGATTTGAGGACCGCTCGACTATCATTCACCAAGGTTCCATCGATATCAAAAAAGACTGCTTTTATTTCCATGTCTACTGTTTCTTTCTTTTTATGATAAAATAAATTATATCACATATTCCAAGGAGCTTCACATGTTTAAGAAAATTTTAGCACTTCATACCGGAGGAACCATCTCGATGGCAGCAGATGACTCTGGGGCAGTGATTACCAATGAAGTCAATCCCATG
>CAUCUH010000057.1:0-9914 GCA_958445905.1 uncultured Streptococcus sp.
CACAATTTGTATAAAGTCTAATATCTTTTTTTGAAGTGTCTGTACTCTTTCACGTGAAGCAGACATGACCATGTTGCTCCATGCTGGTCCCGAAATTGCGGTAGCTTCTACTAAGGCTTATACGGCTCAAATCGCAGCCCTTGCCTTTCTTGCGAAAGCTGTTGGGGAAGCCAATGGCAATGAGAAGGCCAAAGCCTTTGATTTGGTGCACGAATTGTCCATCGTTGCTCAATCGATCGAATCAACCCTTTCAGAAAAAGAAGTCATCGACGAAAAAGTCCGTGGCTTGTTGGAAATAACCCGCAATGCTTTCTATATCGGACGTGGCCAAGATTACTATGTTGCTATGGAAGCCAGTCTGAAATTAAAAGAAATTTCTTACATCCAATGTGAAGGCTTCGCTGCGGGTGAGTTGAAACACGGTACTATCGCTCTGATCGAAGAGGGTACACCGGTCATCGCTCTCTTGTCTGATCCAGTCCTAGCCAGCCACACACGTGGAAATATCCAAGAAGTAGCAGCACGTGGGGCTCATGTTTTAACCATTGCAGAAGAAAATGTCGCTAAAGAGACAGATGATTTGGTCTTGACAGCGGTTCACCCTTACCTCTCTCCAATCTCAATGGTGGTGCCAACCCAATTGATTGCTTACTTTGCAACCCTTCATCGTGGGCTCGATGTTGATAAACCACGGAACCTTGCTAAGTCTGTAACCGTTGAATAAATTTATCAATATAGAAAAAAACATCCTCGTTAGGTTTTTCCTAGCGAGGATGTTTGCTTTATTTGTCAAAACCTTGCAAGGCTTTGAGGCGTTCTTCTGTTTGTCCCTTGGCATCTAGTTTTTTACCTTGGTAAACAGCAGATTCCCATGATCCATACATTGGATTTGGGAAGATGATGAATTTTTCACCAAATTCTTTTTGCAATTCGTCCAATTTCTTGTCACGATCAGCTTCAGAGGTCTTAGAGAAGTCTGCAAAGTCAACCAGGTTGTCCCCGAAGAGCAAGACAAGATTGGTCTTTTCTTGCACAGCTTGGCGACGACCTTCTTTTGATTTGACACCATCTTCTAAGAACATGAGGTGGTCACGTCCTTGAACAGGAATGCCTTCTTTTTCAAGATTCTTGATGGTATCATCTACTTGAGAGGTTGTACGGTCAGAAATGTAGTAGATTTGAACCCCGTTTTGATCCGCATATTGAAGGAAATCTTTGGCACCAGGCACCGCTTTTGCGGCTGCTTTTTTCACCCAAACATCCCAATCTTTAGGATTGAAGGCCGTACCATCTTTGACGTTTTGAACTTGGTAAGGGCTGTTGTCTAAAACAGTTTCGTCCAAATCCAAGACGATGGAATAAGGCTTATCAGAAGGAGTTTGAAGGATCTCTTTCAAACGGTCAGTAGCGACATTGTAGCCTTGTAAGTACAGAGCCTTAGTTTCAGCTGCCTTTTGGTACCAAAGGACAGACATGGTATTTTCTTGTGAGCGCTGTTGATCATAGGTCATCGTCACCTGATTTTTAGTGCTGCTTGCTTTTGTCTCTTGCGTTTTGTTGGTGTTGCTTCCACAACTCGTCAGTAAAATGACAGAAGCAAGAGCAGAAACGATGGTAAAGGTGGTTTTTGTTGTTTTCATAAACCGTACACTCCTTAAAATTATTCTATAAAAATTATACTCCTTTCAATCTTGCCTGACAAGAAAGAGGAGAAGGGGATCCAGGGAATGGTAAAATGAATAGGAAGAAAGAAATGCTGATATGAAGGGCTTTTTCACATCAATATATGCCATTTTTTAGCTTAAAAGAAGGGATATAGTTTTCTGCTATAACCGGATCAAGAAAAGATCAAAGCAGCCTTTTTCTTCTAAAATGAAAGAATAAAGAAAGATACTCGCAAGTCCCTATTTTCAAGGGCTTGCGTTTTTTTGATGCCTTTCTCAATAAAGAAATTTTAAGGCCTTGATAGGGAAAATATATTAGTCAGCTACTTTTCGAGGTGATATCATGGTTACAAATTCCAGAAGGAAAGCAGTTAGCCTTTCTATTGGAGAAATATTGAGGAGGATTCACAGTATGAGTAAAAAAGAATTGGTTCTTCGTGCCATTCGAGGCGAAACAGTAGAACGAATCCCTGTAGGATTTTGGCTCCATTATGTGACCCAAGAAGAAAAAGAATTGGGTCTAGACAATTCGGCTGTAGTAGCAAAAAGTATTAAAGGACACCAACACTATGTTGAAGAAATTTCACCTGATTTTGTCAAGATCATGAGTGATGGCTTCTTCCGCTATCCGAGTGCTCTTTATTCTAGAGAGATCCAATCGATCCGAGAATTGAAGGATATTCAACCGATTGGAGAGCATCATCCTTGGATTGAAAAACAAATTGAAGTGGTCAAGGAGATTCGTTCTCATTTCCATGAAGAGATTGCTTCTTTCTACAATATCTTCTCGCCCATTTCTTATTTGAAACGCTGGTTCCGTACGGATCAATCCCGTGGAGACCAATTGATTGCAGACTTTATCAAGGAAGATCCAGAAACCTTGGCCCATGTCCTTGATGTCATCGCAGGAGATATTGCCATTCTTAGTCGCCGCTTGATCCAAGAAGCAGGTGTTGAAGGAATTTACTTCTCAACCCAGCAGGTCCAAGATGAGCGTGTGACAGATGAAGAGTACCGCAAGTTCATTGAGCCTAGCAGCATCGCTGTCCTAGAAGCAGCCAATGAAGTTGGAGGCATCAATATCCTTCATATCTGTGGTTTTGAAGGGGCCAGCAATGAAGTGGAACTCTTCAAGGATTATCCAGCCCAAGTCATTAACTGGGCGACCCATCATGAAGGCCTTAGCCTAGCCGCAGGTCGTAAACTTTTCGGTGATCGTGCCGTCTTGGGTGGCTTTGTCAATGGCAAGAAAGGTTTGCTCTACCAAGGGGAACGAGAAGCTATTGAGCAAGAAACGCGTCGCTTGGTGGCTGAAGCCGGAAGTCGTGGTTTGATCCTTGGAGCAGACTGTACCGTGCCAGATGATTTCCAACTGGAACGCTTAGATTGGGTACGTCAAGCAGCTGTATTGTAAGAAGAAAGGAGAGGGAGATGAAAAAGATCAATGTATGGTGTATCCTGGTAACCGTTTTGTTTTTGCTTCTAGGGCTCAGTAAAGTAGCTCTAGCAAGCAGTCAGGGGAAAGCAAAAAAAGATCCAGATATGGCAAGACTGGAGAAGATTCCAGCTCATAGTTTCTCCCTCATCCGCCCATCTGACCTAGCAGGAATTCTACTTCTCGAAGATCAGTGATAAAAAAAGATGAAGAGCTTGATAAAAAATATATATTAGTCAAACAATTATCGAAGTGATAAGATAACAAACAAGAAAAGATTAGAACGAGGTAAGAACATGTCATCAAAAAGAAAATTAGTCTTAAAAGCTTTTAAAGGAGAAGCAGTTGACCGTGTGCCAGTTGGATTTTGGCATCATTTTACAACAGAAGAAGAATGGTTGAAAGGATTTTCTAATCCGGAAATTATTGAAAAAAACATCAATGGCCATAAAAACTTCCTTCACAAGGTCAAACCAGACTTTGTCAAACTCATGAGTGATGGTTACTTTGCTTATCCAAATCCAGCCATTCACAAAGGCCTTGAAAATATCTCTGACTTAGCAGGAATTGAACCACTCGGAGCCGATCATCCATGGATCACAGAGCAAGTAGAGCTCGTTAAAAAAATCCGTGCCGGTTTTGAAGAAGACATTGTGGCTATCTACAATATCTTTGCTCCAGTAACCTACTTCAAATGGTTGGTCGGAGAAGTTTCAGGAGGAGATGACTTGATCGCCAACTTCATCGATCAAGATGCAGCAACTCTTAAAAAAGTATTGGATACAATTGGCCAAGATATTGCAAGTTTGAGCCAACGAATCATTAAAGAAGCAGGAGCAGATGGGATCTACCTCAGTGTTCAAAGTATCCAAGATGCACGTGTCAGTCAGGAAGTTTACAAACAAGTCATCGCACCGAGTGAACTCCATGTCTTAGAGACAGCCAATGAAGCCGGTGGCGTAAATATTCTTCATATCTGTGGTTACGAAGGAGCTCGCAATGATATCCATCTTTTCACAGACTATCCAGCCCAAGTCATTAACTGGGCAGTCGGACCAGAGGGCATCAGCCTAGCAGAAGGACGCGAAATCTTCGGTGGACGCACGGTTCTTGGTGGTTTTGAAAATGGTAAAAATGGTCTTCTTTACACAGGAGACAAGGTTGCGATCCAAGCAGAAACCAAACGCATCATCGCAGAAACTGGAACCACAGGCTTGGTCATCGGTGCCGATTGTACGATTCCAAGTGACATTGATGAAGAACGAATCGAATGGGTTCGTGAAGCTGCAGCAGAATAAGGAAAATAGAAAGAGGGAGAACAAAGTATGAGTAAAAAAACATGGATTATCGGTGGGGTGGCAGTTCTTGCCATTGCAGGTGCAACCATTCTTGGACGGAGTTTGAACCATGCAAACGACAGCAAAGGCTCAACAGGATCGAACAAGGTAACAACCTTGAAAGTAGCCCACACTCAAAACTATGTACCGTATGATTTCGTTGATGAAAAAGGAGAATCAGATGGCTATGAAGTAGCCGTTCTCAAAGCCATTGACGAAAAACTACCAGACTACAAGTTTGAGTACACTGGAACAAGTGATGACGATCTCTTGATCGGTCTAGAATCTGGTAAATACGATATCGGAACCAAAGGAGCTTGGTATACAGAAGAACGTGCCAAGAAATTTATCATTCCAAAAGAACCAATCGGAGCAAGTATCATCGGATTTACCGTACGGAAAGAAGATGCGAATAAATACAAGAACATCGATGACTTCGCTAAAGAAAAAGGAAAATTGGTTCCAATTTCACCACAAAATGCGCAGTGGAATGTTATTAAAGAATACAATGAAAAGCATAAGGACCAACAAATCGAATTAACAGCTGCGGAATCTTTCAAAGTCGCAGATGCTTATGCTTGGGTTCTTGAAGGACGTTACGATGCCTTCTTTGACATCAAACTTTCCTTTGAAAAAGCTGTCACAGATAAAGATGGTTCTTACCACCAATATGCGGACAAACTGAGCTGGTTTGCCTACAAAGGAATTCCAACTTACCCATTGATCCATAAGGATAAGAAAAACGAAAAATTTGCGGAAGAATACAGCAAGGCCATCAAAGAATTAGAAAAAGATGGCACACTTGCTAAATTGTCGAAAAAATATTTCGGTGAAGATGTCTTCAGTTATGTAGATAAAGAGAAATAAGATGGAACTGGGTGCGCATAGCCCCAGCTTCCTTATTTCTATACGGATACAGAAAGGAAAAGAAACATGGTCTCATACGACATTTCCAAGGTCTGGTCATTTCTTCCAACCTTGGTCCAAGCCCTGCCAGCGACCCTAGCTTTGATGGTTTTAACGACGGTTCTCGGTTCTGCATTTGGCTTGGTTTTGACCTGGGCACAAGTATCAGAAGATAAGGTAGGAGCAGGTCTGGCAAAAGGTTATGTCTTTACCTTGCGTTGTACTCCTCCGATTGTCTTGCTCTTTTTGGTCTTTTATGGACTTCCACAATTTTTGAACTGGTGGTTGGGCATTGACATTGACCACTGGTCCAAGTTTGTCTTTGTCCTTGTTGCCATGTTTCTTCTCTTTGCCGCTATGATCTCTGAGGTCTTCAAGGCAGCCTATTTGGCCATTCCAAAAGGACAGATGGAAGCAGGCTTGAGTATCGGCTTGACGCCAGCTCAAACCATTTGGCGGATTGTCCTTCCCCAAGCCTTTCGGGTGGCTCTTCCAAATATGACGACTGCCATCTTGAACCTTATGCGCGATGCCGCTTTGGCTTATACCATTGGCTTTATCGATATCATGGGAGCAGGCAACAACTTGATCAGCCGCAATCTTGGAAATTATTCCCTCGAAACGTATACAGCTGTCGCAGTGATCTACTGGGGAATTGCCCTTGTGATCTCCTTCTCCGCTCAACTCCTTGAGAAACGACTCAGTGTAACAGAAAGGTAGCTTATGGATTTCAATTTTATTAGTAAAGCATTTCTAGCCACCTTGGGTGGTGTTCCAGTGACCCTTCTGATCATGGTCGTATCAATTCTTTTGAGTTTCTTTCCAGCCCTCTTTTTGGCACTCGGTCAGATTTATAAGGTCAAAGGTGTTCGCAGTTTCTCAGTGATTTACTTAGCTTTTATCCGCGCGACACCTCCGATTCTCTTGATTCTCTTCTTTTATAGTCTCTTTCCCAGTCTCTTAAATAGCTTTTTTAAGAGTATTGGTAGTCACTTTAATGTCTTTGAGATCAATCCCATTTACTATGCCTTTATCATCTTTAGCTTGATGACAACGGGGAGTCTTGCTGAAATTCTACGGTCAGCCATTCTGACTGTGGATAAGGGCCAGCTAGAAGCAGCGCAAGCCATTGGTTTGACTAATCGCCAAGCCTACATCCGCATTGTTTTTCCACAAGCCTTGCGTTCAGCCCTTCCCAATTTGTGTAACTTGGTTATCAACTTGGTCAAAGGAACCTCCCTTGTCTTTGTCATGACCATCAAGGATATCACCGCCATTGCCAAGGTCGAAGCCTCTTATGGCTATCAATATTTTGAATCCTATCTAGTGATTTTTATTCTTTATATTGTCATTTGTGGGGTGATTCAATGGGGATTCAATCGCTTAGAAAAACGCCTGACACTCGCATAGAAGAAGGAGAAATGAAAAGATGTTAGAAGTAGAACACGTATCGAAAAAATTTAAGGACCACCAGGTCCTGGTAGATGTCAATCTCAAGGTCAACCAAGGGGATGTCGTCGTTATTTTGGGTCCATCTGGATCAGGAAAAACAACCTTCCTTCGCTGCCTTAACCACTTGGAAAAGGCAGATACAGGGCACCTCACCCTAGGTGGAAAAGAGTACGACCTCTCAAAACTCAGCAAAAAAGAGATTCTAGAAATCCGCCAAAAGACAGCCTTTGTCTTCCAGCATTATAATCTCTTTGCCAACAAAACAGCGCTTGAAAATATCTTAGAAGGACTGGTTGTAGCTCGTAAGATTCCAAAAGAAGAAGCCATCCAACGGGCAGAATCAGCCCTTGAAAAAGTTGGTCTTCTTGCTTATAAGGATTACTATCCTTCTCAATTGTCAGGTGGCCAGCAGCAACGGATCGGAATCGCGCGTGCCATCGCAGTGAAACCAGACGTGATCTTGCTGGACGAGCCGACTTCAGCGCTAGACCCAGAGTTGGTCGGTGACGTCTTAGATGTCATGAAGCAATTGGCCCAAGAAGGAGTGACCATGGTTGTCGTAACCCATGAGATGGGCTTTGCGCGTGATGTGGCCAACCACGTCATCTTTATGGATGGCGGACACATCATCGAAGAAAACGAACCCCATGAATTCTTCAACAGTCCAAAGGAAGAGCGAACCAAACAATTTCTTTCACGGATTTTATCTGATGCTACTTATAGCGTCGAATACATGATTTAACAGGAGACACACCCAGTAAGGGTGTGTTTTTTGGATTCTGGAAAAAATTTTTAAAAATTGGCTCATTTTTTAAAAATCATTACGAATAATATAAGTGAGAGGGAACATATGACTGATAAAAAACAACGATTAATGCTACTATTCTTATTAACTTTGTTTCTAGGAGGTTGCAGTCTTTTTACGGATAAAGCTGCTGAGAGAAGGAAAATGATTCAGATCGCAGAAAGCACGAAAATGGAGCGAGCGATAAAACACTTGTTAATCAGTATCGATCCGAAAGCTTTCACTTCAGAAGGAGTCATTCACTCCTATACCCTGATAAAAGGTGAATTGGAATACAATCCAATGGGAGGGATGAATGTCTATCTCGTTATCAATGGCGATAAAAAGTTAACGATCGATACGACTGTTCAAATGGAAGATTCAGGACAGTTCGAAGCAGGTAGTTACGGTATTTCAGCAAAATTAGATGATCTGTTAAGTAAAGCAGAAGAGACTGGGAAATAAACTCATTCAGGCAAACACCCCTAATATATTTAAATAGAAACATTTCTGGATCAAAGCTGGTATGTTACATTAATAGCTAGTGCTTGTAACGATTTGGCAACATTTTTTAACAAAAGTAACATTTCAGGTATGAATAGAATTTTGTATAATAAATTCTAAGAAACCGGAAGAAAGAATGGGAAGAAGATGAAAAAAAGTAAATTTATTGTGTTGATAATGGTAGTATTTAGCCTGAGCTTAGGGGGATGTAGCTTTTTTAATGGACAATCTGCCAAGAAACAAGAAATGATTCAAATCGCAGAGAGTAAGAAAGCAAAAGATGTAATTGAAAATTTATTAAGGCAAGAAGATCCAAACGCATTAACAGATAAAGGAATTATAAAAAGTTACAAGATAAATGAAAATTCATTGAAGTATAATCCAATGGGAGGACTAATAATAAAAGTTATAATCAATGATGATAATAACCTAACAATTACAACAACTTTGACAGAGGAATCAGATGGCAAATTTGAACAAAATGGTTATGTCATCTCAGGAGAATTATCAGATAAATTAAGAGGTAAATAATGGCTTTTGATAAATCATTTTCAGATAAAATAAAGAAAGAAATTGCGTATAAAGAGTATGAGGTAGAAAGCTATAATCAAGATGTACGATTGAAAACGGGAGAATACATTGGTAATGTCGCCCATATTTATGATAGTACCAATGGCAATGAGGAGCAGGTATTCGTTCTTACTAACAATGGCCAAGGCGCGCAACAAAAAGCAGTTCCTTATTCTGCTTCTGATGAAAATCGTGCTCAAATCCATGATGTAACAGTTTTGATGAAGGGATCTGAAACTGAAATAAGTACCCAAAAATTACTCCATGATACATTTACAGATTGGGTAGGGACAGACCTGCCAGCAGCTTCCAATATTTTGAACCCTGGTGGTGCGAGCGAGTATGCAACTGAATATGCGAAGAAGTATGCGCGTGATAAGGCTAAAGATGATTTTAACAATTTTGTAGAAGCTTTTGAAGATGCGGTTGTTCCTAATTCTGTTAGGCTTCCGCCGGATGCCACGCCCTTTGGCAGGTTTATGAAAAAAGCGCTGGACAATCCTGTCAGCAATTTCATACAGGAAAAAGCATCAGATGCGGTCGGCTTTTTTGCAGAAAGAACAGCCGAAGAACAAGTTAAATTTCCTGCTTTAGTGGGAGCTGCTTTTTTAAAAAAATACAATGATGAAAACGGGACTTTCCCGCCTCCGCAGTTTAAAGATGCTGCAGCTCATTTGAAAGAGGTGATCCGAAAATATCCCAATGCCAAGATTGATCTATACGGTCACTCTCTGGGTTCTATGAATATTCAGTATGCGCTTGCCTGTTTGACGGAAGAGGAAGCTTCTCATATTGGGACCGTACACCTATATAATGGCCCTAATGCCTATCCTATCCTAACACCCGAGCAAAAAGCGCGTATAGATGCGCTGAAGTACAAAATCTACAACCACATTGACCATAAAGATTTGGTTAGCTTGGGCTATCAGGATTCTGGAAGCAAGGAATCCAGTGGGATTGTCAAGCACCTCAAAACTAATGATTTAAAAAATACTGGCCTGCAACATATGATGCATGGTTATATCTATGATAAGAATGGAAATTTGGTTCTTGAAAAGGGAACGGAAGCCATCACTCGCAAGGAAATCATTGAAGAGCGGATGAAGGTTTACTATCGCCTAAAAGATAAATTACAAAAAACAGGTGGTGGACTGAGCTCAAGTGAACGGATCTATCTGGATGCTTTGCAGGCGCGCTTGGCTTCTGATGAATTGATTCGAGTAGTGGATGAGGGGCTGGAGCAAGCTCAAAAATCTAAGGTA
>CAUCUH010000058.1:0-9833 GCA_958445905.1 uncultured Streptococcus sp.
GGGACAGAAATCGGTAATTCGTTAGAATTCGATTTCGTCGTCCCACCTCCGCATAGTTGAGTAGGGCTGTAAAAGCTGATGAAATCAGCGTAGTAGAGCCCAGTCAACCACTGCGTCTTGCTCGACAAAATAAAAACAATTGAGAGGCTAGGACTTTTGTCCCAGCCTCTTTTTTGAAACTAGTTTCACATAAAAATTATTGTTTTACTAAGGAATTTGTAGTATAGTAAAGATGAAAAAGTGTATTCGCTTACAAAGAATGTAACCGTAATTTGTAAAACTCAGTAATTCTTAAACAACGAAATTAATTGACTAGCTAGGTATTACTTTCCTTTTCTGCTTAAGAAAGTGTGATGATATGAAACGTGTCTTTATTATTTTATCAAACCTTTTCATCTCTAGCTTTTTGATTTGGATTGCCTTTATTTCTCCAAATACGGTTATCCACCGCAGTCTTCCGGTAGTAGGGGTGCAGAGACAAGAAAAGAGCGTCACATATGAAGAATTATCTTCCAGTTTAGACCGCTTGGCAAGGGAAAATCATAGTATAATTGCTTGTCAGATACAAAGAACAGATTCTAAAGGGCAGGTTGTTTTCACCTATGATATCTACGGAGAGGGAAAACTTCCTCTTGGAATTAAAAGAGAGAAGAAAGAACTGGCTGCCAAAGAAAGCCTGTTAACGAATTATTATGTATTAACAGGTGATTTAGAAACTGAAAAGCTGGATCAAACGCTTCATAATCTTGGCTTCTCACAAACTTTTATAGAGAAACCAAATCCTCTGCAGACCTTTATTGCCTTTTTTGGCTCCGGTTCACAATCACTTGCCTTAGTTATTTTTATCATTAGTTTTAGCGCTTTGACGATTATTCAAAAAACACTCGAAATGAGAAGCGCTGGGATTCGATATATCTCAGGAATGAGACGCTTGCAACTTTTTGGACATTCCTTAAAAGATGATAGTATAGAGTTGCTTTTGGGAGGTATTGGCGCATGTATAATGGGTGCTGTTCTGATTTATTGTTTTCAATTGACACCTTTTTCCTATTCCATCGTCATTTCCAGTAGTATTATTTACAATGGGATTTTACTTATTTTATCTGCTGTCTTATCCTTCCTCTTTGCATATAGTATTCAAACGATTCATTTAGTCACCCTTTTAAAAGGAAAGGTTCCATTAAAGCGTATTTTAGTTTTCCTCTTTATTTGTCAATTTTTTGCAATCACTGTCATTGGTCTCTCAATTCATCGTGTCAGCATCTATGGCTCTATCTGGCAGACTTATCAAGAGGGAAGTTTGGCTTGGTCTAAAGAGACAAATTGGATACAAATTAGTTTAAATCGGGAAAATGTTTTACAAACGACAAACAAAGAAATGCAAATTGAACAAAGAGCTAAATGGTCTAAACTGATCGAGTCTGGCATTGAAAAAGGTGGACTTTTGGTCCATCATCAGCTTGCCGCATTTAATTCAAAAGGCTTCATGAACGATCCTAGAACAGGGAGAGAGCTTTCGATCACAGATTACGATCCTCTTGCCAACACCCTGTATGTAACACCAAATTACCTTGATATCCAAAAGATCTTAGTATCCCCTGAGGAAAAAGAGCGCTTGAATCACTTGCAAGCTGGAGAATTTGGACTCTTGCTTCCTGAAAAGTTGAAAGGGCAAGAAGAGGAGTTGAAAAAACGCTATGAAGATTATCTGACTCCTAGTGATGAACAAGGAAAGAGTCAGTTGCCTATGAAAGCACGGGTGACCTATCTTCCTAACAACCAAAAACGATTTATCTATAATAATACACCGATGAGCTATCAGCAATTCTTGACAGACCCGATTTTGGTTGTTGTTCTACCTAGAAGCTTTGGTGGCTACGATAATCCTTATTTCTCTCATCTTAATTCTTATCTTTACTTTGATGGTCTGGAAAAAAGCAAGAAACTAGTAGTTGAGAATGGGCTTGAAAAAAATGTTAGTCAATATGACTATGCGGCGTCTGTATACCAGCAGATGATCCAAACCATTCAATTAGAGAATCTCATTACCATTGCAGGAGGAATCTTTGCAATAGCTACTTCCATACTACTCTTTAACACCATGAATTTCCTCTATTTTGAAGAGTTTAGAAGACCAATCTTCTTGAAGAAGATTGCAGGTCTGGGATTTGTAAAGATTCACCAAATGATTTTGCTCTCAGAAAGTATCCTCTTACTATTAGGAAGCTTCCTGACATTCCTTCTCACTCAAGAATGGTGGATTGCTCTTGTCACTCTCTTGCTATTTATTACTAATGCTTGGTTCATTCTCCTGTATCGGTCTCATAAAGAAGACCACTTGTTAGCCACTGTACTGAAAGGAGCCTAATATGATTAGCGTAGAACATTTAACCAAATCATTTGGCCAACGAACGGTCTTTCAAGATTTGAGTTTGCAATTAACAGAAGGTAAGGTCTATGCTCTGATCGGAAATAGTGGGTGTGGTAAAACAACCTTGCTTAATATCTTGGCGAAGATAGAGCCTTATGAAGAAGGGAGTATAAGCTATCAAGGGCAAGAACTGAAACAAATCAAACAGCATCACTTCTTTAAGAATGAATTAGGTTATCTCTTTCAAAACTTTGGCCTACTTGAAAACGAGACTATCGCTAAAAACTTAGATTTGGGATTGATTGGTCAAAAATTAACGAAAAAAGAGAAGAAGCAGCAAGAAGAAGAAGTGCTCAAAAAAGTAGGATTGGCTTACCTTGCTCTGGATCAAAAGATTTATGAATTATCGGGGGGAGAGGCGCAACGTGTCGCATTAGCTAAAGTTATTTTAAAAGATCCACCTTTAATTTTGGCAGATGAACTAACTGCAGCACTGGATCCAGAAACCTCACAAGAGGTGATGGACTTGCTCTTAATGTTAAAGAAGCAAGATCGTTTAATCATTATCGCAACCCATAATCCAGTGATTTGGGAAAAAGCCGACGAAGTGATAAGGCTCGACTAGTCCATGGTTGAAGAATGGTAGGATCTTCTAGATTATCTTTTATAGCTATCCAGGAGGTATAGGCTGATGAAGAAAAAAGATCATGTCAAACAAAAATTTTTCAGTTTTATCATCCTTGGTATTATCATTCTCTTATCAGCTTGCACACTTGTAGGGCCACAAAAAAATCTCCTTTTCATTATTTATATGATCATGGCCTCGTTTTGCTATTGGATAAAGGGATTCTATGGATTCAGTTCAAAAAGAAGGATCGTGAGATTCCAAAAGGTGAAATCTATCGAAATGAAAACTCTGTAATACGCTATCAAGAATGGTATAAAGGAGAAAAAACATGAAATAGTTTATCTATTCATTGTATTTCTGACTTTTCTTTGTTTATCTGGCTATACAGAGACACAAAAAGAAAGCCAAATAATTTCTTCCATCTCTCGTAAAGTAACTTTCTCTCCATCAACAACAGTCATTGTAAAAACAAAGGTGTGTAAGGTATACCGTACCAATGACAGCAGAAGTGATGAGTGATCAAAAATAAAGAAGGGGAGACGAAATGGCACTATTACAAATTTTTGGTCTAAATAAATCGTATAACAAAAAGAAAGTAATTGAAGATTTGTCATTTGAGTTGCAGAGTGGCGAAATAATGGGACTCATTGGACAAAATGGTTCTGGGAAAACTACAATATTCAAGACGATTTTAGGTTTAGTAAAAAAAGAATCTGGTGAAATTAAAATCAATGGGAAACTAATTGAAGGGAAGTCAAAGAGATATTTAAATACTATAGGTACGATTATTGAATATCCTACATTTTATGAATCTTTAACAGCTAGACAGAATTTAATGCTTATTTCGAGTCTTTATGATGATGTAAACTTATCAAAAGAAGATCTGTTAAACTATCTGCATTTAGTAGGTTTAGACAATAGTGTGGATTGTAAAGTATCTAGTTTTTCATTAGGTATGAAACAACGTTTGGGACTTGCTCAAGCCTTAATTCATCAGCCAACTATCTTATTATTAGATGAACCATTCAATGGACTAGATCCCGTAGGAATGAAAGAATTTAGAGACTTGCTCATTGAATTGTCTAAAAAAGGAGTTGGGATTGTAATTTCGAGTCATTCATTGGAAGAATTAAGTAAGTTAGTAGATACAGTTACAATTATCAATCAAGGGAAAGTAATTTTCCAAGGGAAAAAAACAGAATTTTTATCACTTGGATCTATAAAGAACGTTTGGTTGTTGAAAACTGATAACATAGAACTTACAAAGTCTATCTTAAATAACTTAAACATTGTTTTTTCTGAGAGAATAGAGCAACTTGAGTTATCTTTAGATATAGAATCAATGAAAGAGGTAAAGGAGAAATTACTCACAGAGTTATTACGTCAGGATATCTCCATCATAAATTTTTCTGAGAAACAAAATAATTTTGAAGATATTTTTATCAGAATGCAGAAAGATATGGAGGTTTGATATGCTTAAATTAATAAAGATTGAGTTGTTCAAATTATTTGCTGGGAAAAAGATTTTCTATGTTTTTGGAGGGTTTGTTTGTGTCATTTCTCTATTGATACTGTATCTAAGAATGGTTGCACCAGAATCTTCATTTGGAAATGTTTTTAAAACCTCCACCGATACATTTTCGATATTTGCTTTGATAGTAGGAGTTATAGTAGCATTAGTACCGTTTTATCAAGAAATTCAGCAAAAAACAATTAAATCATTGTTAGTCACACCGGTTAAACGAGTAGAAATTTTGTTTTCAAAATTGTTAGCATCTATTTTTACCTCATTCTTAATTTTAGTTGTTTTAAGTTTAACATCTTTTATAGCGACAACATTACTATTTGGATTTTTTAAAGTTGGAGCTTACTCTTCATCTGCAGATAATATGCTTACTTTTACGGCTGGATTCATCCAAATTATTACAACGTTTTTTACAACTATTTTTTATAGTACTACAATTATTTGTTTATTTTTGATAACAAATTCTTTATCGAGTGCCTTAGTTGGAGTTGTTTTGTTAAGAGGTTTAGGAGAACTGATTTCAAGAAGTTTATTAGACAAAAATAACTTGCTATTATCTTTTAGCCCATTAGGAGTATTGAATATTTTAAACCCTGTTTCAAAGAATATTTCGATAATTAGCTACAACATTCAACTACTTTTAACTGTTATTTATTCAATTGTAATTTTTTACATTGCTATTAAACTGTTTGAAAACAAAGAATTCTAAAGATTGCTTCAAAATCAAATTCATGAATCGGGAGAATGGTTTTCCAATTGGAGTAAGAAATCATACAAATTAATGAAGTTAAAGAAAATAAAGAATAATAGAGCGTAAGATATCATAAAAAATCCTACGCTCTTTTTCTAACACTAAAATATTACATAATTTATATTATGTGTCTTATAAACTATCCAAGGCATTTTTTTGTTCGTCATTAACGATATGCGTATACAGGTCCGTTACCTGTGTGCTAGCATGTCCCAGCTGATGGCTGACCAAAACCTGTGATTTGGTTGCATCATAGAGACGCGTTGCTAATGTATGGCGAAGCTTGTGGGGTGTCACGCGGACTTTAAAGTCTTCTGAATACTTGGCCACCATCTTTTCAACACTAGAAGCATCAATTCGGTTTGGAACACCTCGATACAGGGTCAGAAAGAGGGCTGTATCAGTCTTTTCTGTCTTGTAACGTTTGTCACGAATAGCAAGATATTGCTCCATATAAGGCTTAGCAAAGGCAGCAACATTGACTGAGTCTCGTTTTCCACCTTTTCGAGTGACGTCAATCACCATCATCTTTAGATTAAGGTCTCGAAGGTCCAAATTGACTGCTTCAGATAAACGGACACCAGAGGCAAGAAGGAGTGCGATAATGGCTAAATCTCGCTCTTTATTCTTATTAAAGGAGGATAAGGCGCGATTTGAGAGTGTTTGAGGATACTCCTGGTCGATATAGTTAAGAAAACCTTCTGTTTCATCTCCTAAAAAGAGTTTTTGTTTGATATTTTCAGCTCGGGCTGCCAAGGTTTCTTTCTTTTTCTTGGTAGCAACCTTCTTCATGACGTTTCGGTAGAAATAAGGTTCTCCTTGCTCATTTTCAACTTCCTCAGTCAAATACTTATAAAGACTAGATAATGCAGAAAGGGTACGGTTAATAGTTGTTTGGGAGACCCCGTTTTTCGTTGTATTGGCATTGAGCAGAGGGCGTTCGCGTAAGTAAAGAATAAAGGATTCCATGTCTTTCTTGGTCATGTGCTCCAGAACGTCTAAAGGGATCTCGGCCATGGTGTCAGCATCCGATATACCAGATTCCAAAACCCAGGTGAAAAATCGATCGTATTCCTTTAAGTATTCGTACAAAGTTGTAAAACTGTATGGAACGGCCAGTTTCGATTGATAATATTCCAATACATACCAGGGCATGACTTGTTTGAGTTTATCAATCCGTTCTAATAAGATCTCGCGTTTCATGTTTTTCTCCAAATCTTTCTATACTAGTAGTATAGCATAGCTAGATGCATTTTTCAAGAAAATTATAGTTTTTCGGAAAGATGTCATAGGGTATCTATAGGACTGTTTTGTATCCCTTTCTATACTAGATCCCTTTTAAACACAATAAAATCAGCAAATCTCATGGATTTACTGATTGTTTTTCTTTTCTAACTTATTTTTCTACATATCGAAATGGAATCTTGCTACCACAGAGCCAATTATAGACTTGATCATTGACTTGAACATTCATAGCTTCGTGGGCATATTCTGGCATGATTAAATGCTCTTTTGGACCTTCTAATCGATTATAAATGGCAAACTGTGTCACAGGATAACAGACATCATCATCTAATCCTGTAATCATGTGAACCTGTCCTTTAATGCGATGGGCAAAATTTTTTACATCAATATAGGCTAATGTCTCCATGATTTGGTCTTCCGTTTCATGGAATGGATCATGGAATTTGAAATAACGGAAAAGCTCGTCATAGGCTTCACTGGTGTTCCCCATCTCTAATACACGTCTGAAATCCGATAAGAATGGATAAATGGCTACCGTTCGTTGAATTCTTGGATTCAATCCAGCAGCTACCAAGGCCAGGGCACCGCCTTGAGATGCTCCGTAGCTGGAGAGTTTGCTGTCGTCAACTTGAGGAAAGCTAGCTACAATTTCAATTAACTGGTAAAGATCCAAGTAGACATCCTTATAAAATAGCTCATCTGGACCTTCCACAGCTCCGCGGATAATCTGTCCTTTTACAGTATTTCCAAGTGGTGACCGATCTCCGTCTGTTGAATAGCCTGATTGACCTCTTACGTCCATAGACACAACTCCATAGCCAGCTACTGTATAAGCCAGCATGTCTGTCCAATCCCAACAACGGCCCATATAACCATGAAAATGGAAAATAACTGGAATCTTTTGATCTGTTTTTGGGAAAACAACCCGCGCATAAACAAGACCATCTCGTGTCCCTTTAAAGGTTAATTCATAACAAACAACATTTGGAATGCTGAAATTTTGCTCTTCGAGCTTGTATTCAGGAAGTTCAGCAATGTTTGCTAAGGCTTGATCCCAAAAGGCATCAAAATCTTTAGGAACTTCATCCCGTCCTCTGTAATCTTTCATTAATTCTAGTGATTTAGGATCTTTCATAAAATCCTCCTAAGGTATATGTAATCGTTACCAAAAATGTACCATATTTACTTAAGGATTGCAAGAGGCAAATAAAAATTACATAACCGAAATTATGTAATTTACTTATAGATTTAAAAATAGACTTAATTGTTTCACTAGATCTGGATTAGTGGGTAAAGATGAATGATGAGCCTTGCGTCCTTTTAAATTTACTTCTGTATAGGCTTGTTTCTCAAAAATAGATTGTGCTGCTTGTGCACTAGAAAGAGGGACGATGCCGTCTGATTTCCCAGCAAAATTACCGACAAAATTAAGGACCTCTACTTCTTTTCCTAAGCGATGCCTCCATGTTTGAAAATCATCATACATCTCTTGATTGAATTGGTATGGACTTCCAATAATAACCAACTTGCTTACGATTACCTTCTTTTTCTCTAAAAAGCCACTTTCCAGTAAACCAGTCAAAACTAGACCACCATTGGAGTGCCCGACTGCCTTAAACTCTGTAAAATGATAGTGATCCAAAAGGTAGGTAAGAGCGATCTTAAGGGATTCGATTTGCTGCTTGATATTGCTGTAACCATCTCGATTATTTTCAAAGCCAATCACAATCATCGGATTCGGCTCTTTTGTATTCAGGCTTCCCTCCATCTCTATAGACTCATCTTTATTGACTTTTATTTTTAAGAGACTCTGCTTTTTTCTAGAATAGCGATGGAGCATGCGGATGGTTCCATTGAAACGCTGAATACTGGCTGAACTACCAGGTACAAAGATAATCGGTCTGATCGGTGGTTTCTTCGACCCTTTTGGGAATTCAAAGGGCTTGCTGTGCGAAGAAAAGAGTCTTCCAAAGAAACGAATGAGTTGTTGAAATAGTTTTTTTAACATGTTTCCTCTAGTACTAGTTTCTAAAAGAACCCAGAACAGTGTGTTCCAGGCCCTTGCTAGAAATGATTATTTCCGCTTTTTCTTATTCTTGCGCATTTGTTTGGCCATCTTGTTCATCGCCCGTTTCATCATAAATTCACCGGCTTTTCCTTTGAGACCACCACCGAACATTTGGCTCATGTCAGGCATCCCAGCGCCTCCGCCAAGAGCTGACAAGTCAGGCATCCCGCCTTGTCCCATCATGCCTTCGAGGGCAGACATATCAGGCATGCCACCAGGCATATTCTTCGGCAGATTATTTGGATTCAGCCCCATTTGTTTCATCATCTTGTTCATATCACCAGAGAGGACACCTTGCATCATCTGTTTGGCTTGGTTAAAGTCCTTGATGAATTTGTTGACTTCGACAAAGCTATTTCCTGAACCAGCAGCAATCCGACGACGACGGCTAGGGTTCAACAAATCTGGATTTTCGCGTTCAGCTGGGGTCATGGATGATACAATGGCGCGTTTGCGAGCAATTTCTCGTTCATCGACCTTTAGGTTCTTCATGGCTGGATTGTTGGCCATCCCTGGAAGCATCTTGAGCAGGTCTTCCATTGGTCCCATATTTTGAACTTGGTCTAACTGATCGATGAAATCGTTGAAGTCAAAGGTGTTTTCCCGCATCTTTTCAGCGAGTTCAAGAGAGCGTTTCTCGTCGTATTCTTGAGAAGCCTTCTCGATCAGCGTCAGCATATCCCCCATACCGAGGATCCGTCCAGACATACGATCTGGGTGGAAGGTTTCGATATCAGTGATTTTTTCACCAGTACCAGTGAATTTGATTGGTTTTCCAGTAATCTGACGGAAAGAAAGGGCCGCACCACCACGGGTATCCCCATCGATCTTGGTCAAGATGACCCCAGTTACTTCGAGTTGTTCATTGAACTCACGCGCCACATTAGCTGCTTCTTGACCGATCATGGCATCGACAACCAAGAGGATTTCATTCGGCTCAGCAAGTGCTTTGACATCACGCAACTCGCCCATGAGTTTTTCGTCGATTTGCAGACGACCAGCCGTATCGATCAAGACATAGTCATTGTGGTTGGCTCTCGCCTGTTCCAAACCTTGACGAACGATCTCGACTGCAGGGACTTCTGTACCAAGTGAGAAGACAGGGACATTGATCTGTTGACCAAGAGTCTTCAACTGGTCGATGGCTGCTGGACGATAGATATCGGCCGCAATCATCAAAGGACGTGCATTCTCTTCCTTGACCAATTTGTTGGCCAATTTACCCGCAAAGGTTGTTTTACCAGC
>CAUCUH010000059.1:0-9747 GCA_958445905.1 uncultured Streptococcus sp.
ATTTTACAGCCCTCGATCCAAACTTAAAATTGGTCCAAGTTGGAACTCAAACTGTATTTGAACAGGTGCCACAAGCCTTGGCAGACCAAGGAGTTCTTTTTACAGATTTCCATACTGCCCTAGAAGAAATTCCTCAGGTAGTGGAAGACTACTTTATGTCTTCGGTTAAATACGACGATGATAAACTAGCAGCATACCACACGGCTTATTTTAATAGTGGGGCTGTGCTATATGTTCCAGATAACGTCGAAATTTCAGAACCAATCGAAGGTATTTTCTACCAGGATAGCGACAGTGATGTACCTTTTAATAAGCACATTTTGATTATCGCAGGTAAAAACAGCAAGTTTAGCTATTTGGAACGCCTAGAATCAAAAGGTGAAGGTTCAGCAAAAGCAACTGCGAATGTGACGGTTGAGGTGATTGCCCGCTCAGGTGCCCAAGTGAAATTTGCGGCGATTGACCGCTTGGGTGAAAATGTCACAGCCTACATCAGTCGACGTGGGAAACTAGGTCAGGATGCCAGCATTGATTGGGCTATCGGTGTTATGAACGAAGGTAACGTGGTTGCAGATTTTGACAGTGACTTGGTTGGAAACGGAAGTCATGCAGATTTGAAAGTCGTTGCCTTATCAAGCGGTCGTCAGGTGCAAGGAATTGACACCCGCGTGACCAACTTTGGTTGCAACTCGATCGGAAACATCTTGCAACACGGAGTTATTCTTGAAAAAGGAACCTTGACCTTCAATGGAATTGGTCATATTATCAAGGGGGCTAAAGGAGCAGATGCTCAGCAAGAAAGCCGTGTCTTGATGTTATCGGATCAAGCACGTTCAGATGCCAACCCAATCCTCTTGATTGATGAAAATGACGTCACAGCAGGCCATGCTGCATCGATCGGTCAAGTGGACCCAGAAGATATGTATTACCTCATGAGTCGTGGTCTGGATCAACACACAGCAGAACGCTTAGTGGTGCGTGGTTTCTTGGGATCTGTTATTGTTGAAATCCCAGTTAAAGAAGTACGTGATGAAATGATTGCCACCATTGAAGAAAAGTTATCTCAACGCTAAGGAGAAACAATGCTAGATAAAAATACGATTGCTCAAGATTTTCCCATTCTCGATCAACTAGTTCACGATGAGCCTTTGGTTTATCTAGATAATGCAGCGACGACGCAAAAACCTAAACGTGTTCTTGAAGCAGTCAATCACTATTATTTGCAAGATAACGCCAATGTCCATCGTGGAGTCCATACCTTGGCTGAACGAGCGACAGCAGCCTATGAGGCAACGCGTGAGAAAGTCAGAAAATTTATCAATGCTTCATCAACCAAGGAAGTGCTCTTTACAAGAGGGACAACGACTGGACTCAACTGGGTAGCCCGCTATGCAGAAGAAGTCCTAAGGGAAGGGGATGAAGTCTTGATTTCCATCATGGAACATCACTCCAACATCATTCCTTGGCAGCAAGCCTGCAAGAAGACAGGAGCAAAACTGGTCTATGTCTATCTAAAAGATGGCTTACTGGATATGCAGGACTTAAAGAGCAAGCTTAGTGAGAAGACAAAATTTGTCTCCATCACCCATGCTTCGAACGTCTTAGGGGTGGTCAATCCGATCAAGGAAATTGCTCGATTAGCTCATGAGGTTGGAGCGATCATGGTCGTAGATGGGGCTCAATCAACCCCTCATATGGCCATTGATGTACAAGACTTAGATGCGGATTTCTTTGCTTTTTCTGGCCATAAGATGGCTGCACCAACAGGGATTGGTGTCCTCTATGGAAAGGAAGAAATATTAGAACAAATGTCTCCGATCGAGTTTGGGGGCGAAATGATTGACTTTGTTTACGAGCAATCTGCCTCTTGGAAGGAATTACCTTGGAAATTTGAAGCTGGAACACCTAATATGGCGGGCGCAATTGGTCTTGGTGCAGCAATCGATTACTTAGAAGAGCTGGGTATGAACCAGGTAGAAGCGCATGAGCAAGAATTGATTGCCTATGTGTTTCCAAAATTACAGGCTATCGAAGGCTTGACCATCTATGGCTCCCAAGACTTAGCCCAACGTTCTGGAGTCATTTCCTTCAATCTAGGAGATCTCCATCCGCATGACTTAGCAACAGCATTAGATTATGAAGGAATTGCCGTTCGTGCAGGTCACCACTGTGCACAACCGCTCCTTCAATACCTACAAGTCCCAGCGACAACGAGAGCAAGTTTTTATATCTACAACACCAAAGCGGACTGTGATAAATTAATTGAGGCATTGATCAAAGCAAAGGAGTTTTTCAATGGCACTTTCTAAATTAGATTCGCTGTACATGGCGGTCGTAGCCGACCATTCAAAACACCCCCATCACCAAGGGCAGATTGAAGATGTTGATCAGATCCAACTCAACAATCCAACTTGTGGAGATGTGATCCAGTTGAGTGTGAAATTTGATGAGAATGACAGGGTGGAAGATATTGCCTTTGTGAATTCAGGTTGTACGATCTCAACGGCTTCAGCTAGTATGATGACGGATGCTGTAATGGGAAAAACAAAAGAGGAAGTCGAAGAATTGGCACAGGTCTTTTCAGAAATGGTCCAAGGCCAATCAGATCCTCGCCAAGAGGAGTTGGGAGATGCAGCCTTCTTATCTGGAGTCTCAAAATTCCCACAACGGATTAAATGTGCAACCCTCTCCTGGAATGCTCTCAAAAAAGCGATCGAACGTAGCAAATAATTAAAAGAAGAAACAGAGAAAGAAAGGAAATTATGGCTGAAGAAAGAGTCGAACCGAAACCAATTGATCTCGGTGAATATAAATTTGGATTTCACGATGACGTTCAACCCATTCTCTCTACCGGGAAGGGATTGAATGAAGCGGTTATTCGTGAATTGTCTGCAGCAAAAAATGAACCAGAATGGATGCTCGAATTCCGTTTGAAATCTTTTGAAACCTTCAAAAAGATGCCCATGCAAACCTGGGGAGCCGATCTATCAGAAATTGACTTTGATGATTTGATCTATTATCAAAAACCTTCGGATAAACCTGCCCGTTCATGGGACGAAGTCCCAGAGAAAATCAAGGAAACCTTTGAGCGTATCGGGATTCCTGAAGCGGAACGTGCTTACCTAGCGGGAGCTTCTGCTCAGTATGAATCAGAAGTGGTTTACCACAATATGAAAGAAGAGTTTGAAAAGTTGGGGATTATCTTTACCGATACAGATTCTGCCCTAAAAGAATATCCAGACCTATTCAAACAGTATTTTGCGAAGTTAGTGCCACCAACGGATAACAAATTGGCTGCCCTAAACTCAGCAGTCTGGTCTGGTGGAACCTTCATTTATGTGCCAAAAGGCGTAAAAGTAGACGTTCCCCTTCAAACTTACTTCCGTATCAACAATGAAAATACAGGTCAGTTTGAGCGTACCTTGATTATCGTGGATGAGGGAGCAAGTGTTCACTATGTAGAAGGCTGTACAGCACCGACCTATTCAAGCAATAGCCTCCATGCAGCGATTGTTGAGATCTTTGCCTTGGATGGTGCTTATATGCGCTACACGACCATCCAAAACTGGTCTGACAATGTCTACAACTTGGTCACCAAGCGGGCCAAAGCTCAAAAAGATGCTACAGTTGAGTGGATCGACGGGAACTTAGGAGCGAAGACAACCATGAAGTACCCATCTGTTTATCTAGATGGAGAAGGAGCGCGTGGGACCATGTTGTCCATTGCCTTTGCGAATGCAGGTCAACACCAAGATACAGGTGCCAAGATGATCCACAATGCCCCTCACACTAGCTCGTCTATCGTATCCAAATCCATCGCGAAGGGTGGCGGAAAGGTAGACTACCGTGGACAAGTGACTTTCAACAAGAACTCTAAGAAATCAGTTTCTCACATTGAGTGTGACACTATTATCATGGATGATTTATCTGCATCAGACACGATTCCATTTAATGAAATCCACAACTCACAAGTTGCTTTGGAGCACGAAGCTAAGGTTTCAAAAATCTCAGAAGAGCAACTTTATTATTTGATGAGTCGTGGTCTGTCTGAATCAGAAGCGACAGAAATGATTGTCATGGGATTTGTAGAGCCCTTTACGAAAGAACTTCCAATGGAATATGCCGTTGAGTTAAACCGACTCATTAGCTACGAAATGGAAGGCTCTGTAGGGTAATTCATTTTTGTCAATCAAAAAACACAATGGACTTGATTCCATTGTGTTTTTTTACTTATAGCTTCTCGTTGACATAACGAACAAATTCATTCCACCAAACCTTTAAGAAAAAGCTTTTCTCAATGGTTCTTCCCGATACCATATCGACCGTTGGCTCTTGATCTTCTAAGTAGCCACGTCCGATTTTATCTGGATCAGTGTAGTGTAATTTTCCAAGATTTGTGCCTGATTTGACAGGTGCTCGGAATGATTCTTGGTCACTCTTGAATTGAATTTTTGGTTCTGCTTGACTACCTTGTTTTTCAACGATATAGAAGTCTTTTTTTGCAACAGCTAAAACAGTCTCGGATTTCCCATCCATGACAGTTGCCTTACTTTTTCCGTAGGGATCTCCTTCTTTAACGACAATGGAAGAAACAAAGGTCCGTACCACGTAGTTCATCAGAGAAGAAGTAGCCACAAAGCGTGCATAGGGATCACCGTCAACTGCCTCAACTCCTAGGACAACCGTGATCATATGGATGCCATTTTGCGTCGTCGATGCAGCAAAGGTGATGCCACCTTTTGTAGAGTTGCTGACCCGAAGGCCGTCGACTCCCGAACGGTAATTCGGCATGCCTTCTAGCATCAGATTGGGGTTTTCAATCTGCGTGTTTGAAAAAAGAGCAGTGGGCTTTGAAGTATATTTGGTCACTTCAGGAAAATCCTGGAGTAAGTGCTTGGCAATAACAGCAATATCATAAGCACTCAATTGATTTTCGTCTTCTTTCCCTCCAGGATCTCCACTGATGGTTTGAGTATTTAATCCGGTAGCATTGATTAAATGAGGAGATTGAATGCCCCATTCAGAAAGTTTCTGCTTCATTTTTTCAACGAAGCTTTTCTCAGAGCCACCCACTTTCTCAGCTAAGGCCAAGGCAGCAGTGCTAGAATTTCCAACTAAAAGAGCAGTCAATAACTGTTCAACTGTATATTGGTTCGCTTCCATAGGAAGAGTACCAGCACCTTCGATATCATTTAAGGCTAGAGCTTTCTCAGACAGTTTGATAGGATCTTTTAGAGAAAGTTTTTTTTCATGAATGGCTTCGAAAATCAGATAAGTGGTCAAGAGTGTAGATAGTCCCCCCACATCTCGCTTTTTCTCTGAATCCTTTTCATATAAGATTTTACCTGTATCAGCTTCAACAGCAATAGCACTTTGAGCAGGAAGATCTAGATCGTCTGCTAGAACGACATGATAAGGTAAACTGCATAACAGCAGGATGAAGGTTAAAAAAGAAAGAAAGAATTTTTTCACAGTTGTTTCCTCGTTGCTTAGTCCACTCTATTGTATCATACAAATGATTAATGGAAAATCGTAAAATCATCAATTAGGCTAAAAAGTCAATCATAGCAAGGTTTTTGGATGGTGTTGAAGCAAATATTCAGAAAATTTAGTTTACTTTTTTTTCTACTTGTGATATAATCTTAAACAAATCTAAAAAAACTATTGGAGAATTCCTATGAAAAAAGGTAAAGTATTCGCAGTTGCCGGAGTAACACTCCTTGCAGCTGGATTGTTAGCTGCATGTTCTAGTTCAAATACTAGCAAAGCAAGCTCAGGCGAAGACAAAAACTATGGTTATGTCTACACTTCAGATCCAACAACTTTGGACTATACAATTTCTTCTAAAGCTGCTACCCATGACATCACTACAAATGTGGTAGACGGTTTGTTAGAAAATGATAAATACGGTAACCTTGTACCTTCACTTGCGGAAGACTGGTCTGTTTCTAAAGACGGTTTGACTTATACCTACAAGATTCGTAAAGGTGTCAAATGGTATGATGCGGATGGTGAGGAACACGGCGAAGTGACTGCCAAAGACTTCGTGACTGGTTTGAAACACGCTGCTGATAAAAAATCAGAAGAACTTCCACTAGTTCAAGGCTCAATCAAAGGCTTGGATGATTATGTACAAGGAAAAACTACAGACTTCAGCCAAGTTGGTGTCAAAGCGGTTGATGATTACACACTTCAATACACATTGAACAAACCTGAAACTTTCTGGAACTCTAAAACGACTAACGGAATTTTGTTCCCAATAAGCACAGAGTTCTTGAAGAGTAAGGGAGATGATTTTGGTCAACCAAACGATGTGAAGTCAATCCTTGCAAACGGACCTTTCCTTCTTAAATCAATCACTTCAAAATCATCTGTTGTATTTGAAAAGAATGACAACTACTGGGATAAGAAAAACGTTCACCTGAAAGAAGTAAAATATACTTATTACGATGGATCAGACCAAGATTCATTGGCACGTGGATTCTCTGATGGTGCTTATACAAAAGCTCGCCTTTTCCCTGCAAGTTCAAACTTTGCAACTGTAGAGAAAAAATATAAAGACGATATCTTTACTACACCAGCAGGATCAGGTGTAGCAGTTCTTGGCTTTAACCTTGATCGTCAATCTTACAAACACACTGCTAAGAAATCCGATGCTGAAAAATCTTCTACTAAGAAAGCAATTTTGAACAAAGATTTCCGTCAGGCCGTCACTTTTGCCTTGAACCGTGAAAGCTACTCAGCACAAGTCAATGGTAAAGAATTTGCTAAACCAGCTATCCGTAATACATATGTTGCACCTGCATTCGTACAAGTAGATGGAAAAGACTTCGGAAATGTAGTTGCAGATAAGTTGACTACTTATGGAGACCAATGGAAGGGTATCAACCTTGCAGATGGTCAAGATGGTCTTTACAACAAAGATAAAGCGAAAGCACAACTTGAAAAAGCCAAAGCTGAACTTCAAAAAGATGGTGTTCAATTCCCAATTCATATTGATGTACCGGTAGCACAAAATTCTACAAACTTTGTTTCACGGATGCAATCTCTGAAACAAACTGTGGAAGATACTCTTGGTAAAGACAATGTCGTTCTTGATCTTCAAATGATGGACTCAGACGAAGTGTTGAATATTACTTTGAATGTGCCATCAGCTGCAGACGCAGACTGGGATCTTCAAGGAATGGTAGGATGGAACCCAGACTATGATGATCCATCAACTTACCTTGATACTCTTCAACCAGCTTCTGAGGACCAAACAAAAGTTTACCTTGGTTTTGCAGGTGGTGTAGATAACCCATCAGCAAAAGCTGTAGGTTTGGATGAGTTTGCAAAACTTCTTGACGATGCAAACAACGAAACACAAGATGTTGTGAAACGTTATGAAAAATACGCAGCAGCTCAAGCTTGGTTGACAGATAGTGCGATTGTTATTCCAACGATGTCAAGTACAGGTGCTGCAACAGTTGTTTCTAAGGTAGTTCCATTCTCTGAACCATCATCACAAACAGGTAACAAAGGTTCAACATACTTGAAATACGTTGAAGTTCAAGATGAGCCGGTTACTAAGAAACAATACGATGAAGCCCTTAAGAAATGGCAAAAAGAAAAAGCTGAGTCAAACAAAAAAACTCAACAAGATCTTGAAAAACACGTTAAATAATTAAATTATTGATTTTCATTAGAACTTTCTCTTCTAGGGGAGAAAGTTCTTTTGGACATTAAAGGAATGAAATATGAAAAAATATGTTTTTATGCGTATTTTGCGTTCGTTAGTGTCGATCTTTCTCGTCACGACATTAACCTACATGATTATCTATACGCTAACACCGAGAAATCTCATCTTTAAAAATGACCCCAACTACAATAAAGTAGCGAAGACAAAAGATTCGAAGATCAACTACGAAAATACTGTCTACGATCGCATGGGTTATTTGGAATACATGGATTCAAAGAGCTTGCAACAAAAAGCAAGTAAAGAAGATTCTTCCGTAACGGTTGATGCGACAAATGCCAATGAAAAGATCTACAAAAAATATATTGAAAAATTAGGTCATGGTTGGCAGTTGAAACGTTTCCCGGAAAGTAAGTCTTTCTATGCGGTGCGTGAAATTCCGGTTTTTGAACGTGTCATCAGCTTTTATGCGAATTTGATTCAGTTTGATCATCCAGGTTGGGTGAAAGATGCCTCAAATCCAAACCTTAAACGCTATATCCGTATTGAAAATGATCCATCTATTGGATGGTCTGTAGTGGGTTCTGGTACGAAACACAAATACCTCTTGTACTTTAATGGTCAATTCCCATATGTACACCAAAACTTTGTAACCTTAAACCTTGGAAATTCGTATCCAACTTATTCAAATACCCCTGTTCTTCAAGTTATTACCCAAGGACAAGGAACGACTAAGAAGAGTGAAGTGAACTTCCCAACAGGTAAAAAGACATCTTCAATCGATATCTACTCACGTACCTACAAATCACCAAGTAAGGCAGACTCACAAGACATCAGTCGATTTGGTAAAGGGGACGCTTATACAGCAACGTTGAGCAACTATGAGAATCCATCCATGATTGCATCTTCTTCAATCATTGGTTTGATTGGTATTGCGATTGCTTACTTGATTGCGATCCCATTAGGGTCTTACATGGCTCTTTTCAAGAACTCATGGTTTGATAGCATCTCAACAGCAACCTTGACATTTATGATGTCTCTTCCAACTATTGCCCTTGTTTACATTGTGCGTCTAGCAGGTTCATTTGTTGGACTTCCAGACTCATTCCCAGTACTTGGAGCACAGGACTGGCGTTCATATGTATTGCCGTCTCTGATTCTTGGTTTGTTGAGTGCGCCATTTATCGCAGTTTGGATTCGTCGTTACATGATCGATATCCATTCGCAAGATTTCGTCCGTTTTGCTCGTTCAAAAGGATTGTCAGAACGGGAGATCTCAAGAAAACACATCTTCAAAAATGCGATGGTTCCATTGGTATCTGGTATTCCAGGTTCTATCATTGGAGTTATCTCAGGTGCGACACTTACTGAAACAGTCTTCGCTTTCCCAGGTATGGGTAAAATGTTGATTGACTCTATTAAAGCATCAAACAACACCATGGTCATCGGACTTGTCTTCATCTTCACATCACTTGGTATCTTTGCTGCCATGTTAGGTGATATCTTGATGACAGTGCTTGATCCACGGATTAAATTAACGAATACGAAAGGAGGCAAATAATGGCTACAATCGATAAAAATAAATTTCAGTTTGTAAAACGTGATGACTTTGCCTCTGAAGTAATTGATGCTCCAGCGTATTCATACTGGAAATCTGTATTCAGACAATTCTTGAAAAAAAGAACCACTATCATTATGCTTGCTATTTTGATTGGGATTCTCTTGATGAGTTTTGTCTACCCGATGTTTTCAAATTTTGATTACAACGACGTAAGTAAGGTAAATGACTTTTCAGCACGTTTGAATCCACCAAGTGCCAAAGCTTTCTTTGGTACAGATAATAACGGTAAATCCCTCTTTGATGGAGTTTGGTTTGGTGCTCGGAATTCAATTATCATTTCCTTCATCGCCACTGTTATTAACGTGGTTGTCGGAGTTATCGTTGGTGGAATTTGGGGGATCTCAAAATCCATCGACCGTATCATGATGGAAGTTTATAACGTTATTTCAAACATTCCGTTTATGTTGATCGTTATCGTCTTGACTTACTCAATGGGGTCTGGTTTCTGGAA
>CAUCUH010000060.1:0-9677 GCA_958445905.1 uncultured Streptococcus sp.
AAAGAGATCGCCATCATAAGCACCGTCAAAACTACCAAAACACCACTCGCGGATCCGTTTGTCATAACGATAAGGGATTTTTCCTGTCAGACCAAGTTCCTGAAGAATAATTCCCATGGTTTGAATGGTGCGTCCAGAATCACTCGAAACAGCCTCTTCAAAAAAAAGCCCAGCTTCCTTGAGACCAAGACCTAATTCTCGAATTCCACGCTCTCCTGCTTCTGTCAGCGGAGTGTCTGACCAGCCCTGTGCCCGCCCAATGGTATTAAACATGGTTTTTCCATGACGAGCAATATATAATCTGGTTTTTGTCATTGTATTACCTCCGTATGTATCTCTTTCATTATATCATTTTTTGCAAAAAGAAAGTAGGAAAGCTCTTACAAGTTTTGAGAAAAAGAAAAGGCCATGACCAAAGGGTCAGCCTTTCATTATGGACTAGGATTCTTGCAAGCTTTCACCGACCTCACGGTAACTGCTATCTCCAACCCCCTTAACCGTCAATACTCCATCTTCATATTCTACAAGGGTAACACTACCGTTTGAAAGAGGCAGATTAAGATTTGGTTTTCCTTCGATCAAGCAGACCAAGGTCTGAATGGTCCAACTATGGCTGACCACCAAGGCATTGCCTCCACCATTTTCTTCCACTTCTTTGGCAATAGCTTCAAAACCTTCTAGGATTCGGCTTTTCAAAACTTCCCAAGGTTCAGCCCAATCTGCTGTGTCCACTTGGCAGATGCCATTGGCCAAGTCTTCCAAGGTCAAGGTCTTATAGTCTTCTACATCTAGCACGCGCGGCACGACACCGTGAAAGAGCTCCCCACCGTATGCCCCATCAAAGCTACCAAAACACCACTCGCGGATCCGTTTGTCAAAGCGGTAAGGAATCTGGTCTTTCAAGCCCAATTCATCGAGAATGATCCCCATAGTCTGAATGGCACGGCCTGAATCACTGGAATAAGCTCGAGTAAACTCCAAACCGGACTCACGCAAGCCGATTCCTAGAGCTTGAATCCCTCGTTCTCCTTCTGCTGTCAAGGGTGTATCGGACCAGCCTTGAGCACGGCCAATGGTATTAAACATGGTTCTCCCATGACGAATCACAAATAATTTTGTTTTAGCCATCTTGTCTCCTTTTGTAAGAAAAAAGTCTGGAGTTTCACTATCACAGACTTTTCTATTCTTTTCTTCTATTATTATACTCGATTTCTCTTAGTTTTTAAAGCTATGAACAGGAGCCGGAATTTGACCCCCACGGGCAATGAAATCAGCTGACGAAGCCTTGTTGACCTTCATTACCGGAGCAGACCCAAGAAGTCCTCCAAGCTCTAACATATCGCCTTCCTTGCCATAAGGAATGATGCGAACCGCTGTTGTCTTTTGGTTGATTACCCCGATAGCAGCTTCATCTGCGATCATGGCCGCAATGGTCGTAGCTGGAGTATCAGCTGGGATGGCAATCATATCCAGACCGACGGAACAGATAGCCGTCATGGCTTCCAATTTTTCCAGGTTGATATGACCCGATTGAACCGCTGCAATCATCCCTTCATCTTCTGAGACCGGAATGAAGGCACCTGACAACCCACCGACTTGGTTACAAGCCATGATACCACCTTTTTTCACTTGGTCATTGAGCAGAGCTAGCGCTGCTGTAGTTCCATGGGTTCCTACTACTTCAAGCCCCATGGCTTCAAGGACACGGGCAACCGAATCCCCAACAGCTGGTGTTGGCGCGAGAGACAAGTCTACAATTCCAAACTCAACACCGAGACGTTCACTAGCCATTTGACCCACTAATTGCCCAACACGGGTAATCTTGAAAGCTGTCTTCTTGACTGTTTCAGCCAATACATCAAAGCTTGCTCCCGGAACTTTTTCAATCGCCCGTTGGACGACACCAGGTCCTGAAACCCCAACGTTGATGACAACATCCGCTTCACCGACACCGTGGAAGGCACCCGCCATAAAAGGATTATCTTCTACTGCATTGGCAAAAACTACGAGCTTACCAGGCCCCATTGGATCTGCTTGGGATGCTTCTTTAATGATACGGCCCATGTCTCGGACAGCGGTCATATTGATCCCCGTCTTGGTCGATCCAATATTGACTGAAGAGCAGACAAAATCTGTCTCCGCAAGGGCACGAGGAATCGAATTAATGAGGATTTCATCCCCTTTTTGGTAGCCTTTTTGAACAAGGGCTGAGAAGCCACCGATAAAGTTGACCCCAACTTCTTTAGCCGCACGATCCAGCGCCTTCGCAAAGGGCACATAGTCTGTCGCATTGGTTGCTGCTCCAATAATGGAAATCGGAGTGACCGAAACCCGCTTGTTTACAATCGGTATGCCGAGTTCCGCCGCAATCTCATCCCCGACAGCTACTAAGTCCTTGGCCTTTGTCACAATCTTCTGGTAGACTTTTTCCGCCGCCTTCTCAATATCTGGATCAATACAATCTAGAAGGGAGATGCCCATGGTGATGGTCCGAACATCAAAGTTCTGCTCCTCAATCATGGCAATGGTTTCTGTTACCTGTTTAATGTCCATAAATTCTCACTCCCTATCTTACAAATTATGCATGGCATCAAAAATGGCTGCGCTCTGGATATTGATTTTTACATAAAGAGACTGACCGAATTCTTCTAATTCTGAACGAAGCTGTGTGAAATCTTTTTTCTCATCCGATGTCACGACCGCCATCATAGTGAAGTAGTCATCCAATACGGTCTGGGAAATATCATCGATATTGAGTCCCAACTCTGCCACCTTAGTCGCAACACCTGCTACGATTCCTTTTTGGTCTTTTCCGACGACTGTAATAATTGCTTTCATTTCACTGCTCCATTCTATTCATTTGCTTCCATTGTAGCATATTCCCCTTAAAATCACCTTCCTCAACTGGGAACGTTCGGATATTTTCTGCATGTTTAAAAAAAGGCTGGGACAAAAGTCCTAGCCTCTCAATTGTCTTTGGATTGTCGAGCAAGACGCAGTGGTTGAGTGGGCTCTACTACGCTGATTTCATCAGCTTTTACAGCCCTACTCAACTGTGCGGAGGTGGGACAACGAAATCGATTCTAACGAATTAACGATTTCTGTCCCACTCTCTCTATATCGACTATTCCGTTCAATCCTCTAGGATCCCTTTCTTCACACGCACGGTACTTTCATATGTCGCTCCAGCCAGGCGGTCAAATAAAAAGCGACGACTGAGCAAGATGATGGCAAAGGTAAGAATGAGGTACAATAAGAGCGCAAAGAAGAGCAATAAGATCATGGACAAGGTTAAGAGGGACTTGTCCGTCAAATCTTGATTCAAGAGCGAAATCAAATAGAACAAACTTTGGGGAATCAGGTAAAAGTACCCCACCACTAAAATCCCCCTCCAAATGGTCCGAAGCCATTTTAGCTTGTCAAAATGCAAGCGGCATTTCAACAAAGCCATTCCCAAGGTTTTGCCCCGCCACAAAGGAAGCAAACTAAAGTAAAGTACCAAAACCGCTACATAAGGAATCGTCCCTAAACGCCCAATCAATGCGTAGAGAATCGATACCATCACAAAGTCGATCAAGAAAGCAAGTCCAATCCGAAAGCCAGATACTCTCGTCCCCACTCGGAAAGAATGCTGGTCTATTTCATCTCGTGTTGGCAGTAACCAAACCAGAAACCAACCGAGCAGGTAGCCCACTCCACCACCAGTGGTATTTTGAATGATATCATCGACATCTGCTAGGCGGTAGGGACCCGGATATAGAAAGTAGAGGCCTGACAACTGGGTCAGCTCCAAAAAAAGACTAAAGAGAGCTGTCAGGAGAATCGTTTTCTTAAAACTACACTTGAAATAATAGCGCAGATACATCCCAAAGGGAATCAACATCAGGACATTAAAAGCTGGCACATAAAAAGTTGGATGCTTGATAGCCTGAAGCCAAGTGCTTGCCTGCGCTAGATCAAAGGGGCTCTCCTTGAAAAAATCTACCACAAAAGCAAAGGGTTGGAGATTCAACATTTCCCTATAACTAGTATGAATCTTACTTGGATCCGGCAGGGGCAAGACTACCAAGAGATAGACCGTCATCAAGTAGAGCATAAAAGAATAGAAAATCAGCACCCGCAATTTATTGACCGAGCCATATTTTCGGTAATTCAAAATCATGTAGGGCAAGCTCAGCAAAAATGCCAAAAATGGAAAGAGCTGAACAGCTGTTTTAATTGTAGAAATATAACCCATTGTGTCTCCCTTTTACCGTTATAAAATCACCCTTTGCGCAATGACAAAAGGTGATTTGTTCATTGATATAAAACATTATACGGTGCAATAATGGAATAGTCAATAAAGCAAAATGAAAACCTCGCCCAAGAGCCAGTTTAATAGTTAAGCTCCTCTACGCCAAGCTACAAAAACAAGGTTACTTAATAAAAAATGCCAATAGAACTAATTGAAGATAAAAATACAGATCAGTTTCCAAAAACTAAGAAAATTGCTAAAGGCATGCACTCCTATCTTTTTGTCCACTTCGATAGTAGAAAACAGCAGTTTAGATTTTCTAGTCTAACGATTCTACAATCTATTATCCCTTCATCATCTGGACAAACTTGTTTTGAAATATCTGAAGACTGATGTTTCTTCAAGTAGAAAAACAAGGCAGCGACTGATTCATCCCTCTTTTTCAAGATATCGTAAGGACTCATTCCAACTTTCAGACTACCGTAGCGAATATTTGACTTTCCATTTCAGAGGGTATATAATTATATTAATCTGAACTAAATAGTTTTAATTTTTTAAATGAACTGTCTTCAATTCAGATTAAAAAAAACTATTTACTTAACGGAGGTGGCGCTATGTCATTAGAAGATAAATTAAACCAAGTTAAAGGTTCTGTTAAAGAAGGTCTCGGTAAAGTAACCGGCGACACAAAAACAGAAGCAGAAGGCATTGCTGAAAAAGTTGCATCAAAAGCTAAAGAAGTTGCTGAAGATGCAAAAGAAGCTGTTGAAGGAGCTATCAACGGTGTGAAAAACATCCTTCACAAAGACGATAACTAATTTTAACATTCTGGAATCACTCTATTTTCTACTGTCACGTTTGACTGTGGAAGATAGGGTGTTTTTTGTTTTTCATTCATCTTAGGTATAGAAAAAAGAGGCTGGGACAAAAGTCCTAGCCTCTCAATTGTCTTTGGATTGTCGAGCAAGACGCAGTGGTTGAGTGGGCTCTACTACGCTGATTTCATCAGCTTTTACAGCCCTACTCAACTGTGCGGAGGTGGGACGACGAAATCGAATTCTAACGAATGACCGATTTCTGTCCCACTCTCTTATAACGATTGTCTTTCTTTTAAAGAAAGGTTTACTAAATGGTGCTGCTTTACGATCTTTTCAGTTTTTTATGTTTTCGCTTTATCTTGAAACAGAATAAATGTTGATTGACTCATCCCTTTCAACATCGTCACCTCCATTTTCGACACCATTCATATAAATCCACGCTATTTAAAGTATCGTTTTGTTTTTCTTAATTGTGCAATATTGATATAAAGATGGATGACAGCAGTTATAAGGACACCAACTAACTGCACTTCACCAAGAATGATGGATAAGGCAAATAAGAAGATATAGACCGATGGTAAGATTAGCTGATTGAGTTTGAACAAGATTAAATAAGCCTCTACCATTTCCGCCTGTTTCTCTCCCTCATCATACGTTTCTAGATAGTCTAATACCTCTTTTGGTGTGGCTAAAATAGAGAGCTGGTAATTACGAATTTTGCTCGTTGTTTTGACGCAGAAACTTCCAACAAGAATGGTTAATACCGCTAAGAGAAAAACTGATAACGGAAGATCATGACTAGGTAACACGGTAACCAAACTGAAAAGCATACTAACTTGCAAAACATTGTAAGCAACTGTCCCATAATCTAGAGAGCGATACATCTTGATATAAGCTAGCTCATTTAATTCATCATCTTCTTCTGCTAGGTAGCTATCATAAGCTTTCCTACTATTCATAATAAAATAAAGAGCTACTATGGTCGATAGTATTCCCAGACAGAAAAAGAAGGTCGTCAAAACAAACTGTACTTGCTCTTGAGAAATGTTTAAATGAAGATTTGTGAAGGCAACACCAAACATTCCGATTAAACCACCCAACAATAAACTTCCTAACAATAGTAATAAATGTTTCTTTTTCATTTTCCATCTTCTTTCTAAAATAAACCAAGTAGCCCTTGAACCAGAGCATGACCAAATCCAAAGCTAGCTGTTAACACTTGATCACCAAAGCTATTCAGGAGAATGGAAACTAGATAGAAAAATAGAATCTTGTAGCCTGATTTTTTGATGACTTCTTCAAGAGATCCACTCCCCATCCAGCCAGCTAAAAGAGCATAGCTTATAACGGTAAGAAGACTAATTTCTATCGAAGATAGAAAAAGCAAACAAGCCAGTGCACGAATCATCAGAGGGTCTATATTGAAATAATTAGCTATACCGGCACAAACCCCTGCAATTTCTTTGTGTTCGGTATCTACTTGAAAATCTGTCAAAAACTCTTTCATAATCTTACTCCTTTTATACTTTTATACTTTTATACTTTTTCTCTTTCTTTTACTTTCTTTTCTATCCGCTCAAATACTAAACTAAAAATCAAGCTAGTCCAGAAAAAATAGTTACTGTCTAAAATGTGAATCCATCCCAGCAAGGTCCCGATCATCATCGAAACATTTGCTACAAAGGCAATGATACAAAGATAATACATTACTCTATATTTATTCATGATTCTTCCTCCTCTAAGCGAAATACCGACTCTACTGGCTCATGAAATATCTGAGAGATTTTCAAGGCGATAATAATAGAGGGGGTATACTCATCACGCTCTAGCAAACTAACGGTCTGCCTCGATATACCTGCTAGCTTTGCAAGCTCGGTTTGGTTTAAACCATCACGAGCGCGAAGCTCTTTTAAACGATTTTTTAGCTTCATATTTACCATTGTCATCAAACTCAACCACTTGGCTTAGATAACCTAAAAACAGTAGAATTTGATCTTTCCTCCTTTGCCATTAAATAAGATAGTATTACCGATACCCACATAGTTTCTCCCTATCTAAGGTCTTCTTTCTTTAACTTGATTACATTGTAACACATCTTTTTATTTTTGACAACAATATTAGTCAAAAATATCATGATTTTTGTCATTTTTTTAAATAATAGCGATCAAAATTATTATTCTGAATAAAAATTGATTGGATATTTTTCTAAATAGAGGTGAAATGGATACTTAAAATCAAAAAAACAACAGGGGGAATTTTAGTTTTTTTGACAAAAAAGACATCCAAGAGCGTTCTCTTGAATGTCTGTATAGATTGATAGTATCGTGTTGATTAAGGTTTAGAGGCAACTGACTTTGTCAGATTGCAGCCGTATTTGTAAGTAGCTAAAGCCACAACAACTGTGTCAATTACACCAATTTAGTATGGAAACATAAAAAATAACACCCCGAAAGGTGCTCTTTGTAAGTATCATAATTCTTTCGAATGAACGTTTACTATATTGTGATGCTTTACCTGCTTTCTTAAGACCTAATTTGGAAAGTATGGGTTTTAATTGGACTAAAAACAGCTTCATATCAAGGTTTTTCAGAATGATATCTACTGATTGATTTCATAAAATTTGAATCAATATTTTTTAAATAGGGGAATATAATCCCCTCTTTTATACGATCACTTCCATTATCTCTTCAATCAGCTCCGTAAAACTTTTTGCCACATAGATAATTTCATCAGGGTCATGAATGTAGCAGATAATCTGCCCTTTTTGCCCCTCCTGGTCTGGATCAAAATCGAGCATGAGATAACAAGAATCACAATATTCCGCAAAAGGAAGCCATTTTTTATTAAAAAGATAGGGTTTTATTCTACTATCACGCATCTCTTCAACATCTTGGCTTGAAAAATAGTCGGGAAATTCCGTTAACAGGGCATCCCTATTTTGAAAATATCTTTTCCAAGCTTCTATTTCCTGCAAACTCATCAGAGAAAAAGCCATTTCTCTTTGGTCAATCACACAGGGTAAGACTGCTAAGTATTTACTGCCGTTTTTGTAGCGATAGACCTCCTTAAGCTCATCGGGGAGAGAAATTCCAAGTCTCTTCTCAAACTCCTGAATTTCCTCCTCAGATGCACCAGAGATTTCCTGGTACTCTTCCAGGTATCCTTCCTCTACAGGATCATCCAAATCCCAGTCTTCAAAAGCTTCATAAATATAAGTTGCTATTTTCTTAACTTGCTCAACTATACACATAAGAACCTCCTTTTTTGATTCCTCTTCCCCTTCGAATTATCATCTCAAAATGTGTTTAAAATATTGATAGACTTCCAATTTATTAAATTAGAATATCACGAGAAATGCATTAAATATTTCTCACTTACTTAAGTTATATCACAATTTCTGGCCAAATTCTAACTCTTATTTACCCAATTTGTAAAATTAATCCAGAAAAAAGCATCTCGTATTAGACGAAATGCTTTCAATAAGTGTAAATAAGTTTTAACGTTTACTAAATTGTGATGCTTTACGAGCTTTCTTAAGACCTGGTTTTTATAACCGATGCTAGTTAGCCATTATTTTTAGTCTTTTTCAAGATTTGTTGCTTAAAAAACCATAGACAACATTAATAATCATCAGTAGCGGGGCAAAAGGAATGAGATTTGGAAAAAGATAAACAACTAATAGTATGATCACTAGCTGCAATCCATATAATAGTGCCCACCGATAAAGTCTCTTTTTTTCTTCAGCTGATAACGGTCTTTGACTCGTCTTGATCACCATTGCTGTCATGATTATCCAAGCTACATCCCAAAGGGCAAGAACGATGAGGTAAAACAGGAGAAAGGCAAAATTAGCGGAATGCTGTCCAATCCCTCGAGTCGCTAAGGGAACAAAACTAGCTGTTAAAAGCCAAAAACTATTGGCTCCAAATAAACGAAAGCTGACATGATCTACTAATTTGTAGAGTTCATGATAATATAGCCAGACTGCCATGATTTGCAAAAAACTAGTAATGTAGATAAAAAGCATGGGTAGCATGCTTCTAAGTCCTAAGTCCTGCTACGGTCAATTCATTAGGTAACTGTAACTCCAAGGCCATAATTGTGACAATAATGGCCAATATAGCATCTGACAAGGCTTCTACTCTTTGTTTTTCCATTCTTCCCTCCTAATGACTGCTTTTTTCTACTGGCTGATAGGGAGTTTCTAACGGCTGTGTTGAGGACTCTATGCTGCAGCCATCAATCCCACAAACTAAACCTTTCTCTTCTGAATTGCTATCTAGTAGTTGAAAAGGGGTATCTATCATTTTATTGTGCTCCTTCCTCTGCTTGAATTTGTTTTAATACCGCTAACATGTATTCATAAGGCTGAGCACCTGAAATGCCATACTTATTGTTCAGAACAAAGAAAGGTGCACCTTGAACGCCTGACTGATGGGCTTCTAATATATCGCGTTTGACCTCGTCAGCAAACGCATCTCCAGCAAGAACCTGCGCTGCCTCTTCTTGTGGTAGATCGAACTCACTGATAACAGCTAGTAACACAGAATGATCCGCAATATTAGCATGTTCTTCAAAGTAAAGATGGTACAAGGCCGTAATGAAATTTTGATGATCTTTTTTAT
>CAUCUH010000061.1:0-9602 GCA_958445905.1 uncultured Streptococcus sp.
GCTGATGCAATCAGCGTAGTAGAGCCCACTCAACCACTGCGTCTTGCTCGACAATGCAAAGACAATTGAGAGGCTAGGACTTTTGTCCCAGCCTCTTTTAGTCGGTTTTATTAGTAATTTGATGGAAAATCTTTTGCCAAGTTTCGTGGCGACGCCAGAGACTGGTATGGATTTGACCGTCTAGTTCATAACGTATGAGTTTGGTTTTTTGCCTGATGGACTCCAGTTCAAAGTTTTGGAATTGAACTTGGTCGCTTGCGAGAGCCTCAATTAATTCTGCCTTGTTGTGTTCGTGACCGGTATCGTCAATCAAGGTATAATTATCCGCTAGTAATGTATCAAACTCTTGCTTAGCATAGAGGCGTTTTTCGTAGGTCAAGAGTTTCTTTTCAACGTTTTCGATCAGCTCATCCTCAGGAATTGAGCTAGGTTCTACATGGACGTCAATGTCAAAGACTCCAAAGTCTTCTTTCAGGAGATCCTCGACTTCTTCTGTGATCGCATGGCTTTCATAGACGGAAAGATCGGGATTCATCTCCAAGACAACGTCCAGATAGATATTGCTTCCGTAGGTCCGTCCGCGTTGGTATTTCACACGCGCAATCTTAGGGAGTTTTAAAATAGCTTTTTCGTAATCTTCGAGGAGACTATCGTCAAAGCCGTCTGAAAGACTAAAGGAAGATTCCATAAAGATATCGTAGGCTGTTTTGAGGATAAAGAAGGTGATGATGATGGCTACTATTTTATCGACAATTAGATAGTTAAAAGCACTAGCAGCGATCGCGATCGACGTTCCAAGAGAAGTGACGACGTCTGAAAGATTGTCTTTTGCGGCAGCTTTTAAGGCTTTTGATTTGGCCCGTTTTGCTAAGCGCAGATTGTAGAAATAAACGCCTAACATGACAAGGGCTGAAACCACTCCGACACCAGCACCGAGTGGATCAATGCTAACTGTTTCATTGCTGAAGATCTTTTGGAGGGTATCGCGTAAGACATCAAAACCGACATAAAACATAATGATGGAGGTGACTAGACTAGCTAGATCCTCAATTTTCCAGTGACCAAACTTGTGATCACGGTCAGCTGGTTGGCGAGCGAGACGAATCCCGATGAGCAGGGCAGCATTGCTGATAATATCTGATAAGTTGTTAAATCCATCGGCTACCAAACTAGAGGAGTGAAGCAGATGGCCAGTAGCTAATTTTGCTGAAGAAAGTAGTAAATAGGCTAAAATACTGATGATGGCACCACGTTCGGCCAGTTTTAAGTTACTGTATGGTTTTTCCAAAATTTCCTCCTACAACCTCGGATATGAACCTGTTTTCTTTAAGCTACTATTATATCGTTTTTGGAAGGGAAATTCAAATGAGTCCTTTTTTAAAAGAAGCTAGACCGGTTTTTGTGGTATAATAGAACGATTGAATGAATGAGGAGTATGAGATGAATCCTTTATTGAATGGTATGAATGATCGCCAGGCAGAGGCGGTCCAAACGACAGAAGGTCCCCTCTTGATCATGGCGGGGGCTGGTTCTGGTAAGACACGTGTCTTGACCCACCGCATCGCTTACTTGATCGATGAAAAAATGGTCAATCCTTGGAATATTTTGGCCATTACCTTTACCAATAAAGCCGCTCGAGAGATGAAGGAGAGGGCTTATCAGCTAAATCCAGCCACCCAAGATTGCTTGATTGCCACCTTCCACTCTATGTGTGTGCGCATCCTTCGCCGAGATGCGGATCACATTGGCTACAATCGTAACTTCACTATTGTCGATCCAGGTGAGCAACGGACCTTGATGAAGCGGATCTTAAAGTCCTTGAACTTGGATCCTAAGAAATGGAATGAACGGACCATTTTGGGGACCATTTCCAATGCCAAAAATGGCCTGATCGATGAAGTGGCCTACGCCGCCCAAGCAGGGGATATGTATACTCAGATCGTCGCTAAGTGTTATGAGGCTTACCAAAAGGAACTACGTCAGTCAGAAGCAGTGGACTTTGATGATTTGATCATGCTGACCCTGCGTCTCTTTGATCAGCATCCAGATGTACTGACCTACTACCAGCAGAAGTTCCAATACATCCATGTGGATGAGTATCAAGATACCAACCATGCTCAATACCAATTGGTCAAACTCTTGGCTTCTCGCTTTAAAAATATCTGTGTTGTTGGGGATGCGGACCAGTCTATTTATGGTTGGCGGGGAGCGGATATGCAGAATATCCTGGACTTTGAAAAGGATTATCCTGACGCCAAGGTCGTTTTGTTGGAGGAAAATTATCGTTCCACTAAAACCATCCTGCAAGCTGCCAATGATGTCATTAAAAACAATCGCCACCGCCGTCCGAAGAATCTCTGGACACAAAATGAAGACGGGGAAGAGATTGTCTATTATCGGGCCAATGACGAGCAGGATGAAGCGGTCTTTGTTGCCAAAACCATTGAAGAGCTGAGTCGCGAAGCGGGTTACAAGCACCGTGATTTTGCCGTTCTCTACCGGACCAATGCCCAGTCACGGACCATTGAAGAAGCGCTACTCAAATCCAACATTCCCTACACCATGGTGGGGGGCACCAAGTTCTACAGCCGGAAGGAAATTCGAGATGTCATTGCTTATCTGAACTTGATTGCCAACCTCAGTGACAATATCAGTTTTGAGCGCATTATCAATGAACCCAAGCGGGGAATCGGGCCAGGTACAGTGGATAAGATTCGTGACTTTGCCCAAATGCAAGAGTCTTCACTTCTAGATGCTTCAGCCAATATCATGCTCTCTGGCATCAAAGGAAAGGCAGCCCAAGCCATCTGGGACTTTGCCAATCTCATTCTTGATTTGAGAGAAAGACTGGACCAGCTGACCATTACAGAGTTGGTCGAAGAAGTCCTTGATAAGACGGGTTATATGACGGCCCTAACCAATCAGGGGAACTTGGAAAGTCAGGCCCGCATCGAGAATATCCAAGAGTTCCTGTCTGTTACTAAGAATTTTGATGAAAACGGAGAAACCCTCGAAGACGAGACAGGTGTGGAGACCTTGAGTCGTTTCTTGAACGATTTGGCTTTGATTGCCGATACAGATGATGGAGCGCAAGAGACCTCAGAAGTCACCTTGATGACCCTTCACGCGGCTAAAGGATTGGAGTTTCCAGTCGTCTTCTTGATTGGGATGGAAGAAAATGTCTTTCCTCTTAGTCGAGCAGCTGAGGATCCGGATGAATTGGAAGAAGAGCGTCGCCTAGCATATGTAGGAATCACGCGGGCAGAGAAGGTTCTCTTCTTGACCAATGCCAACTCTCGTTTGCTCTTTGGACGGACCAGCTACAACCGCCCGACGCGTTTCATCAATGAAATTAGCTCGGATTTATTGACCTATCAAGGATTAGCGCGACCAGCTAACACTAGCTTTAAGGCTTCTTATAGCAATGGAGGCGGAACGACCTTTGGAAAAGGAATGAGCCTGTCACAAGCCCTTCAAGAGCGCAAGAGACAAGCAGCTCCAAGTGCCCTCACGTCATCAAGCCTCCCCTTTGGCAATAGCAACCGTCCTAGCGCTAAAGAAAGCGTTTCTTGGTCCATTGGTGACATTGCCATTCACAAGAAGTGGGGCGAAGGGACTGTGCTTGAAGTCTCTGGTAGTGGCAGTACCCAAGAGCTCAAGATCAACTTCCCAGAAGTGGGTCTCAAAAAACTCTTGGCCAGTGTCGCGCCAATTGAGAAGAAATAAGTGGAGATCAGGAAGCGAAGTCCACTGTTTCAGATTATAAACAAGTAACCTCTATTCAGAAATCTAAAGATATTACTGAATGAGACTATTGAAAAAATATTTTGGAACTAGTGCAAAATAGATTGAGACTTTTCGCCGTGAGGAAAGCATCAGAAACGCTTTAGTTTCTGGTGCTCGGTAGATTTGAGACGTAAGGCTCAAATCTAAGGTATGGAATCCCAAAGGGAGTCGCTACCGTCCGTCCTCACCTAAGGAAAGTCTCTATAGAGAAATGAATATTCAGTCGAAACCAGCAAGCTTAGCTTGCTGGTTTTGATTTTACTGGTGGCATGATATAATATACTAAGAATAGAGAAAGAGGCATGCTATGAACGAAATCAAGTGCCCCAACTGTGGGGAAGTCTTTACAGTCAATGAAAGTCAATACAGCGAACTCTTGTCACAGGTACGGACAGCTGAGTTTGACAAGGAAATTCATGAGCGGATTCGACAAGAGTTGGCTTTAGCTGAGCAAAAGGCCCTTAATGAGCAACAAGAGAAGTTAGCTAAGAAGGACCAAGAAATTGCCCAATTACAAAACCAGATTCAACAGTTTGATACTGAAAAAGAATTGGCTAAAAAAGAGGTGGAGCAAACAGCTAGCCAAAGCCTGCTAGAGAAAGAAAAAGAAGTGCAAGCACTGGAGAATCAGTTGGCCACCTTGCGCTTGGAACATGAAAATCAGTTGCAAAAAACACTGTCTGATCTAGAGAAAGAAAGGGATCAGGTACAAAACCAATTGCTCCTTCAAGAGAAGGAAAATGAACTGTCCCTAGCTTCTGTCAAGCAAAACTATGAAGCCCAGCTAAAGGCGGCCAATGAACAGGTCGAGTTTTACAAGAATTTTAAGGCCCAACAATCTACAAAAGCTATCGGTGAAAGTCTGGAGCAGTATGCTGAAAGTGAATTCAACAAGGTTCGCAGTTTTGCCTTCCCAAATGCCTATTTTGAAAAGGACAACAAGGTCTCTGCGCGTGGGTCTAAAGGCGACTTTATCTTCCGCGAGTGTGATGAAAATGGAGTGGAGATTATCTCCATTATGTTTGAGATGAAGAATGAAGCCGACGGGACCGAAAAGAAACACAAAAATGCGGATTTCTACAAAGAGTTGGACAAGGACCGTCGAGAAAAGAACTGTGAATATGCTGTTTTGGTGACCATGCTTGAAGCAGATAACGACTACTTCAACACAGGAATTGTCGATGTTAGCCACGAGTATGAGAAGATGTATGTGGTCCGTCCTCAGTTCTTTATCCAGATAATTGGGCTCCTGCGCAATGCGGCCCTCAATTCCCTTAAATACAAGCAGGAATTAGCGCTTGTCCGTGAACAAAATATTGATATTACCCACTTTGAAGAAGACCTGGATGCATTCAAAGTAGCCTTTGCTAAGAACTACAATTCGGCTTCTGTCAACTTTGGCAAGGCCATCGATGAAATCGATAAGGCCATCAAACGGATGGAAGAAGTCAAGAAATTCTTGACCACATCAGAAAACCAACTCCGCCTCGCTAACAACAAGTTGGATGATGTTTCCGTTAAAAAATTGACACGGAAAAATCCAACCATGAAAGCTAAGTTTGATGCTCTGAAAGGAGAATAATCTTTGTATTCAGCTAAGAACGCTACCTTGTCCATGAATGGGAAAACCATGGACTATGTAACATTTGGAAAAGGTAAGCAGCCATTAGTGATCATACCAGGCTTGGGGGATGGGCTTCAGACCGTTAAAGGAAAGGCACAGCTCTTTTCTCTCTCGTATCGTCTACTTGCTAAACGTTATAAAATCTATGTTTTTTCTCGAATCAATGAGTTGAGGCAGGGCTATACGACGCGGGATATGGCAGCAGATGTAGCAGAAGCAATGGAGACACTAAACCTAGATACCGCTTATGTTATGGGGATTTCACAAGGTGGAATGATTGCCCAATGGCTAGCTGCGGATTTCCCTGAAAAGGTTCAAAAGCTCATTTTAGCCGTGACCACTGCGAAACCTAGTCAACTTGCTAGAGAACGAATTGAGCATTGGCAAAAACTTAGTCAATCTGGAAATTTTAAGCATCTCATGGTGGATATTGCAAAGCATTCTTATACGCAAAAGAGTTATCAAAAGTGGCGGTTCCTTTATAATATCATGGGTTGCTTTGGACGAATCAAAGATAAAAACCGCATTGTCATTCAGTCTCAATCTTGCCTCACTCACGATAGCCTTGAGGTTTTAAAAGAAATTCATTGTCCGACCCTAGTCCTTGGTGCGCTTGAAGATGATGTGATTGGTGTGGACGGATCCAAGGAACTGGCAAAAGCGATTTCGGGTTGTCAGCTCCTTATTCTAAAGCATTCTGGGCATGCTCTTTATGAAGAAAATAAAGCATTTCAAGAGGCTGTCTGTGAATTCTTAAACTAAAAAAGCTGGAATATTTTCCAGCTTTTTTATGTTAGTTAAATCGCAAAGAGATCATTTAGGTTTTCTGCCATGGTTGGGTGAGTAAAGATTTGTTTTGCGATGTAAGTATAAGGGATCTTGTTGTCCATGGCCATGGTAATCTGGTTGATGATTTCGCCTGCAGCTTCTCCAAAGAGCGTCACTCCAAGAATTTCTTTTGTTTCTGGGTTGACCACGGCTTTGAAGGCACCTCGAAGGTCTGCATTGACATGTCCACGAGGCATGGCAGCAACTGGCAATTCTTTAACAGCAACTGGAAGTCCTTTGTCACGTGCTTCTTGCTCGGTCAAGCCGACTTGGGCAAGTGGAGGAGCAATAAAGAGTGTTGTCGCATAATTTCTACGAGTTTCGAGATTGTAGCTACCATCGCCTGTAAGGTAGTTGAAGACAATGCGGAAGTCATCGAGTGACATGTAAGTGAACTGAGGACCACCATTGACATCCCCAACTGCAAAGACACCAGGGACGCTGGTTTCTAAATGACGGTTGACTTGGATTGCTCCACGATCAGTGACTTGGATATCTGTGTTTTCAAGACCAAGTCCAGCGATGTTTGGTTTACGTCCTGTTGCGTAGAGAAGGATATCAAACTCGAAGTCTCCCTTATCTGTGACAACCGTTAAGCTGTTTTGGCCATCTTTGATTTCTTGGGTATGAACGCCTTGCAAGAATTGAATACCATCTTCTTCCAGGTAGCCTTTTGCAAGAGCTGCAATGCTTGGCTCGATCCGTGGCAAGAATGTTTCAGAAGCGTCTAGTACCGTTACTTGGCTACCCAAGGTATTATAGAGATGAGCAAATTCCAATCCGATTGGTCCACCACCAAGGACACCGAGGCGTTTAGGTAGGTTTTCCAAACGTTGAATACCGGTTGAATCCACAGCAAATTTACTTTCAGCTAATCCTGGGATCGGAAGGACATTTGGAACAGCACCAGTATTAATAATAATGGTTTCAGCTGTCAATTCTTCCTTTTCATCTCCAGCTTGAATTTCGATGACCTTGTTAGAAACGAAACGAGCCGTCGCATCGATAATGTCTACGCCAGTTCCAGCAATGGTTGCGTAGTTCTTGCCGTTGAGACGAGTCGTCACTGCATTTTTCTCATTCATGGCTTGCTCAAAATCCAAGCCTTTTTCTGCTGCAACAATCAAGGTCTTGGTTGGAATACAAGCGATATTGATACAAGTACCACCGTACATAGATTTGCTCTTTTCAATCAGAGCGACTTTTTTTCCTTGGCTTGATAATTTCGCTGCGAGTGTTTTACCAGCTTTACCAAATCCAATCACAATAACATCATACATTAACATATGTTACACCTTCTTTCGCTTTCTATTGTATCAAACCCATTTTAAAAAGTCTGAAATCTGCTACGGGATTTTTTAGGAGCTCATGAGAAGGGGGAAAGAGGGACAAGAAGTCTTGTTTCATGGTATAATAAAGGGTCGGTGGCCAGGATGGTCACACAAGAGTTAGAAAGAGCAAATCAGATGGACGGAATTATCAATGTAAAAAAGGAAGCAGGCATGACCTCACATGATGTGGTCTTTAAACTGCGAAAAATCTTAGGAACTAAGAAGATCGGTCATGGGGGAACGCTGGATCCAGATGTGGTGGGAGTGCTTCCGATTGCAGTTGGCAAGGCGACCCGGATGGTCGAATTCATGCAAGATGAAGGCAAGGTCTATGAGGGAGAAATCACTCTGGGATTTTCTACCACGACGGAGGATGCCAGTGGGGAAGTCGTAGAGCGGACCCCAGTGGAAGCCCCTTTAGATGCAGGAGAGGTCGATCGTATGATTGCCCAGATGGTGGGAGAGATTGAGCAGGTACCGCCCATGTATTCAGCGGTCAAGGTCAATGGACGTAAACTCTATGAGTATGCACGGGCAGGAGAAGAAGTGGAACGGCCTGTCCGGCAGGTAACCATTTATGAATTCACGCGCACCAGTGAGATTAGCTATGAAGAAAGTCTAGCCCGTTTTCGTTTCCGGGTCAAATGCAGCAAGGGAACCTATATCCGGACCTTGTCGGTGGACCTTGGTCAAAAACTGGGTTACGCAGCTCATATGTCTCATCTGACACGGACCAGTGCTGCCGGTTTGTCACTGGATGATGCCCTGACCTTGGAAGAAGTGGCTGAAAAAGTAGCCCAAGGAGATTTGAGCTTCCTTCACCCACTTGAAATTGGCACTGGGGATCTGGAAAAAGTAGAGCTGACAGTAGAAGAGGTTGGCGAAGTCCAAGTGGGACGCTTTATTCCAGTTGAGAGTGATTCCAAAGAGTTAGCTGCTTTTTACCAAGGAAAATTGGTAGCCATTTTAGAAAAAAGAGAAGAACTTTACAAACCTCGAAAAGTCTTTCTAACAGAAAGTGTGTTACAATAAATTCATGAATATTCGTACGATTACTACTGCTAACCAGATCCATTTGGAGAATGAGACAGTTTTGGTTCTGGGCTACTTTGATGGCCTGCATCTGGGGCATCAAGAACTCTTTAAAAAGGCGCGTCAGATAGCGGATGAAAAAGGCTTGAAGGTCGCTTTGTTAACCTTCCCTGAATCTCCTAAGTTAGCCTTTGTTCGCTACCAACCAGAATTACTGCTTCATTTGCAGAGTCCTGAGGATCGGTTCCAAAAATTAAACGAACTAGGAGTGGATGAGCTCTTCCTCATTGATTTTACGACCGATTTTGCTTCTAAAACCGCCAAAGAATTTGTTGTTCAATTTGTCAAAGCCTTGAGGGCCCGAGTTTTAATTGCTGGATTTGATTATAGTTTTGGCTCTGATAAAAAAACGGCCTCTGACTTAGCTGATTATTTTGATGGTCAAGTAGAAGTCATTTCCCCTGTATTGGATCAGGGTGAAAAGATTAGTTCGACCCGCATTCGTCAAGCTATCCTAGAAGGACGCGTCCACGAAGCTACCCGTCTACTTGGTCACCCTTTATCCAGTCGGGGAATCGTCGTGCATGGGGATGCACGTGGCCGCACCATTGGCTATCCTACCGCCAATCTAGCACCGATTGATCGGACCTATTTACCATCAGATGGCGTTTATGTAGTCAATGTCGATTTTAAAGGGCAGACCTACCGTGGGATGGCTTCTGTTGGGAAAAATGTCACCTTTGATGGAAAAGAGCTTCGTTTCGAAGTCAATCTCTTTGATTTTACAGGAGATATCTACGGTCATACCCTGACCATTCATTGGTTAGATAAGATTCGAGAAATGGTCAAATTCGATGGGATCGATCAACTAGTGGCGCAACTAGAAGAAGATGAAGCAGTTTCACGAAACTGGACCAAGAGGCTGGGACAAAAGTCCTAGCCTCTCAATTGTTTTTGGATTGTCGAACAAGACGCAGTGGTTGAGTGGGCTCTACTACGCT
>CAUCUH010000062.1:0-9589 GCA_958445905.1 uncultured Streptococcus sp.
CTTGAAGAGGAGCTTCAACATCACCCGTCGGTGCTGGAACTTTCTCAACAATCTGCTCCAAAATTTCTTCAATCCCAATACCAGCTTTGGCAGAGGCTAGGACAGCTTCACTAGCATCCAAGCCGATGACATCTTCTACTTCTGTGCGCACCCGTTCTGGATCTGCAGCTGGCAAGTCAATCTTGTTAATGACTGGAAGGATTTCCAAATCATTGTCCAGCGCTAAGTAGACATTGGCTAGGGTCTGAGCTTCAATCCCTTGAGCGGCATCCACTACGAGAATGGCCCCCTCACAGGCAGCGAGCGACCGCGAAACCTCATAGGTAAAGTCCACGTGTCCTGGTGTGTCAATCAAGTGGAAGATATAGGTTTCCCCATCTTTAGCCGTGTAGTTCAACTCGATGGCATTAAGCTTGATGGTAATCCCACGCTCCCGTTCCAGGTCCATGCTGTCCAAAAGTTGGGCTTGCATCTCCCGACTAGACACGGTTTCGGTTTTTTCTAAAATTCGATCGGCCAAGGTTGACTTTCCATGGTCAATATGGGCGATGATCGAGAAGTTCCGAATCTTCTCTTGTCGTTTTTTTAATTCTTCAAAATTTGGCATAATCATCTTCCTAGTAAATTTAATCGTACTCTTCATTATAACAAAAAAGATAGGCCTTTGCCTATCTTAATTCATTATTTTCAAAAATCGCTTCTGCGTTTTATTCCCCTCATATCCAATCCGTTCGTAAAAGACATGAGCTTCTTTTCGATGAGAGGCAGAATTTAAACGGATAAAAGCATAATGCTTGCTTTTGGCAAGTTCTTCAACTCGCTTTATCAATTGGCGACCGATCCCACGTCCTTGTGCAGATGGAAAAACCGCAAGACCCAAAATATTTAAACCAGCATCACTATAGAGGCTTTCATAGACTTCCGCTTCCACATAACCAAGAATATTTCCAGTTTGGTCCTCTTCATAAACAAAGCAAAAATGACCCGAATCTGGCTGATTAAACTTATCAATCTGAGCTGCCACTTTTTCAAAGGTCGAATCATACCCCAATGCTTGATGACATAAATCTCTAATTTGACTTGCATCTCTGACTTGAACGGTACGAATCATACCTCCACCTCCATGAACTCTTTGCTTTTATCTTAGACCTTTTTCCTCAAAAAGTAAAGGAAGACCAAATAAAATTTAAAAAGAAAATCCGATTTAGATCAAATTCATCTTTTTTCACATTTCTCAGGGATTTCTATTTACTTTTTCGATTTAATTCATTATAATAGTGAGGGTAAATACAAGGAGGTGAGTACGTTGGCTAGAGGTCGTGGAAAAGCAAGCCCTCAAGACAAAGAGGCATTACGGATTATATCGGAAAAGATTAGAGAATTACTGAAAGAACAAGGAAAAAAACAGATCGAATTATCTCGTATTACTGGAATCCCTGCAAGTACCCTGACTGGATATGTAAAAGGAACTTCTCTTCCCGTTCCCGAAAATTTAGAGAAGATTGCAGCCTTTTTCCAGGTAGCAGTTGCTGAAATTGACCCTCGATTGCGCAATGATTTTGTGGTCATTGATTCAGAGATTGAACGATTGTATAAACAGCTCGATGAAGGAAATCAAGAAAATCTTCTTTCTTATGGAAAGAGTCTCTTGACCCATCAAAAAGAAAGACAGAAAATTGAAAAGCAATACCACTCGTATTCTGTCTATGATTCTTTTGCAGCTTACCAAAATCAAAAGCAAGCTGATATCGTCTGGTTTGATCAAAAGATTCCTTACGATTTGGCTTTTTGGATTCATACGGATTCCCTCGAGCCTAAATACGAAAAAGGAGCTGTTGTCTTAATCAAGCAAACCTATTACGATCAGGCAGGAGCTATTTATGCCATTGATTTTGATGGGCAAACTTTGATCAAGCGTGTCTTTCGTGAGGCCAACGGTATTCGACTCGTTTCCCTCAATAAGAAATATAGTGATCAGATCATTCCACTGGATGAGGAACCTGGAGTGATTGGTAAGGTTATAGATGGCTTTGTTCCTCTCAATTTGGAGGAAATTAAATGATTCAATTAATAGCGATTGACTTGGATGGCACCCTCTTACACGAGGACAAGAGTTTATCCAAAGGAAATATTGAAGCACTTCACCGGGCCCATGAAGCCGGTTATGATATTGTGATCTGTACTGGGCGCCCCTTAGCGGGTGTACGGCCCATCTTTGAAGAGATTGGTCTTCCTGATGGCAACTACTATATGATTATCAATAACGGGTGTACAACCTTGTCGACTAAGAATTGGGAAATCATTGACAAGGAAGAATTGAGCCTTGAGGACATGCACCGGTTGCAAGTTTTGACGGAAGATACAGACGTCCAGCTAACCTTATTTGATATGGATCACTACCTAGTGGTCGCACCTGAAGCCAGTGAACTTGTCACGATGGATGCGGGCATTGTTAATAGTAAACCGACACTTGTCTCAGAAGAGGATCTGCCCAACCTTGTTCCTATATTTCAAGCAATGTACGTAGGAGATCCTTCTGCTATTGATGACTTCCAAGCTAAGCACGAGGCTGCATTAGAAGCCGATTTTAACACTGTTCGTTCACAGGATATCTTGTTTGAAATCCTTCCAAAAGGCGCGTGCAAGGCTTCTGCTCTTCAAGCATTAAGTCAAACATTAGGCTACCGGAGAGACCAGGTCATGGCTCTTGGAGATGCCAATAATGACCTTGAAATGCTACGTTTTGCTGGTTACAGCGTCGCTATGGGAAATGGCAATGCTGCTGTCAAGGAAATCGCAGACTTCATCACTCTGACCAATGATGAGGATGGCGTGGCCCATGCTATTCACAAATTAATTGAATCTGAAAAAGGAGAATGATCATGAAATACCAAAATTTGTTGGACCGTTTTATTACCTATGTAAAGGTTAACACACGTTCAGACGAAAATTCTACAACCACTCCAAGTACCCAATCACAAGTTGATTTTGCAACAAACGTCTTGATTCCTGAGATGAAACGCGTGGGTCTTCAAAACGTCTACTATTTACCAAACGGCTATGCTATTGGAACACTTCCAGCCAATGATCCAAGCTTTACACGCAAGATTGGATTTATTTCTCACATGGATACCGCTGACTTCAATGCCGAAAATGTCAATCCTCAAATCGTTGAGAATTATGATGGGGGTGTCATTGCCCTTGGTGACTCTGGTTTCACACTCGATCCAGCCGATTTTGCCCATTTGAACAACTACAAGGGACAAACCTTGATCACGACTGACGGTACTACCCTTCTGGGTGCAGATGATAAGTCAGGTATCGCTGAAATCATGACAGCTATTGAATACCTGACAGCTCATCCTGAAATCAAACATGGAGAAATCCGTGTCGGCTTTGGTCCAGATGAAGAAATCGGAGTCGGTGCAGATCAATTTGATGCAGAGGATTTTGATGTAGACTTTGCCTATACTGTTGATGGTGGTCCTCTCGGAGAGCTTCAATACGAAACCTTCTCAGCAGCTGGGGCTGAAATTACCTTCAAAGGACGCAATGTCCACCCAGGTACAGCCAAAGGTCAAATGATCAACGCTCTTCAATTGGCCATTGATTTCCATAACAAACTCCCTGAAGGAGCACGTCCAGAATTAACCGAAGGCTATGAAGGCTTCTACCACTTGATGAATATTGATGGAACTGTCGAGGAAGCAAGTGCCAGCTACATCATTCGGGACTTTGAAACTGAAAGCTTTGAGAAACGCAAAGACCTTATGAAATCTATTGCCGATCAGATGAATGCGGAGCTCGGTAGCGAACGCGTTCTCCTCACCCTCAAAGATCAGTATTACAACATGAAGCAAGTGATTGAAAAAGATATGACACCAATCACACTTGCTAAGGAAGTCATGGAAGATCTTGGAATCACTCCAATCATTGAACCGATCCGTGGTGGTACAGATGGATCTAAAATTTCCTTTATGGGGATTCCAACACCAAATATTTTTGCCGGCGGTGAAAACATGCATGGTCGCTTTGAATACGTTAGCCTCCAAACCATGGAACGCGCAGTTGATACCATTATCGGTATTGTGACCAAAAAATAAGAAACAAAAAAGGATTCGGATAGATTGTCCGGATCCTTTATTGTCTATTAGAAAGCTTGACAATATCTTTGACCTGATCAATTTTCTGAATCAGGTAAAGGCTTGTCTCATTAATTGGAAGATAATAGACTTTATCTGCCAAAGATTCTGTAAAAGGACGATTCGTGACTAAGATCACCTGTTGTCCTTTTTCTTTCAGCTCTTTCACTTGCTTTCTCACCTTTTGGTAAAAACGCTCATCACTGATTTCTAAATCATCCACCAAGACACAAGCAGCGTCCAAACCCAATGATTCATTGGTTCCATTCTGGGTCAGATAATAGGCTGCTCCGGCTTTGACCTCATATAAACCAGCTGATGGCTCAACCGGAAGAAAGGCTGGGCTTGTTGCAACTTCTGCTTCTTTTTCCATTGCCACAAGGTTGGCTAGGACCTGCAAATAAACAGGTGCTAATTTACTCAAATCCAAGAGTTCCTCAAACTCAAAACCACGTTTCAAAGCTTCTAAGATATAGAAGAGCCGGTGGGGCATATGACGAGCAATTTTCTGGATTAATTCATCATCGCTCATTTCCTCAGGAAGGATGGTCAGCAAGTTCTTGTCTTTAATGGTTTCTAGGGCTTGTTGATAAGCCTCATCAATTCTCTTCCCAAATCCATAAACTGCGCCATAAGAGTGAATTTGGGTATTGAGACGGGCATTTTTAGCAGCATCAGAAAAAATCGGGATCTTAAAGAATATATAGTCCAAACTCGGTTCGTAAACAGCCTTTAGATCCTTTAATAAGGGGTGAGGCAAATGCTCGAGAGAACGCCCCAATTGCAGCTCTACTCCTTGCTCAAACAAGGAATAGCCCAAGCCCATAGAGGCCATCGAGATACTGTCTGAAGCAAATGGATTAACTTCTAGGATATAAAAAGCATAGCTCGTCGGATCCAAAGCAAACTTGATCGAAATGGCTCCTGTCAGCTTCAAATAGCGACTGACGTGGATCGCTGCTTCTCGAAGATTTTGAAACTCCCGGTCAGTCAGGGTGACCGCTGGCATAAATTGATAAGAGTCACTAGAGTGGATCCCGACAGGATCAATGCTTTCAATAGAGGCTGCCAGGTAGTGATTGTCTTCGCGATCGCGCATGACCACAAAATCCAATTCCTTAAAGCCATAGGTCGAAAATTCTAGCAAACACTGCTGACTTGGAGAGACTGAAAGTCCTGTTTCTACTGCTTCGCACAAGTCATCTAGATTATGAGCAATCTTTCGCCCCTGCCCTTGCTTACTCGCTACCGGCCAGATCATAATGGGAAATTGAATGCCTTCAGAAAACTCAATGGCTTCTCGAACAGAACCAACCAGTGCGGAAGCGGGTACCTGGTAGCCCAACTCTTGAAAGAGGCGTCGTTGATCCGCCTGCTGATAAAAGGTGCGGTAGCGTTGAAGGCTCGGTCCGATAATTCTAATCGATGCGTCTTTGAAAAATCCAGTTTCTTCCAATCGAAACAAGAGGTTCAAAATCTGTTTATCCGCAAAGGTTAGGAGCAAGCGAGATCGAGTATAAGAAAGAAGAATCGTCCTAAGAGCATCCAGCTTAAGCTTACTGACTACAACCTGTTTTCCAGCTTCTTGGGTGATAGTATTTGCTTCGCCCAGATAAAGGACCAGAGCATTCCCATCCTTGGCATTGAGTTTTTGTGCTTCATTTACCGCAGCCAAGAGGCTAATATCCTGATAAGAATCTCCGCATAAGAGAAGCAATTTCTGGTTTTGTTTCATCATTCCTTCTCCCTCCTACTTTCGTGAATTTTGGCATCAATCAATTCTAAAAATTCATCGTAAAAATAGAGATTTTCCCTTGGCCCTGGACTCGCATCCACTTGGAATTGAACCCCTAAAATCGGTTGGTAACGATGACGAAAGGCTTCGATACTATGGTCATTGACGTTTTCATGCGTGACCAATAAATCATGGGGTAGGCTATCGCGTGCGATACTATACAAGTGATTTTGACTCGTTATCTCGATTTTCCCTGTCGCAATTTCACGGACGGGAATATTTAAACCGAAATGCCCAACTTCCATGGGAGCTAGCTCCGCTCCATAAGCTTGAGACAATACCTGTGCTCCCAAGCCCATACCCCAGATTGGAATCTGACCATTGAGCTTTTTGATCAAGCGGCAGAGTTTTTTCACCTGATGGGGATCGCCAGGCCCACTGGATAAAATAACGCCATCGGGCTGTTGTTCCATCAGTTCATCATAAGAGATATCATAGGGATAAACTGTCACATTACAGTCCCTTTGACTCAGCTGGCGCAAGACAGAGTGTTTGACACCTAAATCAATCAAGGCAATACTCTTTCCAAAACCAGGTACAGCATAGGCCGTTTTTGTAGAAACTTGACGCACTTGGTCTTTGGGAAGGACCGTTGCTCGCAACTGATCCAAGATATGCTCGATCGAATCCCCCTTGTTAATGACAGTCGCCTTCATCCGTCCATACTTGCGGACAATTTTTGCCACCTGTCTCGTATCAATCCCTACAATACCAGGGATTTTTTTTCGCTTCAAGAATTCATCCAAGGTCATCTGCTGCCGCCAATTGCTCGGCATCTCCACTAGATGCTGAACGACTACTGCTAAACAAGTGGGCGTAATCGATTCAGAATCATCTCGATTGATCCCTGTTGCGCCAATAACTGGAAAGGTAAAGGAGAGGATCTGGCCACTAAAAGCCTGATCCGTGATCAATTCTTGATAGCCTGTCATGGCTGTCGTAAAGACCAATTCACCAGTCACATATAAGTCTGCACCAAAGGCTTCTCCTTCAAATACAGTCCCATCCTCTAGGACCAATAATCGTTTCATCGAACCCCTCCCTTCTTTTACACTAATCCAATTTTATCATAGTTCCTCAAAAAAAGGAAAGTCAGATTCCATGTAGCTGTCTACTCTGTCCTCTTTCTTTCCTTTCAATGAATTGTCAGTTATCTTATTTTGCACCGCGACCTTTAAGGACGGCTTCAATGATGGCCATACGGACAAAGACACCATTGGTCATTTGTTCTACGATGCGTGATTTAGGTGCTTCTACCAAGTGGTCCGCAATTTCAACGTCACGGTTGACTGGTGCTGGGTGCATCAAGATCGCTGTATCTTTCATACGGTCATAACGTTCTTGTGTCAAACCATGAAGACGGTGGTAGTTTTCTTTAGAGAAGAGTGATTCGTAATCATGACGTTCGTGTTGCACACGCAAGAACATCATCACATCTACTTCTTCAATGACTTCATCGATAGTGACGAAGGTTCCATAGTCTTCAAATTCCGCACTTCTCCATTCGTCTGGACCTGCAAAGTAAAGAGTTGCTCCCAAACGTTTCAAGATTTGCATGTTTGATTTTGCCACACGTGAGTGATCCAAGTCTCCGGCGATACAAACTTTCAAACCATCAAAGTGACCGAATTCTTGGTAGATGGTCATCAAATCAAGCAAGCTTTGGCTTGGGTGTTGACCTGAACCGTCCCCACCATTGACGATAGAGGCAGTGATCGTTGGGCTTTCAACCAATTCTTTGTAGTAGTCCACTTCAGGGTGACGGATGACGCAGACATCTACACCAAGAGCTGACATGGTTAAGATGGTATCGTAAAGTGTTTCCCCTTTGTTCACAGAGCTTGTCTTCACATCAAAGTCAAGGAGATCACATCCCAATTTCAACTCTGCCACTTCAAAGGCTTTGTGGGTACGAGTTGAAGGTTCAAAGAAAAGGTTTGAGATGATGTGTTGGTCTTCGTAGGCTGCTTTAGCTCCGTTTTTGAACTCAATCCCACGTTTGATCAATGCCATTACTTCTTCATTGGTAAGAGTTTCCATTGAGACAAGGTTTTTAAGAGCGATTTGATTTTCAGACATGTTGATTCTCCTTTTATAATGTGAATGCAAATAGTTTACAATTTGTTTAAGCTTCTTTGATGAGGACGCGGTCTTGACCGTCTAGCTCCACCATCTCGACAATGATTTCCTCTGACTTACTTGTCGGGATATTTTTCCCAACAAAGTCCGGACGAATCGGCAACTCCCGATGCCCACGGTCGACTAGAACCGCCAGACTCACTCGAGCAGGACGACCGTGACTGACCAGATTGTCAATGGCAGCGCGTATTGTGCGACCTGTATAGAGGACGTCATCGATCAAAATGACTTCTCTATGAGCGATATCAACTGGTAAGACCGTTGTATCTTCTGTCGCCTTCATGTCATCTCGGAAAGGCTTGGTATCTAGTTCTGCTACAGGGACATCGATTTGTTCCAGCTGAGAGAGGCGTTCTTGGATCCGGCGAGCGATGTAAACACCACGCGTCTTGATCCCCACCAGCACAATCTGGCTCAAATCTTTGTTTCGTTCAATGATTTCGTAGGTGATCCGGGTAATGGCCCGTTTCATCGTCAAATCATCAACGACTTCTTTGGTTTTCATTCAGTCCTCCTTAGTTGTAAAAGAAAAACCTCCTTTTTCAAGGAGGTTCAGCAAATGAATGGTCTAAGAGGATAGAGTCTCGCCCTATGGTCCTAGCCATTGTTTTTCACAGTCTCCTTGCCTGCCTCACGGGACAGGATTAAAGGATTTATTTAATTGAAATAACTATATCACAGTTTCAAACGACATGCAAGAAAAAACTCAACATTTTTCAAAAAAATTTAAAAATATTTCTTTTCGTCCGAATAACGTTCGGCTTTTACTCAGAAACAGCCGATTTCCGCTTGATATTTTTAATCCCATAAAGCACATAGCCAGCCAAGAGGTAGGCGATAAAGATGATCACCACCCATTTTCCAACAAAGGCCCAGCCGTATTTATTAACATTGATAAAGAAATAGGCAAACGGACTATCTTTTGCACCTGGAATTGGCCACTTCAAGACCAAACCATTGAGAAGAGCAAAGAGCATGTAAGCCAGTGGAATCAAGGTCCAAAGGAAGGGATCGAGCTTACGGTATTGCTTGGCTTTATCAATCACTAGGGTATCAAAGAAGAACATTAAAGGAACGATGTAATGACAAAGGAAGTTTTCCAAACGATAAAACTTCTCTGGTGTCGCAAGAGGCGCCAACATAAAGTGGTAGATGACACAGGTGATCATAATGGACATGGTAACGGCACCTTTCATACGAAGGTAGCCCTGAGTCTGGGTCGAACGACCTCGAACCATGCGCCAAACCATGTCTCCCATAAAGAACATGACCAACATGTTAGATAAAATGGTGTAATAGAGCATCATGCCAAAGCCCCCATGCTTGGTCAGTTGCAGATAAACACCGAGTACACTTAAGATAAACAATAGAAAACGATAGCTAAATAATAGTTTGAATTTCATAGTATTCTCCTGAAAGAAAAGGGGCTAGACCCTTCAGTTTAATCAGGAACTTTCCTTAAGTGAGGACGGACGTCAGCGAACTTCTACGAAGTTCCATGACTTAGTTTTGA
>CAUCUH010000063.1:0-9488 GCA_958445905.1 uncultured Streptococcus sp.
AGTAGGACAAACGGATTTTCTAAAAATGGCAGATAAATTTGTGAATATTGATGAATTATCTATTGATTTGATTGATAGTGTCAATCCTTTCCAAAGAGCATATGAAGTTATTTCACGCGAAATCGATGCTCCAACTTTGAGACTGATTCAAGATTATATGGATGGTAAAAAAATGGAGTTTTCTGAAGAAGAGCTTTTGATTCTTTATCCTCAAATTAAGCAATTTCATAGAGAAAATAATCGCTATCCTGATAAATCAAGTAATGATATGTACGAACAGAGACTTGCTTATGCATTGCTCCAGTTAGCTCGGATGAAGAGGGAGAGTGATAATGACTGATTTTAAAAATTTAGAAGATATTTTTAATGATTCTGATTTTGAAAAATTAGTATCTCCTTTAAAACCTAAGGAAAAAAAAGTTGCGGACCGTGAAGTTGAAAAATTTATAGAAATTGTTGATTGGGTGAGAGAAAATAATGGGCATGAACCGCAAAAGTCCAGAGATATTAAAGAACGTAGTTTGTATTCACGATTGTACGGTATTAGAAAATCTCCTGATAGTATCCGAAAATTAGAACCTTATGATGAATTTGGACTACTAAAAATAGATGTAGTTGAGTCTGATACTCCTATTTCAAGTCCTACTAGTTTAAAAGAAATTTTATCAGATGAATTGTTTGAGTCAGTGAATAGTGCTGAAAAATCTTTATTTGATGTTTCACGTTATAAACGAACGATTCAAGCGCGTGATAAAACACGAACACGTAAACGTATGGGCAATTTTGAAGATTATCAAGGATTATTTACTCGTGTTCATGATGAAATTAGTGAAGGTTGTCGTCAAGTCAGAAAGTCTGATGTGATAAAAGAAAAAGAAATTAAACCTGGTATGTTCTATGTGGATAATGGAGTAATGGTTTATGTTGTTTCTAAGGGGGAATACTTCATTGATAAGAACGGATACACTAATGCTGAACTTCATCTCGTATATGAAAATGGTACGGAGAATAAGAATGCTTTACTTCGTTCGTTTGTATCTAATTTGCATGATAGAACGAGACATGGACGAATGGTAACTGAGTTGATAGAAGATGTGATGGGTGGTGTTAGTCCGAGTGAACGAATAACAACCGGATATATTTATGTAGTGAAATCCTTGAGTACTAATCCTCAAATTGCTGGTATTAGTAACCTTTATAAAATTGGATTTACACAAGAAAAAATTGAAAAACGCTTAGCAAATGCAGAAAAAGAAGGGACCTATCTTTATGCTCCTGTACATTTAGTAGCTAGTTTTGAGGTTCAGAATTTTAGCGCTAGAAAACTAGAAACTACTCTTCATCATTATTTTTCAGATAAACAATTAGAGGTGGAACTAACCGCACCAAATGGAGAGAATTTTGTTCCGAAAGAATGGTTCCTTGTATCACTTGATGAAATTCAGGAAGCAATTTATAAAATTGGACTTGAAATTAGTGTCCGATAAAGTATGGACCTTATTATAGTTTTATATTTTTCGGTTGACTCAAACTCAAAAAAAAAGTATAATAGGAATGTTGAGAATTGATTTTCAGTTATCTTAGTTCAGAGAAATGGCGGTGCTGCGAGCCATCTAAGCTAGGAAGTCATGCTACTCGGCTGAGACAATTGCATACAAAATGAAGAATGACAAGTTCATTGAATGAAGGTGGTACCGCGGTTTTTCGCCCTTCGTTTAGTGGCTTGTCTTTTGTTTGTGAATCGTTCTCTGAAGCTTTTCAAAGGAGATCAAAAGATGAGAACCTATCAAGTGAAACAAAAATTTCGATTGGGTGGCGAGCGGTTCGATATCAAAGATGAGTTGGGAAATGTCCAATACCAGGTTGAGGGCTCCTTTCTTAAGGTTCCCAAGACCTTTACCATCTATGATCAAAATGGAGAAAAAGTCAGCCTTATCACCAAAAAAACAATCAGCCTACTTCCAAAATTTGTGGTTGAGTTGATGAATGGGGATCGCTTTTATATCCATAAAAAGCTGACGCTCTTTAGGGACAAATACGATATCGAAGATTTGGGGCTTCGGGTGCAGGGAAATATCTGGGACCTGGAATTCAAATTGTTCGATGATCGGGATCAAATCGTCGCTGAGATTAGCAAAGAACTCTTTCATCTAACCTCTACCTATCAAGTATCGGTGTATGAGGATGAATACGCTGATTTAGTCATCTCACTGTGTGTCGCCATCGATTATGTCGAAATGTTAGAAGCAGGCGCCAACTAATCTTATAAAAATTAGGAGAAAAATATGAAACAATTATCTAGTGCACAAGTCCGCCAAATGTGGCTTGATTTCTGGGCAAGCAAAGGCCACTCTGTAGAACCATCTGTTAGCTTGGTTCCCGTAAATGACCCAACCCTTTTGTGGATCAACTCAGGGGTTGCCACTCTTAAGAAATACTTTGATGGAACCATCAAACCTGAAAATCCACGGATTACCAATGCTCAAAAGGCTATTCGTACCAATGATATCGAAAACGTAGGGAAGACGGCTCGTCACCATACTATGTTTGAAATGTTGGGGAACTTCTCCATCGGGGATTACTTCCGTGACGAAGCCATCACTTGGGCTTATGAGCTTTTGACAAGTCCTGAATGGTTTGACTTCCCAAAAGACAAACTTTATATGACTTATTATCCAGATGATAAAGATTCATACAACCGTTGGATCGCTGTTGGTGTAGATTCAAGTCACTTGATCCCAATCGAAGACAACTTCTGGGAAATCGGTGCGGGCCCTTCTGGACCAGATACAGAAATCTTCTTTGACCGTGGAGAAGCTTTTGACCCAGAAAATATCGGTCTTCGTCTTCTTGCAGAAGATATCGAAAACGACCGTTACATCGAAATCTGGAACATTGTCTTGTCACAATTTAACGCTGACCCAGCTGTTCCTCGTAGCGAATACAAGGAATTGCCACACAAGAACATTGATACGGGCGCTGGTTTAGAGCGTTTGGTAGCCGTTATCCAAGGGGCTAAGACCAACTTTGAAACAGACCTCTTCATGCCAATCATTCGTGAAGTTGAAAAGATGTCTGGTAAAACATATGATCCAGATGGCGACAACATGAGTTTCAAGGTCATTGCTGACCACATCCGTTCGCTTTCATTTGCGATTGGAGATGGGGCTCTTCCTGGTAATGAAGGACGAGGTTACGTTCTTCGTCGTCTCCTCCGTCGTGCCTCTATGCATGGTCAAAAATTGGGGATCGAAGGAACTTTCTTGTATAAATTGGTTCCAACCGTTGGGAAGATCATGGAAAGCTACTACCCAGAAGTACTTGAAAAACAAGATTTCATCGAAAAAATCATCAAGAGTGAAGAAGAATCATTTGCTCGTACCTTGAACTCTGGTCAACACTTTGCCCAAACCATCGTTGAAGACTTGAAAGCCAAAGGCCAAACAGTGATTGCTGGTCAAGACGTCTTCAAACTCTATGATACATACGGATTCCCAGTAGAATTGACAGAAGAAATCGCCGAAGAAGCTGGAATGACGGTCGATCGTGAAGGCTTTGAAGCAGCCATGAAGGAACAACAAGAGCGTGCGCGTGCATCAGCTGTCAAAGGCGGATCTATGGGTATGCAAAATGAAACCCTTCAAAACATCACAGTTGAAAGTGTCTTTAACTATAATGCTAGTCAATTGCCTTCTAAGTTGGTGGCTATCGTAGCAGACAATGCTGAAGTAGAAGCTGTTTCAGAGGGAACTGCATCACTGATCTTTGCAGAAACTCCATTCTACGCTGAAATGGGTGGACAAGTTGCGGACCATGGTCAAATCTTAGATGCTCAAGGAAACGTCGTAGCGACTGTGACAGACGTTCAAAAAGCACCAAATGGACAAGCACTCCATACGGTTGAAGTTCTTGCTCCTCTTGCCTTGAACCAAGAATACACCTTGGCTATCGATACCAATCGTCGTCACCGTGTTATGAAGAACCACACTGCAACTCACTTGCTCCATGCGGCTCTTCACAATATTCTTGGTAACCACGCAACCCAAGCTGGATCTCTCAATGAAGTAGAATTCCTTCGCTTTGACTTTACCCACTTCCAAGCCGTAACTCCTGAAGAATTACGCGCTATTGAGCAACAAGTCAATGAAAAGATCTGGGAAGCAATCGCAGTAGAAACAATTGAAACAGATATCGATACTGCTAAAGAAATGGGAGCCATGGCCCTCTTTGGTGAGAAATACGGTAAAGAAGTCCGTGTTGTCACTATCGGAGACTACTCAGTGGAACTCTGTGGTGGTACCCATGTAGGCAATACTTCTGAAATCGGTCTCTTCAAGATTGTAAAAGAGGAAGGAATTGGATCAGGAACTCGTCGTATCTTGGCAGTGACTGGTAAGGAAGCCTTTGAAGCTTATCGTGAACAAGAGGATGCACTGAAAGCCGTCGCAGCAACCTTGAAAGCACCTCAACTCAAAGAAGTCCCTCACAAGGTGGAAGGTCTTCAAGAGCAACTCCGTCAATTGCAAAAAGAAAATGAAGAATTGAAGGAAAAAGCAGCAGCAGCGGCGGCAGGCGATGTCTTCAAAGATGTTCAAGAAGCAAACGGTCACCGTTACATTGCAAGCCAAGTTTCTGTTTCAGATGCAGGTGCCCTTCGTACCTTCGCGGATAACTGGAAACAAAAAGACTACTCTGATGTGCTTGTTCTTGTCGCAGCAATCGGTGACAAGGTCAACCTTCTCGTAGCTAGCAAGTCTAAAGACATCCACTCAGGTAACTTGGTTAAAGAATTGGCTCCAATCGTCGATGGACGTGGTGGTGGAAAACCAGACATGGCCATGGCAGGAGGAAGCAACCAAGCGAAAATCCAAGAATTGTTGGATGCAGTAGCAGGTAAATTGTAATCTAGAGAAGATCTACCCTCGGGTAGGTCTTTTTGTTTGTGTATTTTTTTATATATGGCTTGACTATTTTTGAAAATGTGATAAACTGATATCCTTTATCCATTGAGGAAGTGTCAGGACATGAGTGGTTTATTCGTACAAAAGTCGGACTATGCTTTAGGTCTATCTGAATACAGAATTATCGTGAAAAATGGGAATGGTGAAATTTTCAGGGAGAGCTAGAAAAGGAGCTATTTGAAAAAGAGGAGGATGATGCTGTCATATGAACAGATGAGGGAAGTGAAATCTTTATCCGAGGTATGAGGGAAAGGATGCTGGAAAATCATCCATATGTTCAAGGTATAGCAAACGTTACAGTTTTTTCTATACTGCTGATCAGCAAATCAAAAGCTTGATCAGATCGTTTGAGGAGCTAGGTCCTCAATCTTATCGAACATGTGATACAGGAGATAACTAATGGGATTATTCTATCGTTTATCAGGAGATGAGAAGGAGTTCGCCAAGAAAAAGTCTCTCTTTTGCTCGATTATCTACGATATCACCAGCATTAAACGGAGCTTGAAATTGGCTAAACTTCTAGAGGTATTTGGTATTCGAGTGCAACGCTCTTGTTTTGAGGTTGATTTATAGTTAGAGGTCTCTAGTTATCAGATTTTACTTGGTGCTCGTCAAAATTCTTATGATGCCAAGCAAGAGGACAACAATATCATCTATGTCGGTAGTTTGGAGGAAACCGTTCGTTTGAATGGGGTGAGAGATCAATAGAACGTGAAGATTGTTTGTTCTTCTAGCTGAAAGCTCTAGTAAAATATGGTATACTTAGGATTGTTTCCAGGTAGGAACTATACTGTGTGTTGATTCCCTTTTTGGGATGCAGCATATGAAGTAGGCCCCCCTAACCCTTGATAGTGGATTGAAAGAGCTCAAATTCCTTCTACGTTTGATGAAAGTTATGGAGGGCGTAAAGGTTCAAAATACAGCTTAATGACTGATGTTATACGCTTGCAATACATTCAATGTATCTATTATTCTGATATTGTCAGAGAAGCATCAGGGAGCTATAGGAAACAAGTTAATTCTAAGTTTTCATCTGATACAGAAGAGAAAATTATTGGTGAAATTATTAAATATTTAGACGATGAGTTATAAGAAAGGAATAAAATGGGAAGATTTAATAGAGCATTACTCAATTTACTATGTTTTGGGATTTTCTTTAGTACAATAGTCATTATGTTCATTTTCAAGGCTGGAAATGACCTATCTAATATCTATGATAGATTAGAGAAAGAGAAACAAGAGCAGATAGTGAAAAACCCTAATCCACAAGATCGTGAAATTGTTGGAAAAACTGATGATGGTGAATACTTACAATTCATCTTGTGGGATGAATACAACCAAAAAGAACACAAAATACACGTTCACCCCAGTGACTATGATATTTATAAAATAGGGGATATCTATTATACTGATAAAAACACAATTAATTAAAATCAAGGAGAAACTAAAAATGAAAAACACTAAAAAACGTAAGATTATTTTTAAGTAGGAAGCCACCAAACCCTCGAGAGGAGATGGAAACAGTCTTACAAATCTCATAAAAGCTGTACAAGTTCCAACTCCAGTAAATGATTCAAATAAGGAAGTTCCTCACAAGGTGGAAGGTCTTCAAGAGCAACTCCGTCAATTGTAAAAAGAAAATGCAAAATTGAAGGAAAAAGCAGCGGCTGCAGCAGCAGGTGATGTCTTCAAGGATGTTCAAGAAGCAAACGGTCACCGTTACATTGCTAGCCAAGTTTCAGTTTCAGATGCAACTGCTCTTCGTACCTTTGCGGATAACTGGAAACAAAAAGATTACTCTGATGTGCTTGTTCTTGTCGCAGCCATCGGTGACAAGGTCAATGTCCTTGTTGCCAGCAAGACAAAAGAAGTGCATGCAGGCAATGTGATCAAAGAATTGGCTCCAATCGTCGATGGACGTGGTGGTGGTAAACCAGACATGGCCATGGCAGGAGGAAGCAACCAAGCCAAGATCCAAGAATTGTTGGATGCCGTAGCAGGTAAATTGTAATAATAGGAGAGAGTGGGACAGAAATCGGTAATTCGTTAGAATTCGATTTCGTCGTCCCACCTCCGCACAGTTGAGTAGGGCTGTAAAAGCTGATGAAATCAGCGTAGTAGAGCCCACTCAACCACTGCGTCTTGCTCGACAATCCAAAAACAATTAAGAGGCTAGGACTTTTGTCCCAGCCTCTTTTTTCAAAAAAGAAGCAGATCCAATTAGAAAAAGATTGCAACAAAAAAACCTTTCCGTCTGGAAAGGTTTTTGACTTATAAACCGTAGTTGTAATCGTCATCCTGCATGGCTTCTACTTCACCGAGAAGGTAACCATTTCCGACTTGAGAGAAGAAGTCGTGATTAGAAGTACCGGTTGAGATTCCGTTCATGACGATTGGGTTAACGTCATCTGCTGAGTCTGGGAAGAGCGGATCTTGTCCCAAGTTCATGAGGGCTTTATTGGCGTTGTAGCGAAGGAAGGTCTTGACTTCCTCTGTCCAGCCCACACCGTCATAGAGGCTCTCTGTGTAACCTTCTTCGTTTTCATAGAGGGTGTAGAGCAGATCATACATCCACTCTTTGAGTTTCTCTTGTTCTTCTTCTGGTAATTCGTTAAATCCAAGTTGGAACTTGTAGCCGATATAGGTTCCGTGAACAGATTCGTCCCGAATGATCAACTTGATGATTTCAGCTACATTGGCCAATTTGTTGTTTCCAAGATAGTAGAGAGGTGTGAAGAAACCAGAGTAGAAGAGGAAGGTTTCAAGGAAAACGCTGGCTACTTTCTTTTCAAGGGGAGTCCCATTGAGGTAGATTTCGTTGATGATTTCTGCCTTCCTTTGAAGGAAAGGATTGGTGTTGGTCCATTCGAAAATCTCTTCGATTTCTGACTTGGTATTCAAAGTAGAAAAGATAGAAGAGTATGACTTAGCATGGACAGATTCCATGAATTGGATGTTGTTAAAGACAGCTTCTTCATGGGGAGTACGAATATCTGCACGAAGAGCCTGAACACCTGTTTCAGATTGCATAGTATCTAGAAGGGTTAATCCCCCAAAGACTTTACCCACTAGGTCTTTTTCTTTATTCGACAACTTTCTCCAGTCATCCAAGTCGTTTGACAAAGGGATACGTGTATCCAACCAGACTTGCTCTGTCAGTTTTTCCCAAGTAGATTTATCGATGACATCCTCGATGGCATTCCAGTTAATGGCTTTGTAGTAAGTTTCCATTTGAAATCTCTTTCTTTTTCTAATTCATTCGATCATACAATCTAGGATAGCAGATTAGATGACACAGCTTTCACATTGGTTCGCGCCAACTTCTCCACCATCATCTGTAAAGGTACGGACGTAGTAGATAGACTTGATTCCCTTGTTAAAGGCGTAGTTCCGAAGGATAGACAAGTCACGAGTGGTTTGTTTGTTTTCAGTTTTCCATTCGTAAAGACCCTTTGGAATATCGCTACGCATAAAGAGAGTCAGTGAAAGACCTTGGTCTACGTGTTCAGTTGCGGCAGCATAGACATCGATGACTTTTCGCATATCCATGTCGTAGGCAGAAGTGTAGTAAGGAATCGTTTCCGTTGACAATCCTGCTGCAGGGTAGTAGATCTTACCGATTTTCTTCTCTTGACGTTCTTCAATCCGTTGTGTAATTGGGTGGATAGAAGCAGATACGTCATTGATGTAGCTGATAGATCCATTTGGTGCGACAGCTAGGCGGTTTTGGTGGTAAAGACCATCTGCTTGAACTTTAGCACGCAGTTCTGCCCAATCCTCAGCACTTGGGATAAAGATATCTTTAAAGAGTTCTTTGACGCGATCAGATTTTGGTACAAATTCTCCAGTCGTGTACTTATCAAAGTAAGTACCGTTGGCATAATCAGATTTTTCGAAGTTGTGGAAGGTAACACCCCGTTCGCGCGCAATGTTATTTGATTCTACGAGAGTCCAGTAGTTCATGAGCATGAAGTAGATACTTGTAAACTCAACAGACTCAGGGGATCCGTATTCAATCAATTGTTGCGCAAGGTAGCTGTGAAGTCCCATAGCTCCAAGTCCGAACGAATGCGCCAGTTTATTTCCGTGGTCGATAGTTGGAACGGCCACGATATGAGAGCTATCTGTAACGAAGGTCAAAGCACGGACCATGGCACGAATCGAACGTCCAAAATCAGGTGAAGTCATCATGTTAACCACGTTGGTTGAACCAAGGTTACATGAGACGTCAGTTCCCATTTGGACAAATTCTTGGGCATCGTTGATCAAGCTTGGTTCTTGAACCTGGAGGATTTCTGAACACAAGTTACTCATGATGATTTTCCCATCAACAGGGTTTGCCCGGTTAGCAGTATCGATGTTGACTACATATGGATAGCCAGATTCTTGTTGCAATTTAGAAATTTCAGTTTCCAAATCACGTGCTTTAATTTTTGTCTTGCGGATGTTTGGATTAGCAACCAACTCATCGTATTTTTCAGTGATGTCGATGTAATTGAATGGTACTCCGTATTCACGTTCCACAGA
>CAUCUH010000064.1:0-9463 GCA_958445905.1 uncultured Streptococcus sp.
TTCCAAGCTCCTAGCTGGTTTTGGGTTTTCAGGGTCTCCTAAAAATGTTATAATAGAGTGTTACTAAATTGGGTTCCATTAGCCCTGAAAGGAAAAGAAACATGACAAAATCATTCTACATCACAACCCCTATCTATTACCCATCTGGTAAATTGCATATTGGTTCAGCATACACAACGATCGCCTGTGACGTCTTGGCGCGTTACAAACGTATGATGAACTACGATGTGTTCTACCTGACTGGTCTTGATGAGCACGGTCAAAAGATCCAGCAGAAAGCAGAAGAAGCTGGGATCACGCCGCAAGCTTATGTAGATGGGATGGCCGTTGGAGTGAAAGAACTCTGGCAATTACTCGATATCTCATATGATAAATTCATCCGTACGACAGACGACTACCATGAAAAAGTGGTGGCCCAGGTCTTTGAACGCTTGCTGGCACAAGATGACATCTACTTGGGTGAGTACTCTGGCTGGTATTCAGTCTCTGATGAGGAGTTCTTTACAGAAAGCCAATTGGCTGAGGTTTACCGTGATGAGAATGGTAAGGTCATCGGTGGGGTAGCCCCATCAGGCCACGAAGTAGAATGGGTTTCTGAAGAATCTTATTTCCTTCGTCTCAGCAAATACCAAGACCGCTTGGTTGAATTTTTCAAATCCCAACCAGATTTCATCACGCCAGATGGTCGTCTCAATGAAATGTTGAAAAACTTCATCGAGCCAGGCTTGGAAGATTTGGCAGTATCTCGGACTACCTTTACTTGGGGAGTCCCAGTTCCATCTAATCCAAAACACGTGGTCTATGTATGGATTGATGCCCTTCTCAACTATGTGACGGCTCTTGGTTACGGTCAAGAAGATCATGAAAACTTTGATAAATTCTGGAACGGAACCGTCTTCCACATGGTTGGAAAAGACATCCTTCGTTTCCACTCGATCTACTGGCCAATCCTTCTAATGATGTTGGATATCAAATTGCCAGAACGCTTGATTGCCCATGGTTGGTTTGTCATGAAAGACGGCAAGATGTCGAAGTCTAAAGGGAATGTCATCTATCCAGAAATGTTGGTGGAACGCTTCGGCTTGGATCCACTCCGTTACTACCTCATGCGTAGCCTTCCAGTTGGTTCTGATGGGACCTTCACACCAGAAGACTACGTGGCTCGTATCAACTATGAATTGGCCAATGACCTTGGAAACCTCCTTAACCGGACGGTAGCCATGATTAACAAATACTTTGGTGGTCAAGTTCCAGCTTATGTGGAAAATGTCACTGCATTTGATGCAGATTTGGCTAAGGTAGTTGAAGAAAACATCGCAGAATACCACAAGCAAATGAACGCGGTTGATTACCCACGCGCTTTGGAAGCCGTATGGAACATCATCTCTCGGACCAATAAGTACATCGATGAGACTGCTCCTTGGGTCCTCGCTAAAGAAGATGGGGACAAGGAACAATTGGCAGCGGTCATGGCTCACTTAGCGGCTAGCCTTCGTGTTGTGGCTCACTTGATCCAACCATTCATGATGAACACCTCAAATGCCATCATGGAACAACTTGGCTTGGGCTTGGACTTCGATCTTGAAAACTTGACCCTAGCAGGTTTCCCTGAAAATGTCACAGTGGTTGCCAAAGGAACTCCAATCTTCCCACGTCTCGACATGGAAGAAGAAATTGCCTACATCCAATCTCAAATGACTGCTGGAAAACCAAAAGAAAAAGAATGGATTCCAGAAGAAGTGGAACTCAAGTCTGAAAAAGACGAGATCAAATTTGAAGACTTTGACAAGGTTGAAATCCGTGTAGCAGAAGTCAAAGAAGTGGAACGCGTCGAAGGATCAGACAAACTGCTTCGCTTCCGCCTAGACGCAGGAGATGGCGAAGACCGTCAAATCCTCTCTGGTATCGCGAAATTCTATCCAAATGAACAAGAATTGGTCGGTAAAAAACTTCAAATCGTGGCCAACCTTAAACCACGTAAGATGATGAAGAAATATGTCAGCCAAGGCATGATTCTTTCCGCAGAACACGGAGATCAATTAACAGTCTTAACAGTTGATCCATCTGTTCCAAATGGAAGCATCATCGGCTAAACGATAGAAAAAGAAAAAATCATCTAAAAAACTTTCCTTAGGTGAGTACGGACGTCAGCGAACTTCGAAGAAGTTCCATGACTTAGTTTTGGACCCTAGGTTCCAAAACTCCCGAGTGCTAGAAACACAATTGTTTCTAGCACTTTTCTCACGGCGGAAAGTTTCAGTAGATGATTGAATAATTCTAACGAATAAATTTTTTGATTTTTATAAAATTAATTTGATTTGTAAGGAAGAACAAATTGTATACGCTCTCAAGCACTCCCGCGGGAGTGCTTTTCTTGTATTGATATAGTTCCCATCATTGAGTTTTACAAGGATGGTATTTGAGTCCTATTAGTAATGGATATTAATGGAGACTTCCGCAGTGAGAAAAGAGTCTGAAACGGTATCATTTCAGACTTTCGGGAGATTTGAGACAGTAGGCTCAAATCTTAGGTATGGAATCCCAAAGGGATTCGCTACCGTCCGTCCTCACCCAAGGAAGGTCTCAAATTATATTTTCCTATTCATCCGGCCGGTATTCTAGGATATCTCCTGGCTGGCAGTCGAGTTCTTTGCAGATGGCTTCAAGGGTGGTGAAGCGGATGGCTTTGGCCTTGCCGGTTTTGAGGATGGAGAGGTTGGCTGTGGTGATGCCGATTTTGTCGGCTAGCTCGTTGGATTTCATCTTTCGCTTGGCTAGCATGACATCTAGATTGACGATAATCATGGCAACCTCCTTAAATGGTTAGCTCATTTTCTTCAGCAATCTCAATACCTCTCTCTAAAATCTTGCCAGAGACCCAGACGATTGGAACGGCAAGGAGAAGCCCTGTGTTAAAGGTAAATTGGAAAGTGAAGGGAAGGAGATAAGCATTTCCACTGGTTTCAAGTGTGCCAGACATAAAGGACAAGACCAAGAGAATCTTCCAAGCTCGGTTGCAAAGATCAATGTTAGAGTGAGAAAAGATCTTTTCTTGGTAGAGATTTTGGAGGAAGCTGCGAATGGTGATGAGAAGGTAAATATAGATAGCGCTTGAGGCTAGTGGGAAGAGCAGCTGCCAGAGAGGTTGCGGATGTTTGGGGAAGAGTTGGATGCCATTCACATCAAAGGACAAGCGTCCAGTTTGAATGAGATCTTTAAACACTCCCATCCGTGAAAGCAGGTGGACGACCAGTGCAGCCACAGTCATAAAGCCACAGAAGTAAATGAAAGCCGTCAAGACTTCAATGACATTTTTTAAGGTTTTTGAGTTTTTCATCGCAAGCCTCCTTGAAGTTTATTTATTTTTCACTTATAGTATACTCTTTATAAAAAAATAGTCAATAAAAAAGTATCGAAAAACGATAAAAAAATAACGATAAACAAAATATTATTTTTGAGAAACAGGTATTCTCTGCTAAGACTAGTCAGTTTAAACCTGGAAAACCACTATATAGAGGGGAATTTTACTATACTTTCGATTTAGGGTATACTAGTGTAAAGATCTTATTCCATGGAGGTAGTAAAATGAATCTTAAGTGGAAGAAAAAATACCTGGGGCCGATTTTGGGGCTGGTCGGAGCAGTTGTTCTGATCGGAGGAGTTTATCTCTACTCTAGCTCCAACATCCAACCAGACCATCAAAAGGAATTTAACCAGACTAGCAAGAAGGTCACCAAGCCAAAGGAAAAAGCTATTGACCTGAGTGGTGACTATGTCTCTAATGAACGGGATGAAGCCAAAATCGAGAAAAAAGGCAAGGCCTGGAAGATCGATTACCAAACAGCTGACGGCAAGGTATCCGCTGAATTTAGCACGGATTGGAAGGTCGAAGGGTCTAATAAAGTTTCGACAGGCAAGATGAAAAAGTCCGATGGCAATACAGACTTTACAGTCACTGTTCGTGTCTTTAAATACAAGACAGATAAGAAGCCTTTGATCACGGTCACCATGACTGACAAAAATCCCGACCACGAGATGGTCTTTGCCAATCGGGAGGATTTTTTCAAATCGACAGATCCAAATGATGTCGTCCTTGATGGCAATCTCTCACCGTTTGAAGGTGCTTATTCCAATGATACCTATGAAAAGGAAATCGCAGATTCCGGTTTTAAACTTTATGGCTATACTCCAGAAGAATATTACCAAAACAAGACCAGCGCCTTTCCAAGCATTGTAAATGGTGAGGCTGGCTGGACTTTCTGGAGCGGAGGCACTCGGGCAAGTTACCTGCTCAATAAAGAAAAAGAGCCCAAGAAGCGAAAAGGCTATTATGAAGTTTATTTCACAGGGGCCAATGCGACTGCGATCCAAGGGCAAGAGCAAACCTTGTACTTGATCCCAGCAGGTGTGACAGGTCCTGATGGAGTAGCTTCCCAAGAACGTCGGATTCTCTTTGGGGATGCGGCCTTTCGGGATTATCATCTAGAGTGGTGGAAAGCTTACCCACAACCGAAAAAAGAGAAAGACTTGGATATTGCGGCCATTAACGGAGGCGATTTCTCAAGCTTAGCTGGAACCTGGCGCAATGGCAAGGGAGCTGAAATCGTCATCCAAGCAGACGGAAAAGTCAAGGGCCAAGGCAGCCTCAAGGCTGTTGCGGACTCGGATAAGAAGAGCAAGATCCCTTATGTTGAGATGAAGATGGGTGAGACTGGTGCTGCGATTGGACTTCTGAAAATCGGTTTCCAAAATCCGGATGGAGACCAGTCTGATACCAGCAAGCCACGTCTAGTGGTCACTCAATCTGCAGGCAACTACCCGGCTGATCAATATTTCTACCGTCAATAAAAGAGAGTGGGACAGAAATCGGTAATTCGTTAGAATTCGATTTCGTCGTCCCACCTCCGCACAGTTGAGTAGGGCTGTAAAAGCTGATGAAATCAGCGTAGTAGAGCCCACTCAACCACTGCGTCTTGCTCGACAATCCAAAAACAATTGAGAGGCTAGGACTTTTGTCCCAGTCTCTTTTTTTACTGCAAGGAAGGCTCGTGGAGTCTAGGCAACTGTTAGTCTCTAGCATTAAAAGGAAAAAAATGTAAAAAAAGCTTGACAAAGCAAATGATTAGCAGTATGATTAACTAGTTAATTAACTGATTAATAAACTGGTTAACAAAAATGAAAAAGAGGTGAAGGATGAATAGGAGAAGAATAAAGGTTCTGGGACTCTTATTTCTCAGTTTCTTTCTGCTTGCAGCTTGTGGAAGTCAAGGAAATGCGGGTAAGCCCCCTTCTAAAAAAGGTCTCAAAATTGTCACGAGTTTTTATCCCATCTATGCCCTGGTCAAGGAAATCTCTGGCGATCAAAATGACATCTGGATGGTTCAGTCAGGTGCAGGGATCCATGATTACGAACCCTCAACCAAGGAAGTGGCCCAGATCTATGATGCGGATGTATTTGTCTATCATTCTCAGACCCTGGAATCTTGGGCCGGTCGCTTAGATCCCAATCTTCAAGGTTCCAAGTTGCGAGTGATAGAAGGTAGCCAAGGAATGACCCTTGATAAGGTGGCTGGATTAGAGGATGTCGAGGCTGGTCAGGGAAAAGAAGCCAAGCACTTGTATGATCCGCATACTTGGTTGGATCCTGTAAAAATCGCAGAGGAAGGAAAGATCATCGCCCAGCGCTTGGGAGAGATCGATCCAAAGAACAAGGAGCGCTATCAGGCCAATGCTCAAAAGCTTGAAAAGCGCTGTGAGGAACTGGTAGCCCACTACCAACCTCTCTTTGACAAGGCCAAACAAAAGACTTTTGTGACCCAGCATACGGCCTTTTCTTATCTGGCCAAACGCTTTGGTCTCAAGCAGTTAGGGATTGCAGGGATTTCCCCAGAGCAAGAACCGACCGCTCGGCAATTGGCGGAGATCCAGCAGTTTGTCAAAGACTACAAGGTGAAAACGATCTTTGTGGAAAAGCACACGTCATCAAAAGTGGCAGATAGTATCGCCAAGGCAACAGGGGCGCGTGTCAAGGTCTTGGATCCACTGGAAGCCGATCCGCAAAATGAGAAAGATCTATTAGAAAATTTAGAAGAAAATATGGCGACTTTAGCCAAGGAATTAGAGGAGTAAATCAAGAATGAAGAAAAAGGGAACGATTGGATTGGTAGCGACCTTGGGGCTAGGACTCTGTGCCTATGCGCTCAGTCAGCAGCCACAAGTCAAGGAAGAGAAAAAGAATCAGATTCAGTATTTGCAAGCGGACAAGAAATCGTCATCGTCTGCCTCCAGCAAAAAGGAAGACAGCATCGAAGCGGTCAATGCCAAGGAAAAGACCCAGGCAGAGCAAATTGTCATCAAGATTACAGATGAAGGCTTTGTCACTTCTCATGGGGATCATTTTCATTACTACAGCGGCAAGGTCCCATTTGATGCCATCTTTAGTGAAGAGTTGATTTTGCGGGATCCAACTTATCAGCTGCAAGAAGCGGATATCGTGAGCAAGGTCAAGGATGGCTATATTATCAAACGCGCTGGAAAATACTATCTCTACTTAAAGGATGCCCAACATACAGTCAATGTGCGCTCGATCGAAGAGATCGCTCAACAGCAAAAAGGGGGCGTAAAAGAAGAAGGGGAGACAGGATCGGTGCAAGCGAGCTCCTCGCACAAGGCAGGCAAGACCCGTGACTTCCGTCAACCGAGTCAAGCGCTGAAAGAAGGTAAGACTCTTGAGATGTTGACGGCTAAGAACCATACAGGTGGTGGCTACCGTACGGACGATGGTTATGTCTTTAGTCCTGGAGATGTCATTTCAGATACAGGGGACGGCTTTATTGTGCCCCATGGTGGCCATTTCCATTATATTCCAAAGAGTGCCTTATCTGCTGGCGAGTTGGCAGCAGCCCTCTCCGTTTTAGGTGGTCAAGCCGGCCATCAGGCTGGAAACTCAAGCCTAGCTGGAGCAAGCACAGAACAAGGGCAAGGAACTTTAGACCAAGCCTCTCCAAACCTTGGGAAGCAAGCAAGTAACCAGCCATCAGTCAGTCCAACTAATACACAGACAACCCCAACGACGTCTAAACCGACTGCCTCCAAACCGATTCCAAGCCTGACCAACTTGATCGAAGAATTGCAGAAAGCCCCGTTGTCTTCTCGTCATGTGGAGTCTGATGGCTCAGTCTTTGATCCAAGTAAGATTACCAAGTGGACCGATCAAGGGATTGTCTACCCTCATGGGGATCATTTCCACTTTATCCCATACAGCTCTCTATCGCCTTTAGAGCGTGAGTTGGCGCGGCAATTCCAATTGCTTCGTGCTCAAGGAACTAGTAGTCCAACCGAAGCAAACCCAAGCTTGCCTTCAAATCCAAGCACAAGACCAGTTGATCCTGATCACGAGCATGGCGACAGTCACGATCATGAACATGAACATGGGGACAGTCATGATCACGAGCACGAAGAGGAGCACGACCATGGCTTCCACGCAGACAAGGTCATTAGCAAGGACGAGGAAGGCTATATGGTCGCTCATGGCAACCATGCCCATTATTTCTATAAAAAGGACCTCTCTCCTCAAGAGATTGCAGCAGCAGAGGCAACTCTAGCTGGTAAGAAAGAAGAGGACAAGGGTCAGCCCCTGACAGATGACGTTGCGACCTATTCTCGTGATGCCTCAGATGAGGAAAAGATCCAGTACATCAGCAAGACCTATGGTGTCCCTCGTGAGGCCATTAAGATTTCCAATGGTTTCTTTGTCTTTAACAATCCAGACCAAGAATACGATCCGACCCACATCCACCCTTATGCCGTTCGGAAGGAACATGTCCGGATCCCACTTGAGACTGGCAATCCTGAACTAGACTTTATCAATGAACTCTATGCAACAGCGCTTCGTTCAGGGATTTCTCCTTATAGCCTCCAGATTGAAAATGGTCAGTTTGTCATCCCGCATGGCGATCACAACCACTACATCAAGGTACGTTCAGCAGGACTGGCAGACTACTTAGCCCACCGTCTTCCAACCATCCAATCTCCTTACAAAAAAGGAGACTTGGACAAGAAAGTCGTAGAGGACAGGGTCAACCAGCTCTTAGCAGAAAGCCGGACTCTCTATGCTTCTGATCCATTGCAACAAAGACGGATTGAGCTCATCTTGGGCCACTTCTTGGAAAACGTCAAGAGTTTCCCAAGCAACTCGACGGAAGGCTACCTAGCCAGTCTCAAACAGGTTGATGCGCAGTACATTCATGCGACCCAAGCGGTCAAACCAAAAGAAGAGACAGCCTTGGATCGTCGTTACCAAGAGTTGCTGGAACAAGTGCGCTTGCTAGACACAGAAGCCTTCCAATTGAAGAAGGAAGAGTTGGTCTCTCAACTGCAGGAAGCCTATGCTACCAAGGACAGCAAGCGTCTAGAGCAGGAAGGGAAGCTATTAGAAGCTGTTCAGGAGATGCAAGATCGGACGGGTGTGACATCGGTCGATTACCTCAAGTATTTCTACCAAAGCTTGAGCGATGCGCGCTTGACACCAGAACTCCGCACTAAGGCAGCAGATCTAGCCTTGAAGCTCTACCGAGCTCAAGCCTTTGAAGAAGCTTGGGATTCCAAATCTCACTTTATGGAGCTCTACCAAACTAAGCAAGCTATTGACCAGCTCTTCTCCCAAGAAAAAGGCCAAACCTATCCTATTGAAAAAACAGTTTTGGATCAAAAAGGAAGTCAAACCCCATCCTACAACGTAGCGGTTTATGATTTCCTCAAAGGCTTGTATGGAGAGTTGGATAAGGCAACAGAAGCCCGTCAACAGAACAAGATTTTGACAGCTCTCTTAGAGCAAATCCAGTCGCTCTTGCCACAAGTCGAAGACCAAGGCAAACGAACGGCTTTTGAAACAGGCTTGGCTCAACTTGGAAAAGAATCTGATCCAAACAAGGCTATTACAAGTGGGGAAGCACTTCTACGCGAAATCAGTGATAGCATTGAAAAGCAAAAACAAAAGCAAACGGAAGAGCCTCAAATTGGGGATGTCGCTCTTTATCAACAGCTCTATAACCAATTGATGGCCTTGCACCAACAATTGCAGGACAAGGGAGCTAGTGATGCGGTATTTGATCGCTTGGAAGCTCTCTTTGACCAATTGGCTAATCCAAAGAGTGATAAAGCAGCCTTACTACAGGCCATCCAAGCCTTCCAGGCAGAATTAGCTGCAGCACCATCTGCAAGCGAAGCGGGCAAACCAGCTTCCACAGCTGAAACGCCTGTCGCTACAGAAACTCCGGTGGAAAAAGAAGCAGCAGCTTCAGAAGGAAGCAAGCCTGCCACAACTGAGATAGAAACAGAGCCTGCAAGCGCAGCTGTAACAGAAGCAAGCACGCCAGATACTCCATCTCCTCAGAACCAATAGAAAATAGAAAAGAGAGTGGGACAGAAATCGGTAATTCGTTAGAATTCGATTTCGTCGTCC
>CAUCUH010000065.1:0-9400 GCA_958445905.1 uncultured Streptococcus sp.
AACACCCAGTTCATCTGCTCGCATAACAACTTCTCCCTTAAACTTGAGAAGTCCATCTTCCAAATAAGCCCCATCCACCTTTTCGACCGTTGAAAATGGAAGGACTCTTGCCTTGGTTTTTGTAGCGAGTTCCTTGGCCAAATCTTGATTGAAGTTTAAGACAATGACATCTTTTTCTGTCATATTCTTTTGAAGATTCCATTTGGCAGCTACATAATTTTCAAAAGAACCATGATAGTCGATATGGGTCGGCATGAGGTTGGTAATCACTGCAATCTCTGGATGGAAGGCTTCAATTCCCATCAATTGGAAAGAAGACAATTCCATGACCAGAACATCCTTTTCTGTTGCTGTTTGTGCAACTTGGCTAGCTGGAAAACCGATATTCCCAGACAATAGACCACCTTGGCCGGCAGCCGTCAAGACTTCTCCGATCATGGTTGTTGTCGTCGTTTTTCCGTTTGATCCTGTAATCCCAATAATTGGCGCATCCGAAATCAGATAGGCCAATTCCACTTCAGTGAGGACTGGAATACCCTTTTCAAGCGCTTTTTCGACCATCGGGTTAGAATAAGGGATCCCTGGATTTTTGACCATGACTGCAAAGTCTTCATCCAACAATTCCAGAGGGTGGCCTCCTGTCACGACTTTAATCCCTTCTTCCAGTAAACTTTGTGCTGCTGGATTTTCTTCAAAAGGTTTGCCATCATTGACGGTCACAATCGCTCCTAAGCGATCTAACAAACGGGCAGCTGACTCGCCTGACTTAGCCAAACCTAATACAAGAACCTTTTTATTTTCAAATTGTTTCACAAATTTCATGATTTCTTCGCTCCATTTTTATCACTCTCTATTTTACCTTTTTTTAGCAAAATTAAAAAGCCCAAAGGGCTTTAAAAATCACGTCAGCATTTATTTTTTCTGTTTGGTCGTCATTTTGGAAATATCCACCAAAGCCAGGTAGCCAACAAAGGAGAGAAAGGCACCGACAAAAAACTCAGACGGTAGTTGGAATATCTGAAAAATAGCGAGACAAGTCAGTACGATAATGGAGACGATCAAGACCACCATTGTGACACTGTTTAAAGTACCACGAATACTTTTTGGGGTCATAAAAAGGTAAAAAAGGAGAATCAAAATCCCTAAGATAAAATAGACCATTTTGCTTCTCCTTTCTTTCCGTATTATTCAGCAGCTGCTAATTTTTTCTTTTTATTTGCTTTTTCGCGTTCTGCTTTGTTCAAGATTTGTTTCCGCAAACGGATAGATTCAGGTGTTACTTCCATGTACTCATCGTCGTTCAAGAACTCAAGAGATTCTTCCAAGGTCAAGATACGAGGAGTCTTGATAACCGCTGTTTGGTCCTTAGTAGCTGAACGAACGTTGGTCATTTGTTTTGCTTTCGTAATGTTTACGGTCAAGTCGTTCTCACGAGAGTTTTCCCCGATGATCATTCCTTCGTAAACTTCTGTACCTGGATTGACAAAGATCGTACCACGTTCTTCGATAGACATAATAGAGTAAGTGGTTGCTTTTCCGTTATCGATTGAAACAAGAGCACCACGGTGACGTCCACCGATTTCTCCTGGAATCACTGGCAAGTATTGATCAAAGGTGTGGTTCATGATTCCGTAACCACGTGTCATTGACAAGAACTCAGTTGAGTACCCAATCAAACCACGCGCTGGAACAAGGAAGACCAAACGAGTTTGACCGTTACCAGTTGAAATCATATCCAACATTTCACCTTTACGTTCAGAAAGGCTTTGGATAACAGATCCTTGGTATTCTTCTGGTGTGTCGATTTGTACGCGCTCAAATGGTTCACATTTGACACCATCAATTTCCTTGATGATAACTTCTGGACGAGATACTTGCAATTCGTATCCTTCACGACGCATGGTTTCGATCAAGATAGACAAGTGCAATTCCCCACGTCCTGAAACTGTCCATTTATCAGGTGAATCAGTTGGGTCAACACGAAGAGAAACGTCGGTTTGCAATTCCGCTTGCAAGCGTTCTTCAACTTTACGAGAGGTTACCCATTTTCCTTCGCGACCAGCAAATGGTGAGTTGTTAACCAAGAAGGTCATTTGAAGCGTTGGTTCATCGATGTGAAGGATTGGAAGAGCTTCAACTGCGTCTGTCGGTGTGATGGTTTCTCCAACGAAGATATCTTCCATACCAGAGATAGCGATCAAGTCACCCGCTTTAGCTTCTTGAATTTCACGACGTTCCAAACCAAAGAAACCAAAGAGTTTAGTAACACGGAAGTTCTTAGTCGTTCCATCCAATTTAGAAAGGGTTACTTGGTCCCCAACTTTTACAGTACCACGGAAGACACGTCCGATACCGATACGTCCAACGAAGTCGTTATAATCAAGCAGGGATACTTGGAATTGAAGAGGCTCATCTGAGTTATCAACTGGAGCTGGGATGTGATCAATGATGGTATCAAAGATCGGTGCCATTGTGTGCTCTTGATCAGCTGGATCATCTGAAAGTGATGATGTTCCGTTGATCGCTGATGCATAAACAACTGGGAATTCCAATTGGTCATCATCCGCACCTAATTCGATGAACAGTTCAAGAACTTCATCTACAACTTCTTCTGGGCGAGCAGATGGTTTATCGATTTTGTTGACAACAACGATCGGAACAAGATCTTGTTCCAAGGCTTTTTTCAATACGAAACGCGTCTGAGGCATGGTTCCTTCGTAGGCATCAACGACCAATACAACCCCATCGACCATTTTCATGATCCGTTCCACTTCTCCACCGAAGTCCGCGTGTCCTGGTGTGTCCATGATATTGATTCGAGTTCCGTTATAAGCAACGGCTGTATTTTTAGCAAGGATCGTGATCCCACGTTCTTTTTCAAGATCGTTTGAGTCCATTGCACGTTCTTGCAATTCTTTACGTTCATCCAAGGTGTGCGATTGTTTCAACAATTCGTCTACCAAGGTTGTTTTACCATGGTCAACGTGGGCAATGATCGCAACGTTACGAATATCTTCTCTTAATTTTGTCATGATTTCCTCTATAAAATTTTAAATAATATTTCTAACTGAACAATTATACCACAGTCCTATCTAAAAAACACAGTTCAGCTAGTTGTAAATGTTTTCATATTCATTTCTTTTCTCGGACTCGATTTCCTTTTCTTTTCATGATACACTGATGATAAGAATTTCAGAAAAAGAGGCTCCCATGAGATTAGATCAATTGATGGCAGACCATCAGTACGCTCGCAAAGACATCAAACAACTTCTGGCCCGAAGGCAAATCTTGGTCGATCACCTACCAGCTCAAAAGCTATCCCAAAACATCGACCCTGGACTCCAACAGATTCAAATCGGGGAACGAATCATTCAAGAACCGCGTCACCACTACTACATGCTCCATAAACCAATCGGGGCCGTGACCGCCAAAAGAGACGCCCACCATCCAACGGTGATCGAGCTAGTGGATCCCCAGCAAGAGTACCCCGACCTCTATCCGCTTGGTCGCCTCGATCGCGACACCAGTGGTCTGCTCCTCATCACAGATAATGGTCCCTTAGGCTTTCAACTGCTCCATCCTCAATACCATGTGGAGAAGGTTTATGAGGTAGAAGTCAATGGTCCGCTCTATGTGGCCCACATCGAGCAATTTCAGAATGGGATTTCATTCACGGACGGCCCTATCTGCAAGCCCGCCTCCTTGACCATTCTAGAAAGTAACCCCAGCTACAGCAAGGCCCAGGTCCGGATCTCAGAAGGGAAATACCACCAAGTAAAAAAGATGTTTTTAGCCATTGGGGTCAAAGTAATGACCTTAAAACGCTTATCTTTCGGTCCCTTCACCTTGGATCCTCAGTTAGCACCTGGCGAAAGCCGGCCTTTGAATGAGGTAGAGCTCACATGGGTCAAAGATTTCCTTGAAAAAACAAGATAAAAAAGCTCTAACCACACATTTGCTGCAGTTAGAGCTCTTTTTATTAAGCGTCTTTTTTCACTTTCCCATTCCAAGAATCAAGACCATAAGACAAGACATAAATGTCTGTATAGCCCTGTTTCTTAAGGTAGAGAGCCGCATTGGTTACACGCGAACTACGGCTATTCTCATAGAGCAAAATTGGTTTGTCTTTGCGCAAGGCTGCAAGACTCAACTTCAACTGAGTAGAAGGAATGTTGCGTGCTCCTAAAATATGCTTGGCATGAAACTCAGCTGGCTCTCGCAAGTCAATCAACTGACCTTGACGAATCAGCTCTTCAAAAGTCGCATTATCCACAAATTTAGCAGCTTTACGGATGCGGAAATAATTAAACGCCATCCATCCAAATACTCCTAAAATAGCCAACCAAACAATGATATTTCCCATCATTCTACCTCACTCTTTTTCAAAAATTCTAATTCTTGCTTGTGTTCTCTTCTTAAAACGGTATCGGCTTCTAAATAATCGAGCCGTTCCATCAGGCCTGCATCATAAAGACGTTGAAGCTCAATTTTCATCAATTCGATGTCATAGAGGCGCTTCCCCACATAAATGATGATTCCAAAACGTTTTAAAAATTGTTGAACATCATACAGGTTTTTCATGTTCATTATTGTATCAAATTTAGAAAGGCTTTACAAGATTTTCAAGCAAATGATGAAATTTTCCGATTGCTTTACGAATAAATAAGTATGATCAACTTTTATTTTTTTACCATCGGTACTTGCATCGCCTCTTTTTTGGGACTAGTTGTCGACCGTTTCCCAAACCAATCTATTCTCGCTCCTCGCAGTCATTGCGATCACTGCCAGCACGTCCTTGGCGTTTGGGATCTCATCCCCATTATCTCGCAACTACTGCATCGCTTTCGCTGCCGCTATTGTCATCAGCCCTACCCATTTTGGTACTGCCTTTTTGAGGTCTGGAGTGGCCTGCTCTTTTTAGCCTGCGCCAATGGTTACCTTTCCCTGCCTCAACTTCTAACACTACTGGGAGCTGCCGTTTTAGCCATCTATGACCTTCGCTTTATGGAATACCCCTTGGTCATCTGGTGCTGTCTCCATGCCCTAGTCCTCTTTTTATCCGGTAGTAATCTCCTCATGCTGGTCTTTTTACTCCTTGCAATCGGAGCTCACTTTTTCTTTATCGGAATGGGAGCAGGAGATTTTCTCTTACTAGCTACCTTTTCGCTAAGCTTTTCTTCTACCCAGATCCTCATTCTCATTCAGATCGCATCCATCTTAGGCATTCTCTTCTTTGCTCTCAAAAAAGAAAGAGACCGGATTCCCTTTGTTCCCTGTCTCTTTCTCAGTTATCACGCTTTACTGCTTTATACGATGTTTTGCAGATAAGTTCTTCTTATTTTGCAGCCTTCGCTTCTAGATAATCGGCGATGGCAGCCACATCCTTGTCCCCACGTCCGGAAACATTGATGATGATGATCTTGTCTTTATCCAATTGTGGAGCACGTTTGACTGCTTCTGCAATCGCGTGTGAGCTTTCAATAGCTGGGAGGATCCCTTCTGTCTTACTGAGAAGAAGAAGAGCTTCTACTGCTTCATCATCTGTCGCTGCTACATATTCGACACGACCAGAATCTTTAAAGAAAGCATGCTCTGGACCAACCCCTGGGTAGTCCAAACCAGCAGAGATCGAGTACACTGGCGCTACTTTTCCATCTTCGCCAAAGACTGCATAGGTCTTCATCCCATCAACCACACCGATAGTCCCTTTGGTCATAGTCGCTGCGTGCTGATCGGTATCCAAGCCATGACCAGCTGCTTCTACCCCAATCAAGCCGACTTCCTCTTCTGCGACATATTCAGAAAAGGCACCGATGGCATTAGAGCCACCACCGACACAGGCAATCACATAGTCTGGCAAACGACCTTCTTTTTCCAAGATTTGACGTTTAGATTCTTCACTGATCACTTTTTGGAATTCATGCACAATGGTTGGGTAAGGGTGAGGGCCAACAGCAGAACCCAAAACGTAAAAGGCATCCAGATCCGCCATCCATGCTCCAAAGGCAGCATCAACAGCGTCTTTCAAGGTCTTAGTCCCGGTTTCAACCGCATGAACGGTTGCCCCCATCATTTCCATGCGGAAGACATTCAAGCGTTGGCGTTCCACGTCTTCTGCCCCCATGTAGACATCACAGGCCATACCGAACTTAGCTGCCGCAGCTGCTGTAGCTACACCGTGTTGACCGGCTCCTGTTTCAGCAATCACGCGCGTTTTGCCCATGCGTTTAGCCAAGAGGATTTGCCCCAAAACGTTATTCAATTTATGCGAACCTAGGTGATTCAAGTCTTCGCGCTTCAAATAAATTTTTGCCCCACCTAAATGCTCTGTCAAACTTTCCGCAAAGTAGAGCGGTGTTTCCCGACCAGAATAATCTTTCAAATAATGTTTGTATTCTGCGATAAATTCTGGATCATTTTTATACTGTTCAAAGGTTTCCTCTAATTGATTGAGCAAGTTTTGAATCGGTTCTGGTACGAAAGATCCACCAAATTGTCCGAAATAGCCTTTAGTTTCTGTCATGATTGTGTCCTCTTTTCTATATTTTCAATTCTGTTTATGATTTTTTCTCTCGATGGTCCTTTGAGCTGCAGTCTCACTGGATCCCTTTGAGATACAAAAAACCTCACACAGAAAAATCTGTGTGAGGACGATTCGATACCGCGGTGCCACCTCAATTGTAGGAAGACATTCTTTCTCCTACATCTCTGACCTGTCTAGCAACAGGGTGCACGATAAGGTGTGCTCACCGAATTTTTATTGTTTCAAATTCATCATCATAAACGCATCAGCCCATTTCAAGATTCACCACTGCTTGTTCGCAATCACCACAAGCTCCCTGGAAGTGAGAAAAATCTCTACTTTTCTGATGTCTTGAAGCTATTATAGCTCCCGCTTCTGACTTTGTCAACAAAAATTTTAAAAAGTAGTTAAAATGTTCGGGTTTTACATTTTCCCATTTTTTGCTAGCAATCGTGCTCTGCAATACTGAAAGCCTAAATAAGCCAGATAAGCGCCTAAGGTATTGGTCCACAAATCATCTAGCTCAAAGACACGATTGGCATTGAATAAGAGATCTAACAGAACTTGGCTACATTCAATCCACAAGCTCATCGCAAAGCCGAAGCACAAGACCCGTTTTCGACTCCTCAACCAGGGCCATAGCCAGAGGAGTTGAAAGACCAGCGGGCTTAACAAAAAGATATTGGCTATGTTTTGGAGAATGACCTTAATGAGTTGGAGGGCACTGGTGATCTGACCAAGATTCATCACCGAATTAAGAGGAACCAGCAGGACGACGATGCGACCGAAATGTTGAATACCCGGTGTTTCCATACCTGGCTCTGGCTGTTGGGGCAAAAAACACATCAGACACAAGAGGATAAAATAGAAGAAGCTGCCACTCCGTAACAGCCTTCTTCCTCTTTTGGTTAGTTCTGTATGATCGATCAGCCCTTGTTTAAGGTTGCGCATGTTCAACAATCGCTTTCTCCCGGTCCCGTTTCATGGTATTTGAACGCAATTGACCACAGGCAGCATCAATATCTGTACCGTGCTCTTGACGCACTACACAGTTAACACCTTGTTTTTTCAAGGTATCATAGAAGGCCATGACCCGTTCTTTGGGACTCCGGCTATATTGGTCATGCTCACTGACAGGATTGTAAGGAATCAAGTTAACATAAGACAATTTCTTGATATTCTTGAGCAATTCTGCCAACTCTAAAGCTTGCTCGACCCCGTCATTGACTTCATTGAGCATGATGTACTCAAAGGTCACCCGACGGTTCGTAGTCTCAATATAGTATTCAATCGCCGCAAACAATTTTTCAATTGGAAAGGCCCGGTTGATCTTCATGATGCTAGAGCGCAAGTCATTGTTTGGTGCATGAAGAGACACTGCCAAATTGACCTGCACACCTTCATTTGCAAAGTCACGAATTTTATGAGCCAAACCAGAAGTTGACACGGTAATATGACGAGCACCAATCGCTAATCCCTTGTCATCGTTGACCGTCCGGATAAATTTCAAGACATTGTTATAGTTGTCAAATGGTTCTCCGATCCCCATGACAACGATATGACTGACCCGTTCATCTTGGCCACGCTCGTCAAAGTATTTTTGAACCAACATGATTTGAGACACGATTTCCCCATTGTTCAAATCGCGTTGTTTTTTGATCAAACCAGAAGCACAGAAGGTACAACCGATATTGCATCCTACTTGAGTCGTTACACAGACAGATAAACCATAGTGCTGACGCATCAAGACGGTTTCAATCAACATGCCGTCTGGCAATTCAAAAAGATACTTAACCGTTCCATCTGCTGACTCTTGCACGATTCGTTGCTTGAGTGGGTTGACGACGAATTGATCATTTAACTTCGCAATCAAGTCCTTAGAAAGGTTGGTCATTTCTTCGAAGGACTGGACGCGTTTGCGATAGAGCCATTCCCAGATTTGTGCTGCACGGAACTTCTTTTCGCCGTTTTCTTCCGCCCAATCAATCATATCCTGGCGTGTTAAACTATAAATGGATGGTTTCATTCTTTCTTACTCCTCTTTTTGTCGAATCACAAAATGACGTTTGTTGTTCGTCTTCGTTGTTTTTTTCGTTTCAGCAGACGGTCTTGTTTTTTTCGAGTTGTTCGTTGACTGTCCCTTGTCGCGTTCTCGTTTTTGGAAACGATCTTTTTGTTTGCGATTGCGCGAACGCTTTTTAGGTTCTCTTTCTTCTGATTGAGCTTTTTTGACCGGTGATTTCTTATCAAAGGAAGCACGATGAGGTTCCTTATTTTCAAGGACAAAATAAGCACAACCATAGCTACAATATTCTAACAAATAATCGTCTAAGCGACTTAGTTTATCCATCGTTGCAACATCGCGCTCTTCCTTATAAAAGCCACGCAAGCGCAACTGCTCATTGCTCCAATCACCAACAATGTAATCAAACTTGGTTAAAATCTCAGAAAATCGCTGACCAAAAACGGTCGCATCAAATGCTTCCTTCTCATTTTTCAAGAGCTCAAAGGAGAGGTTTTCTGAAAGGATCTGGTCTCCTACCTGACGAAACACAGGTCCAGGAAATTTATTGTAATTATATAATTCAGGGTCAATCTCTTTTCGCATAGTGTTCCTTCATCAAAATCTATTTACTGTAACACTTTATTTTATCATAAATTTGATGTCTTGCGTCAGATTTGACTAGAAAAGAGTTGAAATTCATTTGAGAGCAAAAAGAGAGTAGGACAGAAATCGGTAATTCGTTAGAATTCGATTTCGTCGTCCCACCTCCGCACAGTTGAGTAGGGCTGTAAAAGCTGATGAAGTCAGCGCAGTAGAGCCCACTCAACCACTGCTTCTTGATCGACAATCCAAAAATAATTGAGAGGCTAGGA
>CAUCUH010000066.1:0-9060 GCA_958445905.1 uncultured Streptococcus sp.
TATGATCTTGGATGGCTTGCTTTTCCTCTTTTGTCCAGTCTTCGTAACGTCTGTAACGACGTTCAGTTGTCCATTCCATTTTATTCCTCCGAATTTTTTCTTACTTCCATAGTACCGATTTCCTATTAAAAATGCAAGCGATAAATGAAAAAAATGGCAAAAAATGTCAAACGATTGACAGCTATTTTGCAGCCTGAAGAAAAGAGGAGAAGTTGAAAAATTTATGAAAATATGAAAGAAAATGAAAATAAAAGTCTGATTTAAAGTGCTAAAAAGCGTAGTACAGGCCTGTTTTAAAATGAAAATAGTTTCATACTGTCAAAAGGTGTCAAAAAGTCCAAAAAAGTTTCAAAAAAATCCTGCAAAACGCTTGACATATTTTCAATACGTGGTACAATTAAAAACGTAGAAACGATTTAACCGTTTACATTACAAAAAATAAGGAGATTTTTGCAAAATGTCAAATACAGAAATTGCAAAGCAGGTCATCGATGCAATCGGTGGGGTTGAGAACGTTAGCAGTGTTGCTCACTGTGCGACTCGTCTTCGCGTGATGGTAAAAGATGAATCAAAAATCAACAAAGATGTTGTTGAGAACATTGAAAAAGTACAAGGTGCTTTCTTTAACTCAGGTCAATACCAAATCATCTTTGGTACTGGTACTGTAAACAAGATCTATGATGAAGTAGTAGCTCTTGGCTTACCAACATCATCAAAAGATGAAATGAAAGCAGAAGCCGCTAAACAAGGAAACTGGTTCCAACGCGCGATCCGTACCTTTGGAGACGTTTTTGTTCCAATTCTACCAGCAATTGTTGCGACTGGATTGTTTATGGGGATTCGTGGTGCCATTGCTCAAGACCAGGTTTTGGCTTTGTTTGGTACAACAGCAGACGCATTTAAATCTACTGATTTTTATACATATTCAACAATTTTAACTGATACCGCGTTTGCCTTCTTCCCAGCCTTGATTTCATGGTCTGCGTTCCGAGTATTCGGAGGAAATCCTGTTCTTGGGATTGTAATTGGTTTGATGATGGTTAGTCCGACACTTCCAAATGCGTGGGTTGTAGCGGAAGATCCTTCTAAAGCAGCAACATACTTTGGTATCTTCCATCATGTGGTTGGATTCCAGAACTCAGTTCTTCCCGCTTTCTTCGTTGGTCTAATTGGTGCGAAACTTGAAAAGTGGCTCCATAAGAAAATTCCAGATGTCTTAGATTTGTTATTGGTTCCATTATTCACATTAACAATCATGTCATTCCTCGCTTTGTTTATTATTGGTCCATTCTTCCACAGCATTGAAGAATATGTACTGAATGCAACTAAGTTTATTTTAAATTTACCATTCGGACTTGCAGGGCTTCTTATCGGTGGGGTTCATCAGTTGATTGTCGTTACTGGCGTCCATCATATCTTTAATCTTCTTGAATCACAATTAATTACTGCAGATAAAAAAGATCCATTTAATGCAATCATTACAGCAGCTATGACTGCGCAAGCTGGTGCTACTTTAGCAGTGGCAGTAAAATCTAAATCTCAAAAAGTGAAAGCTTTAGCATTCCCAGCAACTATTTCTGCTTTGCTAGGTATTACTGAGCCTGCAATCTTCGGGGTGAACTTGCGTTATGTGAAACCATTCGTTATTGCTTTGGGAGCAGGTGCTGTAGGTGGTTGGATTGCATCTATGTTAAATCTGGCTGGTACAGGATTTGGTATTACAATTATTCCAGGTACACTTCTCTATCTAAATGGTCAATTATTGAAATATGTATTTATGGTTGTATTTACAACTGCACTAAGTTTCGGTTTGACTTATATGTTTGGTTATGAAGATGAAGCTTCATCAGTTCCTGCAGAGGACAAAGAAGCTGGTGCAATTATTGAAGAAGAAACAACTGGAGTTATTCCAGCATCTCTTCAAGACGAAACCATCATCTCTCCTATCGTTGGTAGTGCTGTAGCACTTGCTGATGTGAATGATCCTGTCTTCTCAAGTGGAGCGATGGGACAAGGAATTGCCATCAAACCAACTGAAGGCGTTGTCTATGCACCAGCAGATGCTGAAGTAACTATTGCTTTCGCAACTGGTCATGCTTACGGTTTGAAGACAGCTAATGGTGCTGAAATCTTGATCCACGTTGGTATTGATACAGTATCAATGAACGGTGAAGGATTTGATCAAAAAGTAGCTCAAGGCGATAAAGTCAAAGCTGGTGATGTCCTTGGTACATTTGATGCAGCGAAAATTGCCGCAGCTGGTCTTGAAGACACAACTATGGTGATCGTCACTAACACGGCTGACTTTGCTTCTGTCACACCTGTTGCAACTGGATCTGTTGCGAAGGGTGATGCGATCATCGAAGTCAAAGCTTAATCGAAATAATAAGTTCTCAAGGACTGGTCTATCATCTCCAGTCCTTGAATTTTATTTCTCAAAAAAAGGTGTGTTTTTTCTTTAGAGAAGAGAAAAAGATTGACTACAAAATATGCTATAATAAATACAGGATATTTTTCATAATAAAAAAGGAGCCAACATGACAAAATTATATGGAAGTTTGGAAGCTGGCGGTACAAAATTTGTTTGTGCAGTTGGTGATGAAAACTATAATGTGATTGAGAAAGTACAATTTCCAACAACCAAGCCAATTGAGACGATTGATAAGTGTATTGAATTTTTCTCAAAATTTGAGGATCTAGTTGGGCTTGCGATTGGTTCATTTGGACCAATTGATATCGATCCAAATTCAAACACTTATGGTTTCATCACAACGACTCCAAAACCAAATTGGGCCAATGTAGATATCGTTGGGGCTTTCCGCCGTGCCTTGAATGTACCTATCTATTTCACGACAGATGTGAATAGTTCTGCCTATGGAGAAGTGGTCGCACGCAATAACGCGGGTGGTCATATCGAAAACTTGGTTTACTATACAATCGGAACAGGAATCGGAGCTGGTGTCATCCAACGTGGTGAGTTTATCGGGGGAGCTGGACACCCAGAAATGGGACACTACTATGTGGCTCAACACCCAATGGATGTGGAAAAAGAATTCAAGGGTGTTTGTCCTTTCCACAATGGCTGTTTGGAAGGCTTTGCGGCTGGTCCTAGTCTGGAAGCTCGTACGGGTATTCGTGGGGAAAACATTGAACTCAATAGCAATGTATGGGATATTCAAGCCTACTACATCGCACAAGCAGCAGTGAATGCGACAGTTACCTTCCGCCCAGACGTCATTGTCTTTGGAGGAGGAGTCATGGCTCAACAACATATGTTAGATCGTGTTCGCACGAAGTTTACTGCCCTCTTGAACGGTTACCTCCCTGTACCAGATGTGAGAGATTATATTGTGACACCTGCAGTTGCTGGCAATGGTTCAGCGACCTTGGGGAACTTTGTCCTTGCAAAAGAAGTGAGCGAGAAGCTTAAAAAATAAGAAGCAATTGTCTCTTAGAGGTTAGAAACAAGAGCGAGGAGGCTGGGACAAAAGTCCTAGCCTCTCAATTATTTTTGGATTGTCGAGCAAGACGCAGTGGTTGAGTGGGCTCTACTACGCTGATTTCATCAGCTTTTACAGCCCTACTCAACTGTGCGGAGGTGGGACGATGAAATCGAATTCTAACGAATTACCGATTTCTGTCCCACTCTCTTCTTTCGTCTATCTATCAAGAAGTGAGGAAGGAATGAAAAAGAATATTGTAAAAGATGTCTTATTCTTGGGTCAAAAGTCAGAAGAAGCGACACCTGAGGATCGCACCTTGGCTTTGGATTTGCAGGACACCTTAAATGCTCATCTCCTTGAGTGTGTCGGTTTAGCAGCCAATATGATCGGGGTGAAAAAGCGAGCGATTATCATCCGAATGGGAAGTGAAAATTTGGTCCTGTTTAATCCGGTTCTCCTTGAAAAGAAAAAGCCTTACCAAACAGAGGAAGGATGCTTGTCCTTGGTGGGGAGTCGGCCGACCACTCGTTATGAGGAGATTTCAGTGGCCTATCGAGATATGAATTGGAAAGCAAAAACAATTCATTTGTCAGGCTTTCCGGCCCAGATCTGTCAGCATGAAATGGATCATCTAGAAGGCATTATTATCTAAAGATGAAGGATGGAGTCGATTCGGCTCCTTTTTTTAGTTCTTATGGAAACTTTTTTCTTGACAGGGATCTTTTTTGTGTTAAAATAGTTCTCATAGTAACTTTAAAGTTCTTAAGAGAACTATTTGGAGGAAATGATGGACAAACCTTTACTAGAATTTAAAAAAATCGGTCATCTCATTCACCTCATGGTAGAAAGAGAGGCCAAGAAGAGAGGGCTTGAATTTAGCGCAGGACCCCAAGGTCAGGTATTGGGCTTTTTATCTCATCGTGAAAAGGAGGGGAAAGTGACCTTGATTCGGGATGTTGAGCAGGAACTTCATATCTCAAAATCCGTGACGAGTAACCTGATCAAGCGCATGGAGAAAAATGGCTTTATTTATCTAGAGCCTAGTCCAACCGATAAACGGGCCAAGTATGTCTACCTAACAGACAGTGTAAAAGATAAATTGAATGACATGAAACAATTCTTTGAAGAAGTGGACCAGGATATGATGGCTGGTGTATCAGAAGAAGAATTGGCCATCTTTTTCAGGGTCATGCATCAATTTTATGAGAATATGAAAAAAAGGAGCGAGGAATGATCAATATATTTCGGCGGTTAACTGCCAAAGAATGGGGCATGATTGCCCTTAGTACGGTCTTTATCTGTCTGGCTGTTTGGATGGATTTAAAGACTCCTGAATACTTATCCGATATCACGACCCTCTTAGCCAAGGATGGGACCAAGGTTTCTGATATTATGGATCCGGGAAGCAAGATGTTGCTCTTCTCTTTTGGAAGCTTTTTGATGGCAGTTTTTGTGGGCTTTTTGGCTTCAAGAGTCGCTGCCAGCTTTACGACGCGACTTCGAGGAGAGATTTTCCATCAAGTGATGGATTACTCTGATGCCGAGATCAAGAAATTCTCCGTTCCCTCTCTCTTGACTCGTACAACCAATGATTTGACCCAGTTACAAATCATGATTGTCATGGGGATGCAAGTTGTGACGCGTGGTCCCATTATGGCGATTTGGGCTCTGACCAAGATTTGGGGGAAGAGCAGTGCCTGGACAACGTCTGTTGGGATTGCGGTCTTGATGGTCTTGATTCTTCTCTCTGTTCTGGTTCTTATTGCCTTTCCGCGCCAGCAAAAGGTTCAAGGTTTGACCGATGCTTTGAATGCGACGACACGGGAGAGTTTGACTGGGGTGCGAGTGGTTCGCGCCTACAATGCAGAAGCTTATCAAAATGAGAAATTCCAGGCTGAAAACAAGGGCTTAACCCGTCTAAATCTCTTTGTTTATCGTTTGATGTCTTTGATGAACCCTGTCATGACAGTGGTATCAAGTGGGTTGACCCTTGCTATCTACTGGATTGGGGCGCACTTGATCAATGATATCGCCATGCCAAAAGATCCTACAAAGATCTTCACCAGTCCTGCATTAGCGGATCGGACCAAGGTCTTCTCCGATATGATCACCTTCTCCTCTTACGCCATGCAGGTTGTCGTTGGCTTTATGATGATGGTGGCCATCTTGATTATTCTTCCTCGTGCCTTGGTATCTGCCAAACGAATCAACCAGGTCTTAGCTTTAGAGCCGTCTGTAGCCTTCCCAAGTGAGTCAAAAGAAACAACAGGCCAAGAGGGTACCGTTGAATTTCAAGATGTTTCCTTCCGATATGGACGGACTTCCCGTGCTGTGATTGAACATGTGACCTTCTCAGCTCAGAAAGGACAAACCGTTGCCTTCATCGGATCAACCGGTTCTGGGAAATCCACTTTGGTCAACTTGATTCCGCGCTTTTACGATGCAACAGAAGGAAAGATCTTAGTGGATGGCATCAATGTCAAGAATTATAGCCACCAAGAACTGAATAATAAAGTCGGCTATATTCCCCAAAAAGCAGTGCTCTTTAGCGGCACTATTCGCTCCAATATGGAATTTGGAGAAAGTAGTCAAGGAAAATTAGAGGATGAAGCCATCTGGAAAGCTCTTGAATTGGCCCAAGCCAAAGAGTTTGTGGCCGCAAAAGAAAAAGGCTTGGATACAGAAGTAGCGCAAGGAGGAAGCAACTTCTCTGGCGGTCAACGGCAACGCTTGGCCATTGCACGGGCCCTGGCTCGCAAACCTGAGATCCTCATCTTTGATGATTCCTTCTCAGCTCTAGATTATAAAACAGATCGGATCCTGCGACAAGCCTTGAAAGAAGAGCTTGCAGATACGACCAAATTGATCGTTGCGCAACGGATTTCGACTATTATGGATGCAGATTTGATTTTGGTCTTGGATCAAGGGAAGGTCGTCGGTCAAGGTACCCACAAGGAATTGCTTGCGACCAATGAAGTCTATCAAGAAATTGCCTATTCACAATTATCTAAGGAGGAGTTGGAACATGCATAAGACAAAACAAAAAACATCCCTTTGGAGCCAACTTTCTCCCTATTTGAAGGGCTTCCACCTATTTTTCCTAATTGCTATCCTCTTTTCGATCGTATCGAGTGTAATCACGGTTATTGGACCGGATAAGTTAAAAGAAATTACAGATACCATTACAAAAGGGATGGGAGGCGCCATTGATATTGATAAGATCACTTCGATTGCCCTGACCTTAGCCATCCTTTATGGAGTTGGAGCACTGGTGTCCTACAGCAGTAGTTTCATTATCTCAACCATGATTCAGCGCTTTGCAGAACGCTTGCGCAATGCCATTGCTGAGAAGATCAATCGCGTGCCCCTCCAATATTTTGATAGCCATGAACAAGGAGATACCTTGTCTCGTGTGACCAATGACGTGGATTTGATGACCCAATCCTTTAACCAAAGCTTGGTTCAAATGGTCTCTTCTATTGTCTTATTGATTGGCTCCATCCTTATGATGTTTAAGACGGACTGGCACTTGGCGGTGACAGCGATTGTGTCCGTCTTTGCAGGTTTTGCTCTTTCCAGCATCATTATGGTCAAGAGCCAGCCTCTCTTTAAGCAACAACAGGACAACCTTGCCAAAGTTTCAGGTTATGTTGAAGAAATCTATAGTGGCCACAATATCGTCATTTCCTACAATGGCCGTCACCAAGCCAAAAATCATTTTGATGCCATCAACCAAGATTTGTACCATAGCATGTGGAAATCCCAATTCTTCTCTGGGATCATGATGCCCTTGATGCAGTTTGTAGGGAATTTCGGCTATGTCATGGTCTGTATCGTTGGGGCTGTCCTCACCATTAATGGAGACATTACCATCGGGACCATTGTTGCCTTTATGACCTATGTCCGCATCTTTACCCAACCAATTAGTCAAATGGCTCAAGGCATTACCCAATTGCAATCAGCTAGTGCTGCTATGGGGCGTGTCTTTGAATTCTTAGACGAAGAAGAAATGGAAGATGAATCCCAAAAAACACGCCAATTGGAAGTGCCAAAAGGTCATGTTACCTTTGAACATGTTCGCTTTGGTTATTCACCAGATAAGACTATTATCCATGACTTTACAGCTGAAGCTAAGCCAGGACAGAAGGTGGCCATTGTTGGTCCGACAGGTGCAGGTAAGACGACCATGGTCAATCTCTTGATGCGTTTTTACGACATTCAAGCTGGTAAAATTACCATCGATGGTGTGGATACTAAGGCCATGAGCCGAGAAGAAGTTCATGATGCCTTTTCGATGGTCTTGCAAGATACCTGGCTATTTGAGGGGACCATTCGAGAAAACCTGGTCTTCAATCAAACGGATATTTCAGACGAAGCGGTGGAAGCAGCAACCCGAGCGGTTGGGGTCCATCACTTTATTCGGACCTTGCCGAATGGCTATGATACTGTATTAGATGATTCAGTGACCTTGTCCGTGGGTCAAAAGCAACTCTTGACCATTGCGCGTGCCCTCTTGAAGGATGCTCCGCTTCTTATCTTGGATGAAGCAACCTCATCTGTCGATACCCGTACAGAAGAGTTGATTCAAAAAGCTATGGACAAACTCATGGAAGGCCGGACCTCCTTTGTCATTGCCCATCGCTTGTCCACTATTCGTAATGCGGATCTGATTCTCGTGATGAAAGATGGAAATATTATCGAGCAGGGTAATCACCAAGAACTCATGAGCCAAAATGGCTTCTATGCTGATCTCTACAATAGCCAATTCACAGAAGAAGTAGCGTAACAACAAGATACAAAGCCCGTAAAATGCAAAGTGAAAATAGGAAATTCTTGCAGTGAGCCATGCTCACAAGAGAATTTATCTTTTTCACACAGCATTTAGGGCGTGTTCAATTCGTGTAATGGAAAGCACAATGGTGCCTTGCCGACACGACTCACTAACTCCTCAGGTGGATAATATCGATCCACCTTCGTCCTGTCGCAATTCCAACAAGATACAAAGGGCGTAACATACAAAGTGAAAAAATGAGAGTGGGACAGAAATCGGTAATTCGTTAGAATTCGATTTCGTCGTCCCACCTCCGCACAGTTGAGTAGGGCTGTAAAAGCTGATGAAATCAGCGTAGTAGAGCCCACTCAACCACTGCGTCTTGCTCGACAATCCAAAAACAATTAAGAGGCTAGGACTTTTGTCCCAGCCTCATTTTTTTATCGATAATAGTAATGGAAAAGACGTTTCTTGGAGACAGAAAAATGATAAATCATCAGATTTTAGTGCTAAATCATGTGAAAAAGAAGAAAGAAAGGATAAAAAAGAAGCCTGGCTTGACAGGTTTTCTTAGGATCGCGTATACTAGTAGTATAAAATAAGATGAAAGACAGGAGTGCCAACATGAAGCCCAATCTTCAAGATTATCCGAAATTTTATCGTTGGCTAACCCTGCCTTTTGCGAGAAAACCACATCGTGTGCGGGTCCTTCAAAGGACGAATCGAATCTTGACGTTCGCCATGCCAGGCATCTACGGCCTGGTCTTTTGTTGGCTGTTTTTTAAGAAAACTTCAATGGGAGAAATCTGGCCTTTTATCTGGATCCCTGCTTCGGGTTTTGTCTTG
>CAUCUH010000067.1:0-9053 GCA_958445905.1 uncultured Streptococcus sp.
TCGACAATCCAAAAATAATTGAGAGGCTAGGACTTTTGTCCCAGCCTCTTTTTATAGATTGTCTGTTTGCAGGCCGAGTTGTTTGACTCTTGCAGTATAGTAGGTCATGATCAAAAAGAGGTTGGCTGTGATCAGCCAGATGGACCATTGGTGGATGAAATGCATGAGGATGGCCACGCTAATAGCTCCCGCGACAAAACTTCCAACGACAATCCCGTAGTTCATGGCCTGACGCCGATACTCGACCAAATCTCCTTCACCTCGAGCGATTCGGTACAAAGCCGTCAGCATCTTGCGATAATTTCCGGAAGTCATAAAGATCACATAAGGGTGATTTTCGATCAAGCTCCCTGTAAAGGTTAACATCATCATTCCCGTCCCAAAAGCTATAAAGGGAACTTCTACAGGTGGTATGACAGACACTAAGGGAATCAGGAGTGTCACCACAAACAAAGGAATCAACATCTTGATCCGCCAAAAGGCTGTCTTGCGATACTCTCTGATATGGAGGGCAACCACAAAGCCGATCGAGAAAAATAAAATAGATGAAAAACGCATGATGGTATTTTCGACACGGGGATCGTGCCAATCAGCGATGAGAAGCAGTAGGTTCCCCGTTTGGGTCGCGACCAAACTCCGATAGTGCATGTGGCAAAAGACATCGAGGCCTCCTCCTATAAAACCAAGCAGAGCCCCCATCAGTCGTGTATTTTGTGGTAAAATTATTTTTTCTTCCATAGTCTTGTCTCTTTTGATTTCAATTATGATTATTATACCACTTTGCACACAAGTGGAGCAGGAAAAATCAGAAAAAGCCCTTGGCTACTACTAGTAACTAAGGGCTGGTAGAATGAACCCCGCTCGATCTACTGTTTTAAGCGATAGGTCTTGCGTGGTTTTTTCTTAGGTACCCGCTTGAGACCCACTTCTTCCACGAATTCTCCGAATTTTACGAGGAAGTTATTGCTAACGATGGGGCGTCCAGGATTGATCAGATTGACCAACTCGGTTGCTTCATAAACGGTGAAAGGCTCCTCTAACAGATAGAGGAAGGTTGGATTCCAGTCCAGACGCCCCTGAATTCGCTTGATCGACTCTTGAATAATCTGGTAGTGGTCAAAGGCAAAATCAGAAGCAGCTAAGGGTTCTCCATCGAGCAAACACTGGGACTTTTTGAAATCGACATCGAGAAAAACAACTTCCTTGGCATCGTCACCTGCATGGGCTAAGTCTACTGCTTCTGCCGGCAGATAGACCAGATGGGCGATGGTAATGACCCAGCCTCTGGGGTCCCGCCCAGGGGTGGAAACTGTCATTAGCTGCTCCACCTTATTCACTGGCAGATCGAGCCCAACTTCTTCTTTGACTTCTCGGATGCAGGCATGGGTCGCATCTTCATCCTTGTTCACAAAGCCCCCAACTAAGGCGAGTCGGTGTTGATAAGGGTGGGCCTTGCGGCGAATAGCTAAGAGCTTGAGCTGGCCTTCAACAAAACAGTAAGCTACCATGTCCGCTGTGACACTTGGAGTTTCATAAGTCGGCAGGTCTTGCTCCTTGTACCACTTGAGAAAGTCTGCTTCACTAGCGGCCGTCTCAAAATACTCTTTCTCCGTCATTCCTGCTGGAATTGAGAGACTTGCCATCTAAGCCACCTCCTTCTTGAGGGCTTTGGTCCATTGGTACCAGCCCACTAGGCTATTCAGCGTGTAGACCCAGTACATCCCTTGGATGTGAAGGCTCTGATCCCACCAGAGATAGATACTAAAGACGTTGGTCGCAATCCAGAAGATCCATTGCTCCCGGTAAAGGCGAGTCATTAGGAGCTGACCGACCCCATTGGTCGCATCGGTGATACTATCGCGGAAAGGGCGAGCGCTATGGATGCTCTGATACGCAAAGCCCATACCAATCCAAATAACAGCACACAAGGCCAAGTAGCGCATCCACTCAATCAAGTTCAATTTCTTGGCTTCAAAGTGAGATTCTTCGACCTTACCTTGATCATTGATCCGATTAGAGAGCCAAACATAGAGACCGATCGGTTGCATGATGAAGAAATAAAGAGTTGTCAGAACTTCCCCGTAGAAGTTCTTATTGAGGGCTAAAACGAGGTAGATCGCTGAATTCACTGCTCCAAAAAGGTAGTTACTAGCACGCCCTTCTGCAACCAGGATGACGCAGACAATGCCTGTCCAAGAGGCAAACAGTCCCAGCCAATCATGCTGTCCTGTCCGATTGGTCCATTCTAAGAAGAAGGGAACACTAGAAAGAAGGAGGAGATAAATCCATTGAAAGGCTGTGCGTCCTACAAAAAGGTCCTTCCATAGAAGTTTCATAATATTGACAAAGCCTTGCTTTTTCGCTTCTCGGTGAACATTTCTAAAGTCTTGGCTAAAAGTTGCGAATTTTTCAGATAGGTTTTTCATAAGCTGCTCCTTAGTCGGCTTGGTAAATGGCATCGATCACCTTCTTGGCTTCTTCGTAGTTGCCGAGGTAGTCTGATGCGAGGAAAGTGGTCGGAATGTTTCCTAGGTATTGCTGGCGCAATTGGTCCAGGTAATTTGAAAAGCTGGTGCGGATCTCTTCGTCAGCCATGGTCATGTCTCGGAAACCATCATTGACATAAGAACCGATCGGCTGTACAAAGAGGATCAAATCCCATTTTTCTTTGGACAGAATACTGACAAAGAGGTTGTCGAAGGTATCGGTCATGCTGGTATCCTGACCTTCGACCTCCATGTAGTAGTCGTAATAACCCTTGGTCACTAGGGAATTGGTATCTGCGATGACAAGGCCTCTATTGGCACTACTATCGATGAGCTTAGAGGTTTGATCATACTGTCCTAAGAGTAGATAATAGTAATCTTTTGGCGTGAGCTCATCATCTCGAACATTGTTCTTGATCTGGTATTCACGGGCATACTCAAGACTAACAGGTGCATCGTAAAAGCGGGCTAAGTCCTTTGCAAGGGTCGTTTTCCCGTTGCTGGCGCTCCCCATGATCAAGACTTTTTTCGTGAACTGGCGACGGAAGGGCTGGGCAATGTATTTCCAGTATTTGCTGGGATTTTCCCGGATCATGGTAGCAGAGATCCCGAAGCGACGCTCTTCTAAGTGAACTTCAAACCCTCTAGCTTCCAACTCTTCCTTGTAGGCTTTCTCCCCTACATAAAAGATCAACTCTTCTGTCTCTGTTTGATACTGGATGGTGTCTAGGGCTGTCTGTAACCAAGGCTCCCAGCCCAAGGGATAACGAGGAAGTTCTGTCTCATCTAACTTATAGACTTGGGTCAACTCATCATTTGAGAAAGCTTCGCGGATATAACGGAAGCGTTTTTGTAAAGGCAGTCCCACTTCTTCGCCACGATCCCCTTCGTAACCAGAAACGATGACACGAACGCGATCACACTGACGCTTGGCCCGCTGGATCAGGTCAATATGCCCTTGATGAAGAGGCGCAAAGGTTCCAAAAACCAGGGCAATTCTTTCTTTTTTCATATAAGCTCCTTTTTATAATTTTTTATAAATAGATTTTCTTTATGTTTTTATTATAAACTATATTTTCTATCTGTCAATAGTTTTTTATAAAAAAATATATTTTTATTCAAATCAACAAAAAAAGATCTGAAAAGAGATGCTTATCCTTTCAGATCTTTCGAATTTTATTCACGAGTGAGGGAGTGGCTGACACCGTCTTTCAAAACCGTCACACTAGATACCGAGCCATCTTTTCCAACTACGATATCTAGAGTCGCTGCAGATCCATCGCCTGCTGAGAGATTAGCATGGTAATGACCATCATCCAAGGTATAGTTATAAGCGCTGATACCATAGGCTACGGGTTGGCCCCCAGGAAGTTGGATGGTCACTTGACCACCTTGGCCAATAGTGACTCCAGTGTCGCGTTTGTCAGACCAATTCCCAGCTGCTGCAGAGAAATCCCCTGCTGCTACAGAATAGACTCCCTTGTATTGGGCATTCTCCGTAGCAGAAGCTTGCTTCTTAGCCTGGGCATGACCGTCTTCTAGACTTGGCAATTTTGCTTTCGCTGGTGTTGCTGGAGTGGCTACTTCTTTTGTTTCTTTTGTTACGGGTGCTGCTGGTGTTGCTTCTTTAGCTGGAGCAGGTGTTTGACTAGCTGCAGCTTGGTTATTTTTGCTACCAACAGTATGACTTTCTTCTGATTTGCTATCAGAGGATGAAGAGGCAATCGGATCTTTACTAGTGATCACTTTTTTCTTAGAAGAAGAGCTTGTTTGTTTAACCAGACTGGTCTTTGAACTGCTTGCTTCTGAAGTTTTTTCTTCTTTATTCCCGCCACAAGCTCCTAGGAAAAGACTAGCTGTCAAAGCTAGGGCTGCTAGGGAAATGATTTTTTTGTTTTTCATAACAGAACCTCTTTTGTAACATTTGTAATATTTTGTAACATTATTGTAACACTGTTATATGAGGCTGTCAATAGTTTCTTAAATATTTTTCTAATTTGAAAGAAGTTTTAAGTAAGTTCCTAAACTTTAGCAAAAAAGAGGCTGGGACAAAAGTCCTAGCCTCTCAATTATTTTTGGATTGTCGAGCAAGACGCAGTGGTTGAGTGGGCTCTACTACACTGATTTCATCAGCTTTTACAGCCCTACTCAACTGTGCGGAGGTGGGACGACGAAATCGAATTCTAACGAATTACCGATTTCTGTCCCACTCTCTCCTCATTATTTATACACTTCTTGATAGAATTCGATCTTATCCCCTTTTTTAACGGTGGTTTCAGCAGCACCTTTTGGAGCCATTTCGCCATTGATCTTGTACATCCAGTAAAGACCTTTTGCTTCATCTTGGCTGTGACCGTCAATCGAGGTGATCATGCCATTTTTTTCTTCAATCTTGTAGTTGGCTTTGAGCACTTTCATGAGATTGCTCTCTTCTGCTACTTTCAAGGTTTTCGATTGCGCTTTTTGACCTTCTGGCGTCACGCTAATCGTAATCGAAATTTCGTTTTTCTTGGCAACTTCTGTGCTAGAAGCACTTGTTTGATTGTTTGTGCTATGAGACGGAGCGCAACTCGCTAAAAGAAGAGCTGCAAGTAAGGTCATCAAGCTAGAAATGGTTTTTTTCAACATAAAATCTCCTAAAGATTTGATAGATAATGGGATAGAAAATGATCGTCGACAGAGCATGGGCCAGGTTAAAACTAAAACCATTGACCAAAGCATAGGTCCACCAAGGAATATGGTATATCAAGGCATAAACAGTATCGATCAAGACCCCATAAGCAAAGGACAGTAGGCCCACAAAAAGGATCTGAAGGACATGGGGCAACCACTTGTAACTGATGCGCCAAATGAGCATCAAACAGCCAAAGGCGACAATCTGAAAGAACACAATCAGGCTCATCCCCAGGAAAAAGGCGGAGACAAACATGGTGATCATCATCACAAGAAAAGCAAAGCTATACCCTTCAAATATCACCAAGAGAAAAAAGATGGCAGAAATCGGTTGGACATTTGGGAAAGGGGCAAAAGCCTGACGTAGAGCGACACAAAGGGCCGCCAAAAGCGAAATACGGGTTAATCGCTGAAGCGTCATGACGTCCTCCTAGACAATCTCGAACTTGATCGTTCCGGCTGTCGTTCCAACCTTGATCGTTTGCCCTTCTTGGGCTTGACCTTTCAGCAATAGCTCTGCTAACTGATCTTCCACTTCGGTCTGCAAGACACGACGCAGTGGGCGAGCTCCCATTTCTGGATCGTAGCCTTTGGTTGCTAGCAACTTGAGCGCTGAAGGCTGGAATTTGAGGGTCATGCCTTGTTCTGCCAAGGTCGCGATGAGCGGTTTGACCATGACTTTCACTACCTGCTGCATGTCCTCGCTTGAGAGACTATGGAAGACCACCTTTTCATCAATCCGGTTGATAAACTCTGGACGATAGGTCTTCTTCAACTCTTCAAACATGCGTTTTTCCATATTGGCTTGGTCAAAGCGGATATCTTTGGCACCAAAGCCAACGGTCTTATCATCCCGAAGGGCTGTTGCTCCAAGGTTTGAGGTCATGATGATAATGGTATTGGAGAAGTCGATCTTCCGGCCTTTGCTATCGGTTAAGACTCCGTCATCCAAGACTTGCAAAAGGACATTGAAAATATCTGGGTGGGCTTTTTCCACCTCATCAAATAAGAGAACGGAATATGGTTTGTTGCGGACCTTCTCGGTCAACTCGCCTCCTTCTTCGTAGCCCACATAGCCTGGAGGGGCACCGTTGAGACGGCTGGCCGCGAATTTTTCCATGTACTCACTCATATCAAAACGGATGAGGGCCGATTCATCATCAAACAGAACTTCTGCCAAAGCTTTGGCTAGCTCTGTTTTTCCGACACCGGTAGGTCCTAGGAACATGAAAGAACCGATCGGACGTTTATTGCTACGGATACCTGATTGATTGCGTCGAATAGCCCGACTGATACTCGAAACGGCTTGGTCTTGGCCAATCACGCGCTTGTGCAATTCTGCTTCTAAGTTTAGGTACTTCTTGGCATCGGTTTGGGTCAGTTTTTGAGTTGGAATACCAGATAATTGGCTCAAGGTCACCAAGACATCTTGGTCAGTGACTTCTTTTTTGTAGACAATAGGAGCGGCCTCTACTTCTAAGAGTTGGGCTGCTTTCTTCCACTTGCCATCCATCAAGGCCCGGTCTAAGGCGGTCAACTCTTCTTTTACGTGACCGTTGGAATCGCGGTTTTGTACAGTAGCTGCCGCTTCATCCAAGAGATCAATAGCTGAATCTGGCAATTGACGGCTGGTCAAATAGCGGTGGGCATATTTGACAGCTGTTTCGATCGCTTCATCGGTAATGGTCACATGATGGTGGTCTTGGTAGGTTTCTTTCAAACCTTGGAGAATTTGGATGCTATCTGCAACACTTGGCTCTTCAATGGTGACTTTCGCAAAACGCCGAGAAAGGGCTGCATCTTTTTCGATATGCTTTTGGTACTCATCTTGGGTCGTCGCTCCAACTGTACGCAAGGTTCCCCGTGCCAGGGCTGGTTTTAGAATATTGGCTGCGTCTAAGGTCGAATCAATACCGGATCCTGACCCCATAATAGTATGCAGTTCATCGATAAAGAGAATCACGTGACCGTCTTCTTCGATGTCCTGGATGATATTGTTCATCCGTTCTTCGAAGTCCCCACGGAAGCGCGTCCCTGCAACGACATTCATGAGATCCAATTCAAGGACACGCATTTGCGCGATTTCAGCTGGAACATTGCCACTAGCGACACGCTGGGCCAGACCTAAGGCAAGGGCAGTTTTCCCGACCCCTGCTTCTCCCACCAATACAGGATTGTTCTTCGTCTTGCGGCTGAGGATTTGGATCATGCGTGAAATCTCTGCATCCCGACCAATCACAGGCTCAAGCTGGCCTGTACGCGCCATTTCTGTCAAATCACGGGTATAATCTTCAAGACCTCCACTGGTGCTTGGGGGCATGCCCATCATATTTCCCATGGTTTGGCGGTTAGGGTTTTGGGCGCGATAGAGACTCCGAATGGCTTTAATATCATTCTTGTCCCAGCCTGCCTTGTCTTCTAAATTCTTGCGAAGGGAGGCAATAGGAACTCCCTTGTCTTGCTCTGTAAAGGCAAAGCCAGCAAACTCCATGACTTGGCTAGCCAAGGTCCCACGGTCTGCTAGAAGAGAGAGGAGCACATGCTCTGTTCCCAAGGTCTTAGCATGAAGGACCTGGGCAATCTCTCTTGCGTGTTTCATAATGGCTTCCATCCGATAAGAAAATGGGAAGATTTCATACCGATTGTCGCTTTGAAAAGCTTGGCCTGTGATATGCTCCGCTGCATCCTGAAACTCATCGATCTGCATAGGATAATCGTTCAGTACAGAACCTGCCACGCTATAGGGATTATTGGCCATAGCCGTCAGGAGATGCCAAGTATCTAAGGTATGCCCCTGATAGTGGCCTGCTAGTATTTGGGCCGCTTCTATACTTTCTAACAGTGCTGTTGAATAGTTCATCTAGTCGGTATTTCCTTTTCTATCTACTTGTTGAATGATTTTTTTCAGCATCGTTGCTCGTAGGATAAGAGCATCTCGACCTAGGACCTCATCGGAGGTTGTCGCAAGCAACAGCTGCGTTTCACGTTTTGTCAATAATTTTTCTTCATAGAGCATCTGGAGGATATCATTAAAGACCTGCTGGCTGATGGTCTCTCCAATATTGGCTGCCAAGTCTTGGAGCATCTGATGGTGATCTGAAAACTGGACCTTGCCAATGCGGATATAGCCCCCACCACCGCGCTTGCTCTCTACAATATAGCCTCGGCTCTCGGTAAAACGAGTTTTAATGACATAGTTAATCTGACTGGGTACGACCTGAAAGACATCGGCTAACTCACTTCTTTTGAGCTCTGCCATGCCAGCTTGAGCCAGCAAGGCCTTGATATAAGCTTCAATGCTATCAGATGTGTTCTTATTTGCCATGATGCTCCTTTCTGGCTTGTTTTTTTCTAGATGGATGCTCTGCTCTTTGGCCCATAAAAAATGGCCTTGGAGTGTTCCTTCTCATCATTGACCTTATTTGACTATTATACAATTTTTACGGCTGTAAATAAAGCAAAGACTCTATGGAAAGAGGAATCTCTTAAGAATACAAAGTAAAAGAGGCTAGTGAGAACTAACCTCCTATGCGAAGAATGAACTACTCTTTGCGACGAGCGAATTTGGCGCCTCCGCCCAAGAATCCTAGACCAAGAAGGCCTAACCAAGCAAACAATCCACTTTCTTTTGTACCGGTTTGAGGTAGTTTTCCTTCCGATTGTAGAGAAGGACTTTCAACACCTTCTTTTTCCAGATGGTCTGAAGTCAAAACAGAAACTGCTTCTGGGATTTTCGGTTGAAAGAGAACTGGTCTTTCTTTTTCTTTTTTGTCTTCAGCTTGAGAAAGAGTCGCAACTTCTGGTTGCACCTTACTTGGAGTGACAGGAGTGGTTGGAGTCGGCATATCAGCTATCAACGGACTTTCTTCCGCTTCCTTCGTTCCGACTTCTGTG
>CAUCUH010000068.1:0-8905 GCA_958445905.1 uncultured Streptococcus sp.
CATCATTTCCGTTTTCCCAGCGCCTGTCACAGCATGTACCAAGGCATGTTTTCCTGCTTTAACTGCTTGGATGAGACCATCAGATACCTCTTGTTGATAGGAAGTCAAGGTTCCTTTCCAGTTTAGCAACTCTTGTCCTTCAAAGTTTTGCTGTGCAATAGCATAAAGTTTTTGATCACTCCGGATCCTTCCCAATTGGATACAGGCTCTACAATACAGTACCTCCTCACTCAATTTCCACAGTTTTTGATCAATCAAACTGCCACATCGAAAGCATTGGTACCTTCCATTTTGTTTTTCTATAGCTGGAAGTTCTTGGGCAATTTCTTTCAGATCATTTGTCATTTGACTCTGCGTTAAGAGTCTTCCATAAGAATCTTCTATCTTCATACTTATTAATTCGCAAAAGTTGGAGAAAATCGTTCTTTTTTTGTAAAATAAGAGTATGGAATATGTTACATTTAAAGAGAACGGTACTGTTCAAGAAGAAATCAAAAAATCAAAATTCATTTGTCATGTCAAGCGAGTCTCCTCTGAAGAGGAAGCTAGAGATTTTATCAATGCCATCAAAAAGGAACACTATAAGGCTACACATAACTGCTCTGCTTTCATCATTGGAGAACAAAGTGATATCAAACGAACCAGTGACGATGGAGAGCCTAGCGGAACAGCTGGGGTACCGATGTTAGGAGTTTTGGAGAATCATCGCATCACTAATAGTTGTGTCGTGGTTACCCGCTATTTCGGAGGTATTAAATTAGGTGCTGGCGGTCTGATTCGTGCTTATGCTGGAAGTGTGGCACAAGCAGTTCGAGAAATTGGACTGGTAGAAATCAAAGAGCAAGTGGTACTTGGGATCACACTTTCTTATTCCCAATACCAAGAATTTGCTAATTTCTTAAAAGACCATCAATTGGCGGAACAAGATCCAATGTTTACAGATCAGGTGATGACAACTATTTTTGTGGATAAAGAAAACACAAACTCTATCACAGCAGCTTTAGTCGAATTTTACAATGGTAAAGTCATTATTGAGGATCAAGGAATTCGTGAGGTTGAAGTACCCCTGCTTTCTGTAGAAAAATAATTAAAATACTATCGGCAACGATAGTTTTTTTTTATCACACCCATAAAATTTCTATATTTTACATTCTTCCCGCAAGGGACTATACTTGTTAGTATCAAGAAAACCTAGAACTGAGGTATATTATGGCTATTTATGAAAATATTACAGAATTAATTGGGAACACTCCGATTGTCAAATTGAACCGTCTTGTTCCTGAAGGAGCTGCAGATGTCTATGTCAAACTCGAAGCTTTCAATCCTGGATCATCTGTTAAAGACCGGATTGCTTTGAGCATGATTGAAAAAGCTGAAGCGAATGGCTTGATCAAACCAGGTGATACCATTGTCGAAGCAACTAGTGGGAACACAGGGATTGGCTTGTCATGGGTTGGCGCAGCTAAAGGCTACAAAGTTGTGATTGTCATGCCTGAAACCATGAGTGTGGAACGTCGTAAAATCATCCAAGCCTATGGAGCTGAACTCGTTTTGACTCCTGGAAGTGAAGGAATGAAAGGCGCTATCGCTAAAGCTGAAGCAATCGCTGCAGAAAGAAATGGCTTCCTTCCTCTTCAATTTGAAAACCCTGCTAACCCAGAGGTACATGAAAGAACAACAGGACAAGAAATCGTTGATGCCTTTGGAAAAGATGGTTTAGATGCTTTTGTCGCAGGTGTTGGTACTGGTGGTACTGTTTCTGGTATTTCTCATACTTTGAAAAAGAATAATCCTGCTGTCAAAGTCTATGCCGTTGAGGCCAATGAATCTGCAGTCCTTTCTGGCGAAAAACCTGGACCACATAAAATCCAAGGGATTTCAGCTGGTTTTATCCCAAATACTTTAGACACTAATGCATATGATGGTGTTCGTCGCGTATCTTCAGAAGAAGCTTTCGAACTTGCACGCGCTATCGGTGGAGCTGAAGGATTCTTAGTCGGAATCTCAAGCGCAGCTGCTATCTATGCTGCTATTGAAGTCGCAAAAGAATTGGGTAGCGGTAAAAAAGTTCTTGCTCTTGCACCAGATAATGGAGAACGTTACCTTTCTACTACCCTTTACGAATTTGAATAATTCTCTATATTAAAAAAACTTCGGTAGGTTTCATCAACCTATCGAAGTTTTTATTTTTTTTCTTGTTTGCTAAAGAATACCTTTCCTTCTTTGACCCAGGTCGGCATCTGTTGAGCTAAGGGCGCAAAACCACTCTTGTGGCGGTCATTTGAAAAACGATGGTGTCGAATACTTCGTTGTGGTGTTTCTTCTAGTGTTCTCAGAGAGAGGCTAGCTTTCTTAGAATATTCATCAACATCGATGACTTGGACAAAGACTTTTTCTCCAATTGAAAGAATATCATGAATATTACTTACATAACCACTTCTAATCTCTGAGATATGAATCAAGCCCGTGACACCCGACTCTAGTTCGACAAAGGCACCATAAGGTTGAATGCCTGTAATGGTCCCTTCTAACTTATCTCCAATTTTCATATTAGTCCTCAATCTCGATGGTTTCAATCACGACATCTTCTACTGGCTTATCCATCATCCCGGTCTCAACAGCCGCGATCTCATCCAACACAGCAAAAGAAGCTTCATCCATCAATTGTCCAAATACGGTATGGCGTTGATCTAGGTGAGGAGTTCCCCCTTCTGTCGTATAGATTTCAGCAATTTCTTCAGGCCAGCCACCGCGGACCAATTCCTTTTTCGAATATGGGAGATGTTGATTTTGTACAATAAAGAATTGGCTACCATTTGTGTTTGGTCCAGCATTTGCCATCGAAAGGGCTCCGCGAATATTGTACAGTTCTTTTGAAAATTCGTCTTCGAAGCTCTCCCCATAGATGGATTCACCACCCATACCTGTACCAGTTGGATCTCCCCCTTGGATCATAAAATCTTTAATAATCCGATGGAAAATGACACCATCATAATAGCCAGACTTAGCAAGAGCTACAAAGTTTGCAACTGTTTTTGGCGCTTGATCCGGGAACAATTGAATGTTCATCTTACCGTGATTGGTTTTGATCACAGCGACAGGACCGTCAACCGTAGCAAGTTCTAACTGTGGTAATGTCAATTCTTTTTCAACCATATTTAACTCCTCTAAGGCATAGAATATGCCATCTTCTTCTAAATTCTTAGTGATATAATCAGCTTTTTCTTGTAACTCTGGAGCAGATTTTCCCATTGCGATACTAATTCCAGCATAATCAAACAGTTCTAGATCATTTAATCCATCCCCAAATACTAAAACATTCTCTGGCTTCAAGCCCAAATGATTTACAAGATGAGAAACTCCTGAAGCCTTTGAAGCTTCAAAACGAACAACATCTGACGAATGGGGATGCCACGAAACTAGGCGCAAGTCCTCTTGCAAAGAAGGGGGCAACTCTAGCTCACTATCCTGTTCATCAAAGGTCCACATTTGGAAAATAGGTTCTTTCAAATGCAGATCTGGATCTACGGGTAAGTTGGGATAAATGATGTCAATAGCATCACTGATCAAGGGTGTCCGATTAGACAGGGCAGCTTGATGACTAGCCACTAACCCATAATCAATCTCGGATTCTTTGGCCCAATCTACAAAAGAAGAAACGATTGCTTCATTGATTGGTGATTGGTAGATCACAGTTCCTTTTGTATCTTCTATATAGGCACCATTTAAGGTTACTAGAAAATCAGGCTTTAAGTCCATGATTTCAGGAACAACCCCAAAAATCCCTCTGCCGGTTGCAATCCCTGTTCGGATTCCTTTTTCTTTCAACTGATGAAAGACGTCTTTGACAGATTCTGGGATCAATCCTGTTTCTTTTGCACGTAATGTATCATCAATATCAAAAAAGACGATTTTAACTTTTTTGGCTTTATAACGTAATTTTGCGTCCACTTGTCTCCCCCTTATGATCACGCTCTATTATAGCATGTTTCCTTTTAAAAATCTTCTTGACTCACCAGATGGTGTCGAAAGGCATAGACGACTGCTTGCGTCCGATCACTGACTTCTAATTTCGATAAGATGTTGGAGACATGGGTCTTCACTGTTTTTAAAGAAATGAAGAGTTCATCTGCTATTCGTTGATTTTCATATCCTTTCGTCAATAAAGCCAGAATATCTCGTTCTCTAGCTGTCAAATCATCATGCAATTCAGCATGGTTCTTTCGTGACTCAACTTTTTGACTAACTTCTGTCTCAATTGCAAATTCTCCCTTTGCAACCTTTCTGACAGCCTGTAAGATCTCAGTTGCTGACGAGGTCTTTAAAATATACCCTTTTGCACCAGCATCTAAGACAGGGTAAATCTTTTCGTTATCTAAATAAGACGTCAAAATGACAATTTTAGCTTCCGGCCACTCTTTTAGGATGGTTAGAGTCGCATCGATTCCATTTAGCTCTGGCATCACAATATCCATGATGATGACGTCTGGTCTTTCTTTCAGCGCCAACTCCACCCCTTCATGCCCATTTTTCGCCTCTAAGACCTGCTCAATATCGGTTTGCATGGACAAAAAGCTTTTCAATCCCAACCGGACCATTTCATGATCATCTACTAATAATACTTTCATACAGTTTCCTTTTCATTTTTATCTTTTACAAGGAGGGGAACACGAATATCTACAGCCACTCCCTTTTGAGGACTTGTTCTTATTTTAATGGTTCCCGCCATGTCTTCTACACGTTCTTGAATATTTTTCAACCCATAACTCAATCGTTCCAATTTTTCCTGCTCAAAGCCGATTCCATCATCTACCATCCGTAAATGAAGTTGTTTTCCTTCCTGATGCAAAAAGACATCCATTTGTTGAGCTCTAGCGTGTTTTAAGGTATTGCTGACAATTTCTTGGACGATTCGAAATAGATGTTCTTCCATATTTTTTGGAATACTCACGTCATTATGATGGAAGACAACTGTTAGGTTACTCTTTTCCTTCAATTCTCTAAAAATCATCTCCATCCCTTCTACCAAACTTTTTCCTTCCAATTCTGTAGGACGAAGATGTAAGAGCAAGACGCGTAAATCATTTTGGGCTGTACCTAGAATATCTGACACACCATTTAGTTGCTGCTGGATCTGACTTTTCTCTAACTCAAGGGCCTGTGCTGCCACTCCAGATAAAATCATATTGGCTGCAAACAATTCTTGACTAACCGTGTCATGTAGATCACGCGCAATTCTCTTACGCTCGATTTCCACAATTTCTTCTTCATTTCGCATCACACGATTTTCACTTTTTTGTAAATTTTCTTCTAGTCGAAGCAATTTGCTGTCCAATAAATCTAACTGTTGATTCAATTCTTTAGGGGCTATTTCTTTTCGCTGTGAAGCAGTCAGGATAGATTCTACCTTTTGTTGTACTGCATGGACCGTCACAAATTGCGTAATTTTGATAATTAAGACAACCAAAGCCGTCAATGCGAGCGTCAGACTAAAAACCAAAAATAGGAATGATTGAAGCAAGGAAAGATCTGAGAGAAGTTTGCCCCACTGAAAACCAACAAAATGGAAAATGGTATGACAAATGACCGCAACCACCATTAGGGAATAGAAGTACAATAGGAGATAGTCTAATTTCTTCATGCGCGAATCACCTCAACATCCCCAACAATACCAACTAACACAATTTTTATAGAACGGTGCGATCTCCGATAGTGTGCCGTTTCAATGTCTATGGTTTCATTCCTCATTTTACGGACAGGAAGATCCAAAAACTTCAGATCTCCATACAGAGTGTTAATTTGTAAATGCAATTCCAAATCAATCGGTAAGATAATTTTTGTATTTCCAAAACCTTTCCGAATGATCACTACATTGTCCCAATTGCAAATGGCTACCTCCTCTAAATGGAGGGTGTCATTCCCAAAAACTCGGATCACATTCAGATCTCGATACCCTCGACTTTGCTTTGAAAAATGTTGTAAATCACCAATCCATCGAGTTTTTTCCTGACGAATTTTCGTATCCTCTTCAACATCAAACACAACGGCTTCATTTTCCTTATACATATAAGGGTAGGCGATCAATAAACCATAAACCACCGCAAATAAAATGGCTGCAATCACAAAAGGATTCAGCATTACGATAAAAAACAAGAGCACGCTCAGTGCAATTAATAGAAAATTTGCTTTTTGTTTGCCAAAATAGTAATACAAAAGGAGCAAAAAGAGAACCATCAAGACAACAAATCTGGAAAAATCGATTGATAAAATGGTGATCGCTGCTAATGTTAACAAAACGGCTTCAACGAAAATAAAAATTTGTATTTTCCACATAGTCTACCTCATCTTTTCCTATTTTATCAAATTTTTCCTCATTTGACTTCCGTCTGTGGTTGGATAATAGCAGACAATCAAAAAGACCCAGAAATCCATCTGAGTCTTAGACTGATTTATTAATCTCCACTAGTTGCACTACTGCTTGAACTTTCTGTATCTGATCGTTCACCAGAGGATGAACTAGATGTATCAGAACTTGATGAGGCTTTCGTACTTGAAGAAGCTGTCACTTTAGGCTCATATACAGTCAAAACAATTCGTGTTCGGTTAATATCCACCGTACTCGAAACTTCTGGAGTTTGACTGACAATTTGACCTGCAGAAACAGATACTCCATCAGGGAGATGTTCTGTTTTTCTTAATTCGATATTGGCTTCTTTAATACCATAGATCTCAATCAAATTACTTCTAGCAAAATCATAAGTTGATCCAACATAGTTTGGCATTTCAATTGAAGTCGTTTCTTTCGCTACTTTCAAAACAATCTTAGTTTTTGAATTCAGAGAATATTGCTCTCCTGGAGCTGGAGTTTGTTCAAGAACTGTCCCTGCAGCATAATCGAAGGTCTCAACTTCTTCAATCGTGATCATTTTGCTTGATACTTTATAAGTATTTTTCAAATCTTCTTCTGCTTTTGCCCGTGTTTCACCCACGTAATTTGGCATTTCAAAGCTGTTTGGTCCTTTTGAAACAATCAAATCAATTCGACTTTGTTCTTTCTTTTGGGCCCCTGCATTTGGATTGGTTCGAATGACATAGCCTTCTGCAACCGAATCACTGTACTCTTCTTTCTCTTCACCGACTTGAAGGTCTTGTCCCTCAATAACCGCTCTAGCTTCGGCAATGGTTTTGCCGGAAACATCTGGAACGGTTTTATTGGCTGGGCTCATATACAACAAGAAAGTAAAGGCAGCAAGAACTAGGGCAATGGCAACAAACAAGACCTTGTAGCGCGCCCGCAAGCGTCTTCTTGGCTTTTTACTTGGTGCCATGGTCTGCTGGTCAGATAATGGTCGATTAGGATCTACCGAACTGATTTCACTGCGTACCTCAGAGATTGGAACAGGAGCCGTTTTTGGAGTTGGACTCACTTTTGGAAGAGTCTTTGTATCAGCTTTCGATTGATCTTCAAAAATCAGTTTTTTCTCATTTCTTCTCTCGTAGGACAAGCAACTTGAAAGGTCCACATACATCTCTGCCACTGATTTATAGCGATCCGTCAGTTTTTTAGCTGTCGCTTTGATCACCACATTTTCTAAAGCTTGTGGAACATTCTTATTTTCTTCACGAATAGATGGGAGTGGCTTTTGAAAATGCTGCAAAGCAATTGTGACTGCACTATCTCCATCATAAGGAATGTGTCCTGTCAACATCTCATAGAAAATGATCCCCATAGCGTAGATGTCACTTTGCACTGTAGCTTTTGAACCACGCGCCTGCTCAGGGGACAAATAATGAACCGACCCCAACATCGAGTTGGTCTGGGTCAAGCTAGTCTCTGCAAAGGCCACTGCAATCCCAAAGTCTGAAACTTTTGCTGTTCCATCTGGTGTCAAGAGGACATTCTGTGGTTTTAAATCTCTATGGATAATGCCACGCGTATGGGCAAGGCGCATAGCTAGAAGGATCTGCCCCATCAAACGAACAGCTTCTTCATTTGATAAAGGAGCATTTTCTTTGATATAGCGTTTCAAGTCTAAACCTGCAACATATTCCATTGCAAGGTATTGTTGTCCTTCTTCTTCGCCAATGTCTGTAATCCGAACGATATTTGGATGGTCCAGCTCTGCCATCGCCTTTGCTTCACGCTGAAAACGCGCAACCGCAATGGGATCCGTCTGGTAATTCGTACGCAGTACCTTGACTGCAACTTCTTCCCCATCTAAAATCAAATCACGCGCAAGATAAACATCTGCCATCCCGCCGCGTCCAATTTGTTGGATGATTTTATATCGCCCGGCAAAAATTTTGCCGATTTGAATCATGCTGCGTCCTCCTCAGTAAAGTGGAGCAGTACAACAGTGATATTATCCAAGCCTCCAGCATTATTGGCAAAACGAATCAAGGTTTGAGCTTTTTCTTCCAGTGAAACATCACTCAAGACAATATCTCTGATTTCATCCGGGCCAATCATATTAGTTAAACCGTCACTATTGATCAAAATATAATCATCTGCTTCAACCGTCACCAAACCATAATCCGGCTCCAACTCATCTTTTTGACCAATGGACTGAGTGATGATGTTACGTTGAGGATGATGGGCTGCTTCTTCCTCTGTGATTTGACCTGCTCGCAAAAGAGCATTTACAAGAGAATGATCACTGGTCAACTGCTGATATTCGCCCTGACGAATGAGGCCAATCCGCGAATCTCCAACATGGGCATAAATCACTTGTCCTTCTACAAAAGCCAAGGCTTCTAGTGTCGTTCCCATTCCTTTGTGCTCATCATCTTGCCCAGCTAAATGGATCCGACGATTCACAGCTTCTAAATGTTCTGCAAACCATTCCCGTACTTGATTAACCGTCTCGATCTCAGAAGAAACCCAAGCCGCACCTAGGTCTGTGAC
>CAUCUH010000069.1:0-8883 GCA_958445905.1 uncultured Streptococcus sp.
TCCCTGGAATACTAATTTCGAGAAAATATACGGTAATTTCTTCCAGATACAGGACAACAATTACGATATGTAGTGGCGATTGCCAATAGTGGTACTTTTCGTGAGGCTGCTGAAAAAATGTATGTGAGTCAGCCGAGCTTGTCCATCTCTGTCAGAGATCTGGAAAAAGAATTGGGCTTTAAGATTTTTCGTCGGACCAGTTCTGGGACTTTTTTGACCCGTAGGGGAATGGAATTTTATGAAAAAGCGCAGGACGTGGTCAAAGGGTTTGATGTTTTTCAAAATCAATATGCTAGTCCCGAAGAAGAGAAGAAAGAATTCTCTATTTCTAGTCAGCACTATGACTTCTTGCCACCTTTGATGACGGAATTCTCAATCCGCTATCCGGAAAATAAAAATTTCCGCATCTTTGAATCAACGACGGTTCAAATTTTGGACGAAGTGGCTCAAGGGCATAGTGAGTTGGGAATTATTTATCTCAACCGTCAAAATACCAAGGGGATTATGCAACGGGTCGATAAATTAGGGCTTGAAGTGGTGGATTTGATTCCATTTCAGACTCATATTTACCTTCGCAAAGGACATCCTTTGGCTAAGAAGAAAAAACTGGTTATGGAAGATCTAGCTCAGTTGCCAACTGTTCGTTTTACCCAAGAAAAAGATGAGTACCTCTATTATTCAGAGAACTTTGTCGATACCAGCTCGAGCTCCCAAATGTTCAATGTAACCGACCGGGCTACCTTGAATGGGATCTTGGAGCGGACAGATGCTTATGCGACAGGATCAGGCTTTTTAGATAGCCAGTCAGTGAATGGCATTACCGTGATTCCTTTAGAAGACAACTTGGACAATAAAATGGTCTATGTCAAACGAGAAGAGATGGATCTCTCCCCTGTAGCAGAGAAGTTTGTCGAGGTTATGGTAGAATATTTTGATCAAAAGAGGTAAGAAATGAAGAGAAAAACAATGGTTCCAGTAGCAATCGTCCTATTGGTCCTACTGGATCAGCTGGTCAAATGGTATGTGGTGAAGAACATTCCACTGGGTGTCGTCAAGTCTTTTATCCCCCATGTGGTCAGTCTGACTTATCTTCAAAACACAGGTGCAGCTTTTTCGCTTCTTGAAAATCAGCAATGGTTCTTTACCCTCATCACTCTCGTAGTGATGGTAGGGGCCTTTTACTATCTCTATAAGCATCTCAAGGGGTCGCTTTGGATGGTGACAGGTTTGACCTTGGTTATTGCAGGTGGCTTGGGGAATTTTATCGATCGCCTGTGTCAGGGCTTCGTGGTCGATATGTTCCACCTGGACTTTATGAATTTTGCCATTTTTAATGTAGCAGATAGTTATTTGACAGTTGGAGTTTTCTTGCTCCTGATCCTGATGTTGAAAGAGGAAACGCATGGAAATTAAAATTGAAGTAGCCGGTGCGCGACTGGATAAGGCTTTAGCGGATTTGACTCCCTTGTCACGAGCTGTGGCCAATGAGCAGATCAAAGAAGGAAAAGTTCTGGTCAATGGGACTGTGAAAAAAGCCAAGTACACGGTCAAAGAAGGGGATGTCATCCAGTATGAAGTCCCAGAAGTGGAAGAGGTCAGCTATGAAGCAGAAGATCTACCCTTAGACATCGTTTATGAGGACCAGGATGTTGTGGTGGTTAATAAACCTCAAGGCATGGTTGTTCACCCAAGTGCGGGCCACACCAGTGGAACCTTGGTCAATGCCCTTTTATACCATGTCAAAGACCTTTCAGGGATCAATGGAGAATTGCGTCCAGGAATCGTCCATCGAATTGACAAAGACACGTCAGGCCTCTTGATGATCGCAAAAAATGACCAAGCCCACGTCGCCTTAGCAGAGGAACTCAAAGACAAAAAATCTCTCCGGAAGTATTGGGCCATTGTCCATGGCAATCTTCCTAACGATCGGGGCATGATCGAAGCACCAATTGGTCGCAGTGAAAAGGACCGGAAAAAACAAGCAGTGACGGCGAAAGGAAAACCTGCAGTGACCCGTTTTCAAGTCTTGGAGCGCTTTGGAAATTACACGCTGGTAGAGTTGCAACTGGAGACCGGTCGCACCCACCAAATTCGGGTGCACATGGCCTATATCGGCCATCCAGTAGCTGGAGATCCTGCTTATGGTCCTAAGAAGACTCTTAAAGGGAAAGGACAGTTTCTTCATGCGCGAACACTCGGTTTTACCCACCCTCTCACAGGAGAGACTTTGGAATTTACAGCAGAAGTGCCAGCGATCTTTGAGAAAACGCTGGAAGACCTTCGAAAAGGATAATGACACCTGACTGAATGGAAATTCAGTCACTTTCATTACATTCGAAATAACTCGTATTAGAAAGAAGCATAGAGATGAAAGCAAAACGAATCGTCTTTAAAGTAGGGACCTCGTCTTTGACCAATCCCGATGGGAGTCTCTCCAGACAGAAGGTCAAGGTCATTACCCAGCAGTTGGCTCTCTTACATGAATCAGGCCATGAATTGATTTTGGTCTCATCAGGGGCGGTTGCTGCTGGGTTTGGCGCCCTTGGTTTTAAGAAACGGCCGACTAAGGTGGCAGACAAGCAAGCGTCTGCGGCAGTTGGTCAAGGTTTATTGATGGAAGAATATACCTCTAATCTTCTTTTACGCAACATTGTTTCTGCACAAATTTTATTAACCCAGGATGACTTTGCGGATCAACGTCGCTATAAGAATGCCCACCAGGCTCTTTCTGTCTTACTCAACCGTGGGGCTATTCCGATTATCAATGAAAATGATACGGTCTCTATCGCTGAGCTAAAAGTTGGTGACAATGATACCTTGAGTGCGCAGGTTGCGGCCATGGTCCAAGCTGATCTATTAGTGCTGTTGACGGATGTGGATGGTCTCTATACAGCCAATCCTTCTCAGGATCCAACAGCTAAGCGTTTGGAGCGGATCGAGCACATTTCTCGCGAGATGATCGAGATGGCTGGAGGTGCGGGTAGTAGCAATGGAACTGGCGGAATGCTGACCAAACTCAAGGCAGCGACCCTGGCGACAGAGTCAGGAGTTCCCGTCTATATTTGCTCGTCTCTCAAGCCTGATTCCTTGATCGAAGCGGCGCAAGAGCAAGCAGATGGCAGTTACTTCCTTGCAGAGGACAAGGGGTTAAAAACCCAGAAGCAATGGCTAGCCTTTTATGCAGAAAGTAAAGGAGCTCTTTGGGTGGATGCTGGAGCGGCTGAGGCCTTGTTGCAATACGGAAAGAGTTTATTAATTTCTGGTGTGACCAAGGCAGAAGGGGATTTTTCTTATCAAGACATCGTCAGCGTCTATCATCAAGAGTCAGGACAATTGCTAGGGAAAGGGAAAGTTCGTCTCGGCCAGTCGGCTGTACGCGATATGCTCCAATCTAAAAAAGCCAAGGGAATCCTTATCCACCGGGATGATTGGATCTCGGTAACCCCTGAGATTGACTTACTCTTTACAGAATTCTAAAGGAAAATGTATGGAAACAACACAAGAACAATTTGCCTTAGCGAGATCGGCTAAGAAAAGCATCAATACGGCCAGTACAGCTCTTAAAAATCAGGCCTTAGAAGCTATGGCCAGCCAACTTCTGAAAGCGACGGAAGCCATTTTAGCAGCCAATCAAAACGATATGGAAGCGGCACGCGGGAAGATCTCTGAAGTCATGCTCGATCGCCTATTTCTTGATCAAGAGCGGATTGAAGGGATGGCACAAGGGATCCGTGCTTTAATCGATCTGCCAGATCCGATTGGGGAAGTGCTGGATACTGAAGTTTTGGGAAATGGCCTTGAAATCCAGAAAGTTCGAGTAGCCATGGGCGTCATTGGGATCATTTATGAAAGTCGTCCAAATGTAACGTCAGACGCTGCAGCGCTTGCCATCAAGAGTGGAAATGCAGTGGTTCTTCGTACTGGAAGGGATGCCTTTCATTCTGCCCAAGCGATCGTGACCGCTCTTAAGGCTGGATTGGAAGAAGCTGGACTCAATCCAGATCTTCTCCAATTGATCCAAGATACGAGTCGAGCGTCCAGCCTTGCTATGATGAAGGCCAAGGGCTACCTGGACTTGCTTATTCCACGTGGTGGTGCTGGCTTAATCCAAGCAGTGGTTGAAAATGCCATTGTCCCCGTGATCGAGACAGGAACTGGAATTGTTCATGTCTATGTGGATAAGGAGGCTGATTTCCAGAAAGCCCTAGTGATTATTGAAAATGCCAAGACCAGTCGCCCCTCTGTCTGCAATGCCATGGAGGTCTTGCTGGTCGATCGAGCGATCGCGTCTGATTTCTTGCCCTTGGTCAAAGAGCGCTTAGTGGATGCACGAGAAAGATCCGTTGAGTTGCGCCTAGATGAGCAAGCACAGGCCATCATTTCGGGAACAGCAGCACAGGAGCAGGATTTTGATACCGAATTTTTAGATTATATATTAGCAGTCAAGGTCGTTGATGGAGTTGAGGAAGCGGTGGACCACATAGAAGCCCACAGCACCCATCATTCGGATGCCATTGTGACTGAAAATCCTGAGACAGCCGCTTATTTCACCCAGCAAGTAGATTCAGCAGCCGTTTATGTCAATGCTTCTACACGCTTTACAGATGGGGGTCAATTTGGACTAGGTTGTGAAATGGGGATCTCGACCCAAAAACTCCATGGGCGTGGACCCATGGGACTCCGGGAAATGACCAGTTACAAATATATCGTCAGTGGAAATGGTCAAGTGAGGTAAGAAATGAAAGTTGCATTTATCGGTCTTGGAAACATGGGGGCTAGTTTAGCCAAAGCAGTCGCAAAAGAAGTAGACGCGCAAGACTTGCTCTTGGTCAATCGCTCTCCTCAAAAGGTGCAAGAGTTTATCAGTCAGTATGGGGGAACGGCGTCTGATCTTGAACAAGTCTTTCAAGAGGCTGAAGTAATCTTTTTAGGGGTCAAACCCTATCAGATTTGTCCTCTCCTAGGAGAGTATCAAGGCATCTTGGCCCAACGCTCTAATCTCTTACTGGTTTACATGGCTGCAGGCCTGGAATTAGAAAAGATGGCTGACGTGATCCAGAACGAACAGGTGGGTCTCATCCGCATCATGCCCAATACGCCTGTGGCCATTGGTAAAGGTGTTATCAGTCTGGCCCGCTCCCAAGCAGTGACAGACCAGCAAGTAGCCAAAGTCAACCAGCTCTTAGCAGGAGCAGGGGCCCTCTACGAAATTGAAGAAAAATTGATGGATCCTGCAACGGCTGTCGCAGGCTGTGGGCCAGCCTTTGTCTATCAGATGATTGAAGCCATGGCAGATGCAGGAGTAGGATTAGGACTTACACGAGAGCAAGCCTTGCAGATGGCTGCACAGACCTTCCAAGGCGCTAGTCAAATGGTCGTAGAGACAGGTGAGCACCCAGCCCGCTTGCGAGATGCAGTTTGTAGCCCAGGTGGCTCTACCATCGCAGGTGTCAACCGCTTAGAACAAGTCGGCCTACGGGGCGACATCATTGCAGGAGTGGAAGCAGCCTACAAACGCACCCAAGAAATGGCACAAGAGGCAGCGAAGGAATAGAAAAAAAGATTGGTTTTCGCCAATCTTTTTTACGTTAGAGCGACTCTATTTCAACCAAACCATTTTCTGTCAGACGATAGATTTTTTGGCAGACTTCTTTGAGGAAGGTCCGATCGTGGGAGACTGTAACCAGCCCGCCTGGGTAGTCTGCGAATAGGCGACGAATTTCTGGTTGGGAAGTGGGGGAAAAATTACGAGTAGGCTCGTCCAAGAGCAGAAACTGGGGACTTGTGAGTACTAATTGAAGGAGGAAGAGTTTTCCTTGCTGGCCACCAGAAAGTTCAGAGATAGGATGATGCATTTCAGAATAAGTAAAGTTGAGGGAGGCTAAATGCAATTGAATGGTGTTGATTTCTTCGCGATCACCTGAATGCTGTTGAAATTGAACGGGTGTCTGAGTTAGAGGGAGACGTTCAGTGTAATCTTGAGGCATATAGGCGGTGCGGATACTCTCATTCTTCCGTAAAATCTCCCAGATCATTTTTAGGAAAGTGGATTTCCCAACACCATTGGAACCGATAATCCCTATCTTGTCCTGCCCTTGAAGAGTGAGGGAGAGGTTCTTGACCAGGACACGGTCACCAATTGCGAGCTCTTCCTGATCTAAGAGAAGGACTCGTTTTTGAGGAGACAAGGGAGTGAGGGGAGGGAAATGCAGATTGATGATTTCCTCATCATAGGGTTGGGAAGTCATGGATTGGAATTCTCGCTCGTAGCGCTTTTCTTGTGAGAGGAGGGACTTCATTTTCTTTGCCAGGAGACGTCCGGCAGTGCTATCCTTGGTGTTTCGTAAGGAAGTTTGGACTTGCTGACGGACGCGACGGTGCTTCTCCATTGTTTTTTGGTAGGCTCGTTGATCGTTGGCCGCTTGCTGAGACTGTTGCTTAAATTGTTGTTCCCTCTGGCTACTGTAGTCTTGATAGCCTAGGTGCTCCACGATGGTTTCAGCCTCCTTGCGGTGTTTGATCTGTCTGAGGTGAATGATGGTATCCGCCGTCTGAGTTAAAAAATCCTCATGATGGGAAATAAATAGGATGGTTTGGGGACTCGTTTGGATCATCTGCTGGAGCCAGTCCAAGGTCTCCAAATCCAGATCGTTTGAAGGTTCATCTAAAAATAGCAATTCATGAGGACAACAAAGTTCGTGAAGCAGTTGGACTTTGAGGGCTTCTCCACCAGATAGACTTCCGATGGTTTGATCGCTTGCAAAGCGCTCGCTATTAAAATGCAATTGATCTGCCAGTCTGTAGAGGGTGGCATAGTCTAGCTCGTCCTCTCCAAAAAAATATTGTTCCAAGGTTTTTCCCTTCAAAGCTTCCGGTAAAGTCTGGGGAATATAGGCATAGGAGTGAAAGGAAGTGGTGATTTCTCCTTCTATGGTCAGATAATCTGGTAGAGATTTTGAGGACATAAGGACCTGAAGTAAGGAAGATTTTCCATTCCCTTCTTCGCCAATAATAGCAACTTTTTCTCCTTCATGAATGGTCAGGGACAGATCTCGAACCAGATCTCGTAAATCTTTTGTATGTCGGATAGTGAGGTGGGATAGTTTTAGCATAAGATTCCTTTCTACTGGGACAAAAAACAGCTCTACCTATTTAGTAGAGCTGTATTCATGTGGAACCCAAACAGAAAAAGACCTTATTAAGCCAACAAAAAGTTGGAGAATAGGCGAGAGGGCACACAAAAAGAGATAGAACAAGCAGTCCACTAAATAAAGTATCTTATTTAACGAAACTTAGTTGTTCATATCTCCTTACCTCCGAATGTGATTAGCTTTATTCTATTCTTTTCATTCCTTCTTGTCAAGGAAATCCTTGCTTCATCCACCCTTTTATTCTCGGACTTAGGGGGATTTTATGGTATAATTAAAGGTATGCATACAAAACCAACGTCCGCTTATGTCCATATCCCATTTTGTACCCAGATTTGTTTTTATTGTGATTTTTCGAAGGTCTTTATCAAGAACCAACCGGTCGATGCTTATTTGGATCATTTGATCCAAGAATTTCGTCGGGAAGAAATCACAAATTTACGGACTCTCTATATCGGAGGTGGGACACCGACAGCCTTAACTGCGGATCAGCTAGAGTATCTGCTCAAGGAGCTAACCAAGTCGCTGGATCTCTCTCAGATGGATGAGTTAACCATCGAGGCCAATCCTGGTGATTTGGATCCGGATAAGATCGCTGTTTTGAAGGATTCACCGGTCAATCGGGTTTCTTTGGGCGTACAGACCTTTGATAATCGCTTGCTCAAAAAGATTGGTCGGAGCCATCAAGAGCAGGATATCTATGACAATATCGATCGTCTGAAGCTGGCTGGTTTTGACAATATTTCGATCGACCTCATCTATGCGCTTCCGACGCAAACTATGGAGCAGGTCCAGGAAAATGTCGCTAAGGCTCTTGCCCTTGACATTCCCCACATGAGTCTCTATAGTTTGATTCTGGAGAATCACACGGTCTTTATGAATCGCATGAGACGGGGCAAGCTTCCTCTACCAAAGGAGGAGTTAGAAGCGGAAATGTTTGAATACATCATTCAGGAGTTGGAGCGTGCGGGCTTTGAGCATTATGAAATTTCCAATTTCTCCAAGCCTGGTTTTGAAAGTCGGCACAACCTCATGTATTGGAATAATGCGGAGTATTATGGCTTAGGAGCTGGTGCATCCGGCTATGTCAATGGCGTTCGCTATAAGAATCATGGGCCTATCCGTCACTATATGCAGGCGGTCGAAAAGGGAAATGCGCGTGTCCAAGAAGAACATCTGAGTCAGACAGAAATGATGGAAGAAGAGATGTTTCTAGGACTCCGTAAGAAAACAGGCGTTTCCAAGAAGCGTTTCGAAGAAAAGTTTGGTGTGAATTTTGACCAACAATATGGATTAGTGGTTGAGGAATTGACCCAGCAGGGGCTCTTGGTGCCTGACAAGGATATTGTTCGCATGACCAAGAAAGGTCTCTTTTTAGGAGACACTGTAGCAGAGAAGTTTATTTTGGAGTAGAAGATGGCAAAAACATTTGAATACAGCATGAAAATTCCTTTTGATATGAGCGATGTCAATGGATTTATAAAAATTCCCCAATTGATCTTGCTGTCTTTACAGGTATCGGGCATGCAATCGATTGAGCTGGGTATGAGTGATATGTACATTTTAGAGAACTACAATCTAGTCTGGATTATCACGGATTACAATATGAAGATCGAGCGTCTCCCTGTTTTTGATGAGAAAATCACTATCGAAACCTATGCCAAGAGTCACAATCGACTTTTCTGCTACCGGGCCTTTAATATCAAGGATGAAGCAGGAAATACTATCATTGAGA
>CAUCUH010000070.1:0-8728 GCA_958445905.1 uncultured Streptococcus sp.
ACGACGAAATCGAATTCTAACGAATTACCGATTTCTGTCCCACTCTCTTTTTTATTTTTGTTTCAATTCTGTTCGCAGGGCTTCTTGTTGCTCTTTTGTCAGATGAACGCCCTTACTTGCAACAATCTGGCTAGAGACTTTGTTAGCAAATCTTAAGGCTTGCGTCATATCTAAACCTTCTAAACGAGCGGATATAAAGGCTCCCACATGGCTATCTCCAGCACCTACTGTATCGACAACTTCTGTTGGAAAACCGTCTGCTTCATACCAGTTGCCATCCTAGGCAACCGCTCCGTTTTCACCCAAGGTGACAATGACTAATTGTCCCGTTCTCTGATACAAGTGTTCGATGGCTGGCTGGATCTCTCTACACCCTGAAAAAGCCAGTGCTTCAGCCTCATTAACATGGAGAATTGGATGCAGATCATAAATTGCTTCCAGTCGATCCTTTGGAATCAAGAGTCCGCGTGGCCCAGGTGCGAAAATCACCTGGCCTTCTAGTTGCGAAACAGACTGGACCAATGCAAGACCGGTTGGCTCCTCGACTTCAAGGCCACACAAGTAAATGTAATCAAACGGATCCGTCTCGATCTCTTTTAGCCACTCTGCTTGGAAGCTATACTCCACTCCGTGGTCCGATAAGAAGGTCCTTTCACCATCAGACTCTACAAAGCAATAACAGCAACCATTGGCCCCTTCTAATGAGATGCTAGAGGAAATCCCTAATTGGTTCAATTCTCTCCGAATAAAATCACCATATATCCCAGAACCGACTGGCGAGACAAACTGGTAGGGTTGCGACAAAAAATGAAGAATATTGACGACATTAAAGGCACAACCTCCCACAGACCATTGCTGGTGATCAATATGGGCATCTCCTTCACGACTTGGCAAACGATCCAAGTAAATCATCACATCACAAACTGTAGAACCAATAATTAAGGCAGCTGTCATCTTTTTCTCCTTACTTTGCCTTCTATTATACCAGAGGAAAGATAAAAAACAACCAACCCCTTGTGGAGTGGTTGCTTCTCTTCTTAATCACGATAAACGGGTTGAGGACCAAATGTTTGGGAAACCGGCATGATTTCAATCCGATTGACATTGACATGCTTGGGCTGTTGGATCAACCAAGCTACAGTGTTGGCAATGTCTTCCGGCTGAATGGCATGGGCATCTCGATAGAGGGCTTCTACCCGTTTTTCGTCTCCTTTAAAGCGAACAGAAGAGAACTCTGTCCCTTCGCAAAGACCGGGTTCAATATTGCTGACACGAATCTTCTTGCCAGCTAGATCCGCCCGAAGATTGAGGGAGAATTGCTTGACAAAAGCCTTGGATGCCCCGTAAACGTTGGCCCCTGGATAAGGCACAGTTCCTGCTGTAGAGCCCAAATTGATAATATAGCCATCATTTCGTTCCACCATCTGGGGCAAGATTTTCCTTGTCAGATAGGTCAAGCCGACAATATTGGTCTGAATCATGGTCAGCCAGTCTGCGACCTCTGCTTCATAAGCTGGGGCGAGGCCTAGGGCCAAGCCAGCATTATTGACCAAAACATCCACTTTCTCCCAAGCTTTTGGCAAACTGGCAAGTGCATGATCTACCTGAGAAAGATCCGTCACATCCATTTGCAGGGGATAAAAGGCTTCTCCCAACTCTTCTTGAAGGGCCTGTAATTTATCGATGCGTCTAGCTGACCCGATCACACGGTATCCATCTGCTACTAAACGACGGCAAATCGCTTGACCAAAACCAGCTGAAGCTCCTGTTACTAAAATCGTTTCTGACATGTCATTACCTCCATGGATTGTAAAAACGTCCTTGATTGACAAAGATCAGGACAATACTCAAAACCAGAACAGCCAAGGCTGATAGAATCATCCCATAATCTTTCATTTCCATGGCTTGATGAGAATACCAGGTCCGCTTTTTATTTTTACCAAAGCGACGTAATTCCATAGCCGTAGAAATGCTGTCAATCCGCTCAAGTGAGCTAAAGATTAAGGGAGAGATGATTTGCAAATTGCCTTTGATCCGCTTGATCAGCTTGGCCTTTTTGGACAATTCCACCCCTCTGGCTTCCTGAGACAATTTAATCGTTTGATATTCTTCTTGTACATCAGGAATGTAACGCAGAGTCAAGCTGACAGAATAGGCAATCTTGTAGGATACGCCAATTTGGTTGAGGCTTGAAGCAAACTGACTAGGATGGGTCGTCATCAAAAAAATCAAGGCTAGAGGTATGGTACAGACATACTTAAGAGCTAGATTAAAAAGATAAAAGAGTTCCTGCGAGGTGATACTATAGGAGCCCCACCCCTTCATCAGTACCGTCTTTGCCCCGTAGATCTCTACACCATACTGGGGGGCAAAGAGATAGACCATGACAACATTTAACAGTGCAAAAACAAGAGCAAATGCAAGTACAAATGAAATATCCCGAAATCGAATACGAGCTGTAGAGAATAACAGTAAGGCGCCCACACCAATTCCTAGAAGGAGCCGGGTATCATAACTCAACATGGCCGCAAGAGATGCAAAAAGAAGAAAGAGTAACTTACTCGCACCTGAAAGGCGATGAAGAAAACTCGTCCCCTCATGGTAGCCGACTAATCGATGATTCATGACCTGCTCCTTTCTGTTGCATATAAAACTGCGTTAGCGCCAAGGGATCCATTCCTAATCGATTGGCTAAGGCAAAAATCGAAGTCTCTTTGAGATTAGCCTCTTGTAAAATATCCGGATGAGTGAACAGCTCTGCAGGTGGGAGATCTGCTAGAATTTGTCCGTCTGATACTACAAGGGCACGATCAGAATAATCCAACATCAGCTGCATATCATGGGTAATCATGACAATGGTATGGCCTTTTTCTTGCAAGCTATCTAGAAATTCCATGATTTCAGTGTAATTGCGTTGGTCCTGACCTGCTGTCGGCTCGTCCAAGACCAAAATTTCTGGTCCTAAAACTAGTATAGAGGCGATGGTCACCCGTTTCTTTTGCCCATATGAGAGAGCAGAAATCGGCCATTTACGAAACTCATAAAGACCACAAGTTTTCAGTGCTTGATAGACACGCTCCTTAATATCTTCTTCCGATATCCCCCGCAAGCGCAAACCTAGAGCGACTTCATCAAAAATCATATTGCTCGAAATCATTTGATTGGGGTTTTGCAGGACATAGCCGACTCGCTCTGCCCGTTCCTTGACACTCTCTTGCTTGATATCTTCACCTCTAGAGGTGTATTGCCCTTCTGTAGTAATGAATCCACAGATGGCTTTCGCAAGAGTTGATTTCCCTGCCCCATTCTTCCCGACAATCGCTAAGCGCTGCCCCTTAGGTATACTGAGGGATATATTTTTTAAGATCGGATGATTTTCTTGATAGGCAAAGGAAATCTGCTCCAACTTCAATAGTTCTTCTGCTTCCCCAGTTTTTGTAAAGGTCGCTTCTGGAATGGAACGATTCACACCAGTAAGCTCGATATCTTCTAGACGATCTAGATGCTCCAATTGATCGATATCCTGCCCTAGCTGGCGAAGAGTTGTTAAATAGAGGGGTTCTCGAATCCCATTTTCAGCCAGCAGTGTCGTCCTCAACAACTCATCTGGGCTCCCATTAAAGAGAACTTGACCTTGATTGATCAAGATAACCCGATCGACAGGACGGTAGAGTACATCCTCTAAACGGTGTTCGATAATAATGGTGGTCGTCCCCTGTTCTTCATGAATCTGATCGATCAGATCAATAATATCCTGACCCGACTTGGGATCTAGATTAGCCAGTGGTTCATCAAAAAGGAGGATCGGACTTTCGTCAATCAGAACACCTGCTAAGCTCACTCGCTGTTTTTGCCCACCGGACAAATCTTGTGGCCGATGATCCAAGAGCTTCATCAAATCCAAGCGTTCTGCCCAACTCTGCACACGCTCTTTCATCGTTCCCAGATCTACCATGTCATTTTCAAGAGCAAAAGCCAAGTCTTCTGCGACACTCAAACCAATAAATTGGCCATCTGTATCTTGCAAAACCGTACTAACCAAGTGAGATTTCTCATAAATACTGAGATCAAAGGCTTCTTTCCCCTGAATGAGGAATTGCCCACTACTGGTTCCCTTATAGATATTAGGGATAATCCCATTTAAGCACTGGCCAATGGTTGACTTACCAGAACCAGACGGCCCAACAATCAGAACCTTTTCCCCCTTATAAATGGTTAAGTTGAGATTTTTCAAGGTTGGTTCAGACTGTGCCTTGTATTGGAAGGAAAAATCCTTCAGTTCAATCATTGCTTCTTTCATTTAGTTTGCCTTTTCCCAAAAGAGCGCAAATTGGATGGCTAACTCTGCGATTCGATCCTTGCTATCTAAATCCTCATGACTAGATAAGGTTCGGATATCCCATTTTTCTTCCGAGAGGTGGTCAGCTGCGTAGAAGAAATGGCAGAGCTCAAAGCCCCTATAAGCTGCTAAGGCTGCCACTGCCGAACATTCCATATCCACACAGATGGCTCCTGCTTCCTTTCGTCGCTTCATCTTGTCGATGGTTTCCCGGTAGGGTGCATCTGTCGTCCACACTTTTCCTGACTGATAAGAAACCTTGTGACTGTCCAGAAAGGCTTGGAAGAGAGGGAGGGTTTTCTTGTTTACTTCCACTTCATCACTAGCTGGCAGATAGTGGTAGCTAGTCCCCTCGTCGCGAAGAGCAGCCGTTGGAATAATGATGGAGGTTGCTTCGATATCACGGTCTAAAACCCCACAGGTCCCAAAAAGCACCAGTTTTTCCATCCCAAATTGAATCAAATCCTCTATAATCCCCACACAGGAAGCAGCCCCAACGGGTGTATTAAAGGCAGCAATTTGTTGGTCTCCAATAGTGATCCCATAGACCACGACTTCAAAATTGGCCATGGAGGTTCTTGCAATGACCTCATGGTCATAATTCTCAAGGAGACGAGCAAAAGTTACTCTTGAAAAGCAAGAGATGACTACTTTGGGAAATCCTTCAATTGGTTGGTGTAAGTCTTGTGGATTGATAATGGCCTGTCGATTGGCATCAAATTCTTCTAACAGCATTTCGTGCACCTCTTTCATTCTACTTCTAGGCCCCTATTATACCATAATTAGCCTAGTCATTGGTTTTTGATCAAAGGAAGGAGTATAAAAAAGAACCGTTCCCAAAGTTAGATTTTTCTGATCTAACTTTGGAAGTACAGTTCCCTACGATATTGTTACTTGTTTTCCAACTGCGCTAATTCTAGCAAGCGTTCTTTGGACAATTTTTTGATTTCAATTTGACTAGCATCTAGCAGCTGGTATTCATCTGGCTCTAGCGCTTCTATAAGTTTCTTCAGAGCAAGAGAGCCAATTGGATGGTAATTTTCTGGCTTATCCGGATCTCCATCGATCGCAACCAATAGAACTCGCCAATCAATGATACCCGCTAAGCCCACAATTTCTACATATTCTGCAGGAACATGTGGCACGCTTGGCAAGACCGTATCCGTATCTTCTGTCAAGCTATAGCTGGCTAAGAAGGCTCCTGTCTCCTCCTGTTGATAAAAACGGACTTGACTGAAATAAGCTGCACTATATTGAATCTTCTTGATAAAGGCAGAGTAGGCTTCTAGTGGATGGACATGGTTCAAGACTTCCTGCACTGTATCCCGATCCAAATAGACCGGATGAGCGAAGCCTTGTACTTCAAACTCTTTTAGATCTTTTTCTTTCGTCAAATTACCCAGCGTTTCTAGGATAACGACTTCATAATCAAAATGGAAAATAGAATCTGGAGTATAGCTCACGCCGTCGCTAGCCACAATCTCCGTTCCTAATACTTCTCCTAGGCGACTAAGCCATCGAAGGGCTAACTGCCAATCTTCTTCTATCGCAAAAGAAGGCACCTGAATCTGATAAGACTCTTCCTCATCAAAATAGCGTAACTGCAGAGGAAGACCGCTCTTGCCAAATACGATACAGTTCAAGCCTTCAAAATCATTTAAGGGACGATGAAGGGTGGCAGGATCATAGTTGTAGGTTGTTAACCCCTCCACTAATTTAAGAACTTCCTGTGCTGCGAGTACTTTCTGATAGCCAAATAAGCTCTTTTTATTTTTGATTGAAAACACGATACTCATTTGTTTTCTCCTTTGTGAAATCGCTTACCTAAAGTATAGCACAATTTTCAATCAATTTCCATATAAAAAACAGCCTGAGTTTTCAGACTGCTTGTTTCCATTATGCAGGTGCTCCATCAAGCGTCTCACCGATAATCTCTAAACGCTCAGCAACCTCTGCTTGTGACAAGTTGTGTTCTTCTACATAGCGATTGCGAGGGTGAACCCGGCACTCATGTGAGCAGCCACGGAGGTACTTGTCTTCGTTTTCTTCTGAGGTCAAGATGCGACGGTTACAGAAAGGATTTCCACAGTTGACATAGCGTTCGCATGGTGTTCCATCAAACCAGTCTTTTCCGACAATGCTTGGATCGACATGGTTGACATCGACTGCAATCCGCTCGTCAAAGACGTACATTTTCCCATCCCACAGTTCGCCTTGAACTTCTGGGTCTTTTCCGTAAGTCGCGATACCACCGTGCAATTGACCAACATCTTTGTAGCCTTCACGCACCATCCAACCCGAGAATTTCTCACAACGGACTCCACCAGTACAGTAGACGACAACACGCTTGTCCATGAATTTTTCCTTGTTATCACGGACCCATTGCGGCAATTCACGGAAATTGCGGATGTCTGGACGAATAGCCCCACGGAAGTGACCAAGATCGTACTCGTAGTCATTCCGAGTATCAAGGACAACGGTATCTTCGTCGAGAAGAGCTTCTTTAAACTCTTTTGGAGACAAATAAGCACCTGTCGTTTCAAGGGGATTGATATCGTTATCGAAGTTATCATCTTCTAAACCAAGGTGGACAATCTCTTTCTTATAACGTACAAACATCTTCTTGAAAGCTTGCTCTTCTTCCTCGTCAATTTTGAACCAGAGGTCTTCCATACCTGGAAGGCTGTGAACGTAGTCCATGTATTTTTGTGTTGTTTCGTAGTCACCAGAAACAGTTCCATTGATTCCTTCGTCAGCGACTAGGATACGTCCTTTGAGGCCGATTGATTTACAGAAGGCCAAGTGGTCGGCTGCAAATTGTTCTGCATTTTCAATGGGGGTATAGAGGTAGTAGAGTAAAACACGAATAGGTTTTGCCATAAGATTCTCTTTTCTAAGATTAAATTATCAGAATTTTTCATTCAACTATACCAGTATACTCCCCCAAGAAAGCGAATGCAATTTATTTGACCGAAAAATAAAAGCCTGGGGTTCCAGACTTTTTTACGACAAAAATAAGGTTTCAACTAATTACTCTTCTTTTTCCAACTGATCCAGATAGGCTTCATAGCGTTTTTTCTCAACTTTTGCTAGGAGCATCAAAAGGAAATTCATCCCCCATACAATCGGAAGATTCAGGAGAAATGTGATCGGAAGCACCAGCAAGAATTTTGAATGGAAGGGATTTGAGTGATAGACAGCCTGGTTTAATTGAAAATTTTGAGCCCAGATAAACAAGGAAAGAACAAGGGTTACTGCTACAATTCCCATCACATTTAGATAGCTATAATTGATAAATCTCACACCCAATCGTTGACAACGCACCGAATAATAAAATCCTGAGACGATGAGTAAGGCTACCACCATGATTGGACTGAGCCCCACCTTAGATGTAAAAATGGATCCCACACTAAAAACAGTTAAGGCAAGGAAAAGAAAACCAGCTGTCTCAGCACCAGCCTTATTAGCTAGGCCTTCTTCTCGTTCATCTATGATTTGTTTGTTCAGCAATTGTAATCTCATCTCTTCCTCCTTATTCTTCATCCTCTAATTCTGCCTCGATCTTTGCTTGTTTTTTCCGATTGATAAGAGCAAGTGGTTTTTCAAGCAGATCTGTCAGGATGGCAAAGACGAGAATTTCTAATAGAATTTTGACCAGATACTTGGGACTCAAGATAAAGCTCATTGCTTCTCTCTTTCCAATCACATCCATAGCTGTCACAAGCACAGCAAAGAATAGACCTGATCCTAGGCGACTCAACCAGCTATCTTTTTCTAACATATCTCGAACATCAATCCCTGAACTGATCCTTCTCACAAAGGCATAGGCTCCCATGGCAATCAGAAGGAACATCTCAGGGAGATAAGCGACTAGGTCTAAGTCCAGGATACTGGATTTCACAAAGGCGGATAGGGCAATAAAGCAGGTCATGCCAAGGACAAGTTCTCCTGCGATTTTTCCATCAAGTAGCATGGTCCGTTCATCTTTTACAATTGGTTCTTTCTTTTGTTTCATATTCTTCCTCTTTCTATTATTAAAACTGTTACTCCCAGAACAGTTGATCCAGCGTCTTATCCAAGGTCTTACAGATAGCAAGGCAGAGACTGAGGGTTGGGTTATATTTCCCTGCCTCAATCAGGCCGATGGTCTGGCGTGTCACCCCGATGGCATCTGCAAGATCCCCCTGGGTCATATCATGCTCGACCCGGGCCATTTTTAATTTGAGATTTTTCGCCACATGATTTTCCTTTCTTGTTTTATAGCTTTATTATACACTATATTTTCTATTTTGCAATATATATCTTGCATTTTGTAAAAAATATTTTTGATAAAACAAAAAAGAGGCTGGGACAAAAGTCCTAGCCTCTCAATTATTTTTGGATTGTCGA
>CAUCUH010000071.1:0-8619 GCA_958445905.1 uncultured Streptococcus sp.
AGAAAAAAGTTTATTAAAAAGGGGACGTATTTTGAAAAAATATACTATTTCACGTAAACAAACTTTAACTTTAGCTTCCGTTGTTTTAGGAACGGTCTTCACAGGAACGACTATTGCTTCTGCTGATGACGTTGCACCTGCAACAACCCAAGCTGCTCCTGCAGCTACTACAGCAGCAAAATCACCTATCACGGCTGCAACAGAAGAAATCAACGCCAAAGCCAATACACCAGTTGTTCCTGCTGATAAAGCAAAAACTGGAGATATTATCGCTGTGGACGTTAAAAAAACTGGCCCATCTGCTAAAACAGACGGCGCAGACACAACCACTACTTCAACAGCAACTATCAAAACCACTAGCTTAGCCGATCAAAACACACCTGTTGGCACTTCAAAACCAGTCTCTTCTAGCAAGACAGCTACATCAACCAAAGAAACAGCTGACTACACTGAGACCACAACAGAAACAGTTAATAAAACAACTGTAGTGGAAGTTACAAAAGAAGCAGATGTGGTCAATAAAAAAGAAGTTCAAGCAACATCCGACATCGTCTTTGTCATTGATAAATCAACTTCGATGGATTCACATATCAATGATACAATGAAGAACGTTGAGACCTTTGTTCGTAATTTATCTGCAAAAAATATCCAAGCACGCTTGGGATTGGTTGCATTTGAACGATCAGATCGTATACAGTACTTTGATTTTAACGGATCAAAATTCACAACGGATCCAGAAAGTTTTATTTCTGCTCTGAAAACTATCAAAACCTATGGTGGTTATGAAAACACCACTGTTCCATTGCGCCACATCGCTACTTCAGAGGACTACAACTGGGGCACCGGAACAAACAATCATCGATTTGCATTCGTCATTACAGACGAGCCAATCGATATGAATACTCCATATAGGAATCCTCTCCCATCAAAAGAAGAAACTCTTCAATCATTGAAGGCAGCGAATATTTCCTTAACAGTTGTAGGACGCACAGTAGACCAGTCTGACTTTGCTCCATTGGTCAATGGGACAAATGGTCTCTACCTAGATATCCGCAAAGATTTTGCTGACTTGTTGAACGTTCAATTTGCCAATAAAGTTGTTGAAACTGTACAAAAAGGTCGTGTCTTCAAAGTCCAAACAGATAAGTATGAGTTGATTTCAAAAACTCACCGCGTGGCGAAAGCAAAACCACAAACGCCTAGCATCCAAACACCTGCAACACCGACTCCTACTCCTCAGAAACCGGCTGTTGTCACTACTGCGAAACCGACAGTCTTCACACCAGCTAAAAACGAGCCTGTGAAAACAGAAGTCTATATCGCACCTGCAGCTCTTCCTCAAAAAGAAGCAAGTCTTCCAAATACAGGAAGCAAGACCTCAATTGCCTTGACAACTCTTGGCCTTGGTCTTCTTAGCATGGGTGCTGCCTTCGGCCTCTCTCGTAAAACAAAAAAAGACTAAAGCGAAAAGCCTAATTAGTTGATGAACTGCACCTCAAAAGTTAGACAGAAAAATTCTAATTTTTGGGGTGTTTTATTATGAGATTTAGTTATAAAGATCAAATCCCAATCTATGAACTAAAAAAGCAATCAAAAAATATGGGGTAAACCTTTCAAATCTTAGATCCTTCATCTGATTGAATTCTATTCTCAACTAAGTGTTGTTCTTGAATTTGGGCTTCCATGTAAACGCTCTATCTCCAACTCTAGATGTGCTATAATCTAGTTAATAGTAACAAGGAGGTTCTCCTATGAATTCCTATAAAATCAGCTTATTCCGACTTGGTATGCTCTTACCAGCGTATTTAATTTTTAATTATGTTTATTCTATCATTTATAACTCTGCAGGATTTGCTTTTACCATTTTGTGGCCGATATATTACTTATCCTTTGTGATGATTCTGCTAGGAAATATTTTTATCTTTAGAGATCTCTCAAAAATAAAATCATCCGTCGAAGATGATGGGTTTATTCAAAAGACTTCTACTATACAGTTAGTTCTAGCTACAATTGGAGCTTTCATACAAATAATAGGTTTTCCCCTTAATTACATCGAAAACTATTCCCTACTAGCTAGCGCCAGTATTGTCTACTCTATTATCCTCATTATCGGAATTTATCAGAAAGTCATACTTGAGCAAGATAAAGATGTTTCATCTATACTTGGTTTTGTCTTTGGAATTACAGTTCTTTTTCTCTCTAACCTAGTACTACTCACCACTCCTTCTCCAATAGCCAAATACTCTACTTCTTCATTCAGACAAGAATTTCAATCGCTTGGGCTAAAGGGTAAAGTTGAGTTAATTGACCAACACAGAGAGATCGAAGCCTTTAATGGAACAGTATACAAGTTAACATATACTGAACATTTATCTGACGGAACTATTTTAAAAGAAGATACTACCGCAAAAATTCATAAAATAAGCGGAGAACATTTATCAAATTTCTTTCTTCTTTCAGGAACAGATCTTGAAACACTTCTTAATGATAAAGAAAAGGCACTGTTTCACACTGTCAAACAAGATGAATTCAGTTTCTTACTAGATGTATACAAAGAAAGGCCGAATTTCCAACAAGAAGAAGAGCGTATCAAAAATGCTACTGCTGAAAAAATAGATAAACTCTTTACGACACCAATAACTTCTAGTTTTAAATTTGGAAAATATCCAATAGAAAACTACTATGTTGCAATTATGGCGCAGGCTGTCAGCAATCGAGAAAAAGGAGATTTTGACGCAGCTGGCTTTTATAATATTACAACAAAAGATCTCATGAAAAACAAGGGACTTACTCTCGATTTTGATTGTGACCTTACGAAAATCAAGGCAGAAAATGGTAGTCCTTTAGATACCTTTAAGGAAAAAATCTTATCTTTACCAAAAAATTCATTTTCCGATGGAATCTATAACATCAGTTGTTCTTATGATGAAAATGGAATAAAAAAGAAAGTTACTTGCCCATTTGTTGTTGAAGATGGTGTGGGACACTTTGAAAAGGATGTCATCGAAGGAAATCAAACAAATTAGTTATTTTTGATACTAAAACAGGCAATACTGATACGACTTCTACTATCTGCAACCCTCGTAAAAAAGCCTAATCAAATGATTAGGCCTTTTTCAATCTCTATTTCAAAAACTCTACCATCCATTGTTCGAGACAATCCATAAATCGTTGGACAGCTGGTGACACTTTCTCTTTTTTAGGGAGGGCCATCCCAAGGGAAACGAAGCGCTTGGGACTAAGAGGAACTTGTGCCACTTCTTCTTTCCAGTCTCTTGCAATCATGGCTTGGTTAAAGCTGACTCCTAGACCAGCCTTGACCATCTGATAGGTCGTAAAGCCGTCCTTGGTGGTGAATCTGGTCTGCAAATTAAGGCCTTCTTGCTGTATTAAGCGGTCTTGGTCTGTATCTTGACCAGGTAAGGTATGGATAAAGTCTTCTGCTTCCAGATCTTTAATCTTATAATTCTTTTGTTTGGCCTTGGGATGTTCTTTGGGTAGCCAAACCACCAAGGGGTCTCGATACAATTCTTTCCAGCTGTACTCTCCACTATCCTGAGGCTCCGCGCATAGACAAATATCGACAGATTTCTCGGCTAGCCATTTGGCAATCTCCTTATTACCACCTTCTAAGAGAGTGATCTGAATGGATGGATAGGTTTCTGAGAATACCTTTAAGAGGCTAGGCATCCACATAGAGGACACGCTAAAGTAGCAGCCAATCGTGATGGACCCTCGAATGACTCCCTTAATGTCCTCACTGACTTCGAAAGCTACCTGATTGGCAGCCACAATCTCTCTAAAATAGGGTAGCATCAATTGACCGTTTTCCGTTAAGCGAACGCCCTTTTTATTACGGATGAAAATCGGAAACTCCAACTCCTCCTCTAAACTCGAAATCATTCGTGTAATCCCTGACTGGGTATAGTTTAGCTGTTCTGCAGCTGCTGAAAAAGAGCCGGTCTCACTTGCTACTATGACAGCCTGGCATTTACTAGCGTCCATAAGTTTCTCTTTCATTTTATCCATTCCATTATATCATAGATAAGATGAGTTTTTGCCATTTGTGTTATATCAAAATTTATTTTAAACTATTACCATCAACAAAGAAAGTGAAACATTCAAATGAAGAAACAACTGAATTTTGCCAACGACTATTTACAAGGAGCACATCCGAACATTCTCAAACGGATGGTGGAAACCAACCAAGTGGAAATGACAGGTTACGGGACGGACCCCATTACCCAAAGTGCCATCGAACGAATTCGCGAGGCCTGTGCCTGTCCCCAAGCGGAAGTCCGCTTTCTCATAAGTGGGACCCAGACCAATCAAATCATGATTAATAGTCTCCTGCAATCCTATCAAGGGGTGATCGCTGCAAAAACTGGTCATGTCAGTGTCCATGAGGCTGGGGCTATTGAATTTGGTGGCCATAAGGTTCTAGAACTCGATACAGAAGACGGAAAATTGACCGCCCAACAAATCAAAGAAACCATTGAAGATTACTGGGCAGATGGCAATCACGAACACATGGTCATGCCAGGCATGGTTTATATCTCACAACCAACGGAACTAGGAACGCTCTACAGCAAAGCAGAGCTGGAGGCTATTTCACAAGTCTGCAAAGAGCACGAGGTCAAACTCTTTGTCGATGGAGCACGCCTGGCCTATGCTCTGGCTTGTCCTGAAAATGATGTGACTCTAGCTGACCTCGCCCAGCTCTGTGATGCTTTTTACATCGGTGGCACCAAGTGCGGGGCTATGTTTGGAGAAGCGGTGGTCATTCCTAATCCTCGTCTCCTTCCCCATATGACCACTATCATCAAGCAACACGGTGCTCTCCTAGCTAAAGGCAGATTGTTAGGCATCCAATTTGACGAATTGTTCAAGGATCATTTATATGATACCATCGGCCAAGACGCGATTACCTATGCCAATCAGATCCGTCAAGCATGTAAAAAAGCAGGACTCCCCCTCTATTTTGAAAATCCGACCAACCAGATCTTTTGCTTGGTGACCAAAGAGCAGATGAAAAAACTCTCTGAGAAAGTGATTTTCTCTTTCTGGGAAAAGTATGATGATGAACTGACCGTTATTCGTTTTGCGACCTCCTGGTCCACTCGAAAGGAAGATGTAGAGGCATTGTGTCAGGTGATTGAGTCACTCTAGGGCTTGAAGGAATCGGTCACCCACCTCATTTATGATATAATAATCCTGATAGAGGGAGGAAACCAATGTTACAAGAACTAGCCTTTACAGGCCAATGGAGACACTATCAAAAACGCGTTCTCGATAAGAGTGACGCTTTTATGGCGGATGGCCACCTGCATTTGGTAGCAGCTCCTGGCTCTGGAAAAACAACCCTGGGAATCGAATTTATCAGACGCTTTGGCCAGCCAACCCTGATCTTGGCTCCTACGGTCACCATTCGTCAACAATGGGTGGACCGGATTATCCAGGCATTCCTGAGTGATGAAAGCCAAGCGGAGCAATTAATTTCACAAGACTTAAAACATCCTAAGCTGATTACAGTGGCTACCTATCAGGCCCTACACAGCGCCATGACCCAAGTCGTCGGTCAATCACAAGCTGAGGATACCGATGACCAGGCAGAGATTGAAACATTTGATTTCAAAGGTTTTGATATCTTTACTACTTTCAAAGCCATCTCGCTTGGGACCCTTTGTTTAGATGAGTGTCATCACTTACGCAATGAATGGTGGAAGAGTTTGGAAGCCTTTCGTCAAGCCTTCCCTGACTTAAAGATGATCTCCCTCACCGCTACCCCTCCCTATGAAGGGGATCCCGCCCTTTGGGATCGCTATATCCGCATGTGTGGTGAGATCGATGAGGAAATTACGGTTCCCGAATTGGTCAAGGAAGAAACCCTTTGTCCCCATCAGGACTATGTCTACTTCGCCTTTCCAACCAAGGAAGAGCAAGATCAATTGGATGCTTTTAGCCAACAAAAGAATGCTCTCTTGCAACAACTGACTTCCGATCCCCTCTTTTGCCAACACCTCCAAACCTGCCAGGCCTTATCAGGTCAGATCAGCGATGATGAATTGCTCAATGAGCCCAAGTATCTCTCTGCTACCCTGATCTTTCTTCGAAGCAAGGGAATCGTCTTTCCCAAACGTTTCCAGGACCTCTTAGGAGCCAAGAAACTACCTGCTTTCACCATGGACTGGCTTGAAATTTTCTTGCAAGGTCTGCTCTTTCAGGTGCCTCACTGGTACAATCTACCTGAGGAATACGAGAAGCAACTACTTCATGAATTAAAAGCAGCCAGCTTGATCGATCGAAAACAAGTCAAACTGGTCCGCAACAAAAAACAAGACCTTCTGCTCAATCAATCCCTTGGAAAACTCAATGCAGTTCGAGAGATTTTCAAGGCGGAATACCAGGCGCTTGGAAGTCAATTGCGCCAACTGGTCCTAACAGACTATATTCGTCAAGACTTTGAAGTTCATCTCGGGGATAAGGACGCCCAATTTACTCAATTGGGAGTACTCTCTTATTTCGAATCCATTCGCAGAGAAAGCATCGAGCTAACGACTCCTCCTGCCATTGCTGTCTTAACAGGTAGTATCGTCATCATCCCGACAGTTGCTAAGCCAAGACTAGAGGAGCTGTTAGGAGGGAATAGACTGACTTATCAAAGTGTTGGCCAATTATCTCCTGATGACTTTCTCAAGGTTCGCTTGGTTGGTTCTCAACATGATTTGGTGACAGCCGTGACCCAGCTCTTTCAAGAGGGACTCATCCAAGTCGTGATTGGAACCAAGTCTCTTCTAGGAGAAGGCTGGGATGCTCCTTGTGTCAACTCCCTGATCCTAGCGAGCTTTGTCGGTAGCTTTATGCTCAGTAACCAAATGCGAGGCCGTGCCATCCGAGTGTGGCCCCAAGATCCAGATAAGACCAGTAATATCTGGCATTTAGTCTCTATCAATCTTTCCCTAAAGAAATGGTATGAACAGTCAGATCTTGAAAAGGAAGAGATCGAAGCCATCACTGATCAGCTGAAAGAATACAGTCCTGATCTAGAGCTTTTAGAGAGACGGATGAAGCAATTTTTAGGCCTCCACTACAAGGAGCCCTTCATCGAATCTGGCATCGAACGTCTAGCCTTTGACAATATCCGCTATACTAAAAAACAGCTGCAAAAACTCAATGAAGAGACCTTAGAGCGCTCTACCCATCGTCAAGAACTCCGAGACGGCTGGAAATCAGCCCTGCCGATTCTGGAGAATATGGAGATTGCAAATGAGGTCCAAGTGGATAAACACTTCCTGCCCCTGGCCCTATTTTTTGATGCCAGGAAGCTAGCTCGTTGGCTGACGGCCGCCACTTTGACCGATGCTTTCGCCAACCTTTTTTACTATTCACATAGAGGAGGAGGAAATAAAGCGTCTCTTATTCTTCTATTCGTCTTAGCTGTTCTCGCACTCCTTGCCTGGCTCCGCTACTATCTCTATAAGAGCCCTTATAAACGGTTAGAAGTCTTTGGCCAGGCTATTCACCAAGCTCTGCTCCTTTCTGGGCATATTCAAACTCAAGAGACCCGCATCCAAGTCGCACGAGACAGAAAGGATGCCATCAACACGCTGATCTATTTGAAGGGCGGAACCATGCGGGAGAAGGAACTCTTCTCGCAAACCATGATCGAGTTTTTCGCGCCGATTGAAAATCAGCGCTATATCCTGAAAGCACAGGAAAAGGTGTCCGATCAGACAGAATATTTCGCTGTACCAAGCCTCTTTGACAAACGAAAAGAGGACGCCCAAGCCTTTGTGGAGCAAATCCGAAAGAGCCTAGGCAAGTATGACCTCGTCTATACCCGAAGTGCCGAAGGCCGTGCCATTCTCCTAGATGCGCGCATCAAGGCCTTAGCTAACAAACAAGAGCGCACCTTCACCAAGAAACAAGTCATGTCCAATTTGAAATAAAAATTTATTTCAAAATAGAAGAAAAGTCTAGTAGATCATTTCTACTAGACTTTTTCATTACTCAATGATAATCATGGCCTTAATAGTCTTACGTTCATCCATGTCTTTATAGGCTTGATCAATCTCGTCCAGGGTATAGCTATCAGTAAAGACACGACCCGGATTGATATCACCATCAAGAACAGCTTTTAACAAAACTTGTTTATCATAAGTAGTAACTGAGGCTGCTCCACCCGCCACGGAAATGTTTTGGGCAAAGGTCGAACCTAGAGCACGGTTATTGTAATGAGGCACACCGACAAAACCTAAACGTCCACCATTGTGAAGAACCCCAAGAGCTTGATCGACGGCTGCTTCAGTACCCACACATTCAAGAGCAGCATCTGCTCCGCCTCCAAGGATTTCACGGACCTTGGCAATCCCTTCTTCACCACGCTCAGCCACAACGGCTGTCGCACCTGACTCCAAGGCCATCTGTTGACGGTCTTGGTGGCGACTCATGAGGACGATTTGCGATGCTCCACGCATCTTAGCTGCAATGACAGCACATTGGCCAACAGCACCATCCCCGATAACGACCACCTTGTCGCCTTTTTGCACATTAGCCACACGCGCTGCATGGTAACCGGTCGGCATGACATCAGCAAGTGTCAAAAGTGACTTGAGCATG
>CAUCUH010000072.1:0-8428 GCA_958445905.1 uncultured Streptococcus sp.
CTTCTACGAAGTTCCATGACTTAGTTTTGAACCTAAAGTTTCAAAACTCCCGAGTACTTGAATCAATACTGTTTCAAGTACTTTTCTCACAGCGGAAAGTTCCATTATAAACTTAAATAACTCTATTAATTTGTGTACTTTTCTTTAGATTTTCTTCACAAATTCTGATTTGAGTTTCATTGCACCAAAGCCATCAATCTTACAATCGATGTTGTGGTCTCCTTCCACGATACGGATATTTTTCACGCGCGTACCTTGTTTCAAATCTTTCGGTGCACCCTTCACTTTCAAATCTTTGACCAAGGTTACCGTATCGCCATCAGCCAATTTGTTTCCGTTGGCATCAATCGCTACGACACCCTCTTCTTCTTCGACCTCAGCTGGGTTCCATTCATACGCACACTCTGGGCACACCAAGAGCGCTCCATCTTCATAGACGTATTCAGAGTTACATTTTGGACAGTTTGGTAAGTTATTCATTTTTATCTCCTTATTCAAATTAACTTTCATAGTATACCATGAAAGCGAAAATTTGACAAATCCAGCTCGACTGTAGCATTTTCAATAAAAAAGAGGCGACTTGGCCTCCCTACATGGATGATATTTCTCAATCTTCCTGCAATTCTTGAATGTCTCGAATCACGCGCACACCTGCTTGATTCTTCTCGCGCAGTTCAGCTTCAGAGTATGGGAAGGTATTGATCAAGATACTCTCCATCCCGATACTTTGGGCCACGGCGACATCTGTCGTAAAGTCATTCCCCACCATGACCGTTTTCTCAGGGTTCAACTGGTGTTCTTTCATCACTTCTAAGAGGAACTCTGGCTGAGGTTTGCGAATACCTGCGTCAGACGACAAGTAAATGGCATGGAAAAGTTCTCTCAAACCAACCAAATCAATCTCCGGATTGGTAAAATCTGCTTGGGCATTGGATAAGAGAAAGATTCGGCAACCTGCAGCTTTCATATCCTCTAATACTTCTTTCGTATGAGGATAAAGCTCCAACCGCTTGCGAGAAAGGACACGAAAAGTCCGCGCAATTAAACGTCCCCACTCTTTGAGGTGGGAAACACTATTCCCACTTGGATGACCTTCTAAATACAATTGCACAAAGATGACCGTTAGATCAATCTCTGGGTAGGAAACTTGTTTTTCCTTAGCCAAGTCTTCTTCGGCTTGTTGCACCAACTCTCTATAACGCAGGCGCAGTCCTTCTCCTGTGTAGCTTGCCCCGTAGGATTGGTAGATCTGAGCCATGGTATCCCATAAAATGGGACTCGACTCATTGGTTTCGATGTCGACTAAGGTTCCATAAAAATCAAAAATATAGTTTTTAAATGCGTACTTGTGCGGATTCATCTCTCACTCCCGTAACAAACATCGTAAAGGTTGCCTTGCAGACATTGGCCCCGTCTTGATTGGTAATATCGACATCCACAACTCGAGTCGTCCGTCCACTGTGGACACATTCGCCATGGATGGTCAGGACATCACCCAGACGCCCTGCTTTCAAGTAATTGATCGAAGATTGCAAGGTTACCCCATCGACCCCTTGAGAAACCACTACCAAACCACTGACTTGGTCACACAGGGTAAAGAGATAGCCTCCATGCGCATTTCCATAATAATTGAGCGATGATTCCACGACCTTGGTTGTCACCACCACATGGCCATCTCTCATCTTTTCGATTTCATAATTTTCAAATGCAGCAATTGCATCAAAGTGAAAATCTTTCATATACTTGCCACCTTTTCTAGCATCGTTTCAACTCCTCTATCATACTACAATTAAGGACTAGATACAAGCGAAGGGGCAATTCCTTAGAGCTAAAAAAGAACTAGATAGTTCTAGCTCTTTGCTTAAAATCTTAATTTTTCCCAATCATCGTCTGTCCGTTTGCGATAATAGAACTCTGACAAGTCCGGGTCTTCCATGACTTCCAGCAGAGGAAGCATATCGTAGGACAAATCCAACTTTTCTAATTGATCCTTCTCAACCCAATAAACTTCTCCTTCTTCAGACGATCTTAGCTGGCCTGTAAATTCTGTCGCCTTATAGCAAAAGACGATGTAGCGGCCACCCTCATCTTGTGGCCAGTCTTTGACTGCGACCAGTTTTGGATTTGTAATTGTAATTCCTGTCTCTTCGTAGATTTCACGAATGACGGATTCTACAAGGCTTTCTCCTTCTTCGATATGGCCACCTGGAAAAGCATAGCCAGCCCAGTGAGTCTTTTCAGGTGAGCGGTATTGGAGGACTACTTTCCCATTTTCAAGATCTTCGACCATGCAAAGATTGCACAGTATAGTAGGCGTTGTACGTGACATATATTTCCTTCCTATGATATTGACAATTAATCAATATAAACTTTTTTCTTTATCTCTTTTTTCATGACAAAGAGATTCACCAGCTCATGGTATTCATCAAAGGCATCTAAAAGGGAGCCTCTTTGAAAGACAATTGACTTCTCTTTTAAATAATATTCCGAGTGAATCGTTACCGAACCATGATCATCAAAACTAAAGAAAAACACAATGAATAATACTAGGATCAGGCTAGCAAAGAAACTAAACAGTAGCCCCACTACATTCTTCCAATTGACTGCGTGAGTTCGATAAAAGCGATACCAGATATGGCAAAAAACTATCACAGCTCCTAGATATAACCAAGGATTCCACAAGAGAGGAGTAAAGGCATAGCCATAGTAACCTAATACAAAGTTAACAAAAACAAAAAGTAATAGAACCAGATACAGGATACTAAACAAGTTCACATACTTTCCCATGATTAAACTCTCCTTTGTAAACATTAGTCGAGATTTAAAAAACGAATAAATCTTCTTTTAAATAATAATCAATAGAATATGAACCCCCAATCGTAACAAATGATCAACGAGAGGCGTATCTGGATCACTATTTTTACTATCTAAGAATAGGCTGAGCGATAACAAAAGTAAAAGAATGGCAATAATTATTTTAAGAGACAGCATCATACCGCCAATAGCAAGAGCAGCTAGAAAGCCAAAAAATGGCAACGGGCTAAATAAAAATGACAAAAAACTGAAATAGAGCATAAACGAGGAAAGTATCAATAAGCCGTAAACAATCAACTTAGTGAAAATTGAGACTCTTTTACCTTCATTTTTCATTTTTGATAGTGAATAAATGACATAGATCATATAGATAAAAAGTAGCATATTGAATCATTCCTATGTTTTATAGATTATATTAATAGTTTAACTAAAACCTATTCCAAATACAACTAAAGACACTAACTTATCGTAGTCTCCCATCTCTGATCAAAGTTTCTTCACTTCTGCTACTACCTTTTGGATATGCTTCTCTCGCATGCTAGCGGTGTTCACATCTCGTCCGACTTCTCCCAAAATACAAACGCGCTTGGTTTTAATTCCACAGTGGTTCAAGACGGCATTCTTCAAAACAGAGATGCCATAACTATCAGGAATGTTGAGAGGGCCTGAAAAGATCTTATACCACCAAGTAGGTGCCATGGAGGTCGCATATATACTGGCTGTTTTCCCTTTGAGCAACTTCTTGAATTGCTTGCCTCTGAGGTAATTCCAGATAAAACTTCCCTGATCATTGGCTGAGTAGGCAATCCCCGGCGTAAAGACCCGATCAATCCAACCTTTCATGAGACTCGGCATACTACTCCACCAGATAGGATAAACAAAGATGAAATGATCTGCCCATTGGATTAATTCCTGAGAACGAAGGATAAAGGAATCTTCCTCCATCCGCTTTCGATATCCATAGCGAAGGACAGGATCAAATTCCTCTTCATTGAGACTGATCACTTTAAGCTCATGGCGACTTGAGTCAATAGTTTCGACAATGGTTTGAAAAATAGCCTGACAATAACTTTCCTTATCCGGATGACCATTGATGACCAGAATTTTCATTCGTCTTCTCCTTCATTTCTTTAGTTCATTCTATCTCTTTTATTTTTTTACTTGATTAATTGAAAATGGTTCAAAGATTGATAGATAGGTCCTTTAGGAATTTTTATTTGAAGAACACATCATCTGCAATTCCTTAACAGGTTTTCCAAGTTCAAGTATTTTTTCTTGGCCATCAAAAGTAAAACCCATTTTTTGATAGAAAGCAATGGCTCGCTTATTATCTTTCAATACCCATAAATAAATTTCAGAGAAATGATCGAGAGCAGCAAATGCAGCTTGCATTAACTGTTTACTCACACCTTTTCCATAGTAATCTTTTAAAACATATAAGGCGATGATTTCACCAGCTTGAATGGCTTCATCACAAAAATTTCCATAGCTGATAAATCCAATGACCTTTTTTCCATCCATCGCAATCAAGGTATTTTCTGGATACTTTTGACTAAAGAAACGACATCTATCTAATGTCATCGTCTCCTGAAATTCCGCGGGTAAAAGATCGTCACAAGCCTCTCTCCACGTTTGCCAATGAACGAGAGATTTTCCTTCTATCTCTTCAGGAGTTTCCATTGTTTTAATGATAATCTTCATTCTTCCCTCCTCTTAATCCAAAGCCTTGACTTCCAACATCATATCACGGATTTGGGCTGCTAGTTCAAAGTCAAGCACTTCGACGGCTTCTTGCATTTGACCTTGCAGTTTCTTGACCAGTTCCTTGCGCTCTTGACGGTTGAGACTGGTGATATCCACTTCCTTGTCCTCTTCTTTAGCAACTGCCTTGGTTACAGAGATCAGGTCACGGATTTCTTTCTTGATGGTTTGTGGTATAATTCCATGCTCTTCATTATAGGCCATCTGGATTTTCCGACGACGGGCTGTTTCATCGATGGCTTTTTGCATAGACTGGGTCATGGTGTCCGCATACATGATCACATGTCCCTCACTATTACGGGCAGCACGACCGATGGTCTGAATCAATCCGCGTTCATTACGGAGGAAGCCTTCTTTATCTGCATCGAGAATGGCCACTAGACTCACTTCCGGTACGTCAATCCCTTCCCGAAGAAGGTTGATTCCGACCAAGACATCAAAAACGCCCAAACGCAAATCACGAATAATCTCCGTCCGCTCCAAGGTCTTAATATCCGAGTGCATGTATTTGACTTTGACCCCCATTTCTTTAAAGTAGTCGGTCAAGTCTTCTGCCATCTTTTTGGTCAGGGTGGTGACAAAGGTCCGCTCTCCCCGTTCAACACGCGCATTGATCTCACCCAAGAGATCGTCCATTTGACCCATGGTCGGACGCACTTCCACCTCAGGATCGAGTAGACCTGTCGGACGAATGATCTGCTCGATGATAGTATCCGTTTGCTCCATCTCATAGTCGCCTGGTGTCGCAGACACATAGACGATCTGGTGGACATGGCTTTCAAACTCCTCCCGACGCAGTGGGCGGTTATCCAAGGCCGACGGCAAACGGAAACCATAGTTGACCAGCATTTCCTTGCGTGAGCGGTCTCCATTGTACATGCCCTTGATCTGTCCCATGGTCATGTGACTTTCATCGATCATGATGAGAAAATCTTCTGGGAAGAAGTCAAGAAGGGTGTAGGGAGGCTCTCCTTCGCTCCGGCCATCCATGTGACGAGAGTAGTTTTCGACCCCATTGGTGTAGCCCATCTCCCTCAACATTTCGATGTCATACTCGGTACGTTGTTTTAGACGTTGAGCTTCCAAGAGCTTGCCTTCTTTTTCAAAGACTTTTAACTGCTCCTCAAGTTCCGCTTGAATCTTGGCAATGGCCACTTCCATATGGTCATCATTGGTCACGAAGTGAGTAGCTGGGAAAATGGCCAAGTGATCCACATCTCCCAGAACCTGGCCTGTCAGAGCTTCAATCTCACGAATCCGCTCAATCTCGTCTCCAAAAAACTCCACCCGGAAGGCATGTTCATCACGCGAAGCTGGGAAAATCTCGACCACATCTCCACGAACACGGAATTTCCCCCGTTGAAAGTCGATGTCATTACGCTCAAACTGGATATCCACCAGGTCATTGAGCAGTTTATCACGAGAAATCTCCAGACCTGGACGCAGACTCACCACGCTATCGGCATATTCCTTCGGCGAACCCAAACCATAAATACAAGAGACGGAAGCTACAACGATGACATCGTTACGCTCCAACAAAGCTGAGGTTGCGGAGTGACGAAGTTTATCAATCTCATCATTGACCGAGCTATCCTTTTCGATATAGGTGTCGCTCGATGGCACATAGGCTTCTGGCTGGTAGTAATCATAGTAAGATACGAAGTACTCGACGGCATTTTCAGGGAAAAATTCCTTGAACTCTCCATAGAGCTGGCCTGCTAGGGTTTTATTGTGGGCGATGACCAAGGTCGGCTTATTAACCTTAGCAATAACCTGGCTCATGGTGTAGGTCTTCCCCGTACCAGTCGCTCCCATCAGGATTTGCGCCTTTTCACCACCCTCGATGTTATCCACCAACTGTTCAATGGCCTGCGGTTGATCCCCAGACGGTTGGTATTTGGATACTAGTTTAAATTTGTTATCAGTTACTCGATTAATCATACTTTCTTCCTTTGATTATACTTCCCTTATTTTACCACAATAGACGATATTTCTCTGACTTTTGAGAAGAGAATCCTCACATAGAAAAAGACCAGGCTCAAGTCCCGGACTTCATTTTCATCATCATTTCCTGTCAGTCATGACACACTTGTTCATTATCAACTCTTTCTCTCCCCTAAGCGATAGACAATCACTAGGGATACAAGAAGAACCAGAGTGGTGATGATTGATCCTTCTGCTCCAAATGCCCCTCCGGTCAACCAATCAGGACCAGATCCCATGCTAAAGCTAAAAATCGAGGCATCTGCTCCCGTACCACTGACTTGAAAACCAAGGAGATTCCCTTGTACATAGTTCCAAGTGCCGTGTTGGGCAACCACTAGCCAGATACTATCCGTATAGATAAAAAGCAGACCAGCCAGCACTCCATCGAGGATGATATTCAGAACGGATAAGAAGGTCACTCCTGCATTTCCCATATGCAGAATGCCAAAGAGACTACTAGAAATCACGATCGCTAAAGGCAGATTAGTTCTTGCAGCAATCCGAGTCAGGAGCCAGCCTCGTGTGGCTACTTCTTCCGTCCCCCCTTGCAGAAGCCAAAATGGAAATAATCCTAGGATAAAAAGCAAGGGCTCTATACTCAGCTCATTTAACACAAAAGACCCTATGCCACTTACTTGGTAGACAAGCGCGATCACTCCCATTTGAACAAGTGAAATCATGATCCCCCAGACTAGATACTTGAGCCAATTTCTTTTTACAAAGCCTAAGCTTGATAAAGCATTCTTCTCTATGACCTTCACCCAAAAAATAAAGAGAAATAGTATGATTACAAAACTGAAAAGCTCATAATAGAGAAGATAATGGTAGAAAAATTCTTGAATACTTGCTGTCCCATTTCCTGGCGAAAAGAACTCCACTAGAAAACCTATCACTAAGGAAAATGGTCCCACCAATTCACTACTAAGCCATAGTCCCCCTTCTATAAAGAAGGAGGCTAAAAATACATAGAATAGTGTAGAAATAAGAACTGGCATAGATGTGTTTGTTTTTATATCCTGAATGATCTTTCCTTTCTTCATGATCAACCTCCATTTATCTAATAGGTTCATTGTAGCAAAGAAACTCCAGAGCTGCAACATTATTTGATGTTAGAAAACCTAACATCAAAACTCGATTTTTCTTGCAAATCAAACTATTTTCTGATATAATAGCTCTTGTAGAAAAACATTAGACCATTCATACTCGTTTTGGTATGAATGATTTGTTTTTTTAAGGCCATCCTTTGGTCAATGTGCTCATGGGTTAAATCCCCTAAGAGAAAGAATTAGAAGGAGACAGAAATGAAGAAAAAATTACTAGCATGTTTGCTTTTCTTATTTCCATTCGTTGCATTCGCTGGTCATGCTCATGCTGAAACGATCAAGGTCGTTTTTGACACAGCATATGCACCGTTTGAATTTAAGGATTCAGATCAAACCTATAAAGGAATTGACGTAGAGATCTTGGACAAGGTCGCTGAAATCAATGGCTGGGATTTGGACAAATCCTTCCCGGGATTTGATGCAGCGGTCAATGCAGTACAAGCTGGTCAAGCAGATGCCATCATGGCCGGGATGACCAAAACAACCGAACGTGAAAAAGTCTTCACCATGTCTGATACTTACTATGATACAAAAGTTGTCATTGCGACTAAAAAAGCTGACAAAATCACGAAGTACAGCCAATTAAAAGGGAAGACAGTCGGTGTTAAAAACGGAACTGCAGCCCAACGTTTCCTCGATAAAAACAAGGACAAATACGGCTACAAGATCAAGACTTTTGATACTGGCGATCTCATGTACAACAGTTTATCAGCTGGTGCGGTTGATGCGGTAATGGATGACCAACCTGTTATTCAATATGCCAT
>CAUCUH010000073.1:0-8416 GCA_958445905.1 uncultured Streptococcus sp.
CACTTTTCTCACAGCGGAAAGTTTCAGTATTTTCTTAAATCGATTTAAAAATTGGGACTCAATTTTATTTTTTTGCAGAATCACTTAGCTTATTTTACTTTAAAATAGTTTGTCTACATTCTAGGATGAACCATAGGTTCATCCTTTTTCGTATTAAACAATATGACGTTCAAATGGATCGTCAGAAATTCCTTGATCTAGAATCAGGCGACACCATTCTTTGGCTGAGAAGAGGCTGTGGTCCTTGTAATTTCCACAAGACTCAATAGTTGTGCCTGGGACATCCTCCCAAGTGCTGACAGATGCAATTTCTTCTAAAGAATCTTTGATTACTTTAGCAATTTCCGTACTCGAATGTTGTCCCCACATGATCATATGAAAACCGGTGCGACATCCAAAAGGGGAACAATCAATCATACCATCGATGCGTTTGCGAATGAGCATCGCAAGAAGGTGCTCGATCGTGTGAAGCCCTGCCGTTGGAATCGCATTTTCATTCGGCTGCACTAGGCGAATATCAAAGTTAGAGATGATGTCTCCTTTGGGTCCAGTTTCTTCCCCAATCAAGCGTACATAGGGAGCCTTCACAGCTGTGTGGTCCAATTCAAAACTTTCAACAATTACTTCTTTTGTCATACTCAAATCCTTCTTTGTTTTTCTTGATTATAGCATAAAAAAGCAGATTCAACAAAGTCGAAATAAATGAATATCTCACAGATGTTCCATGAAAGAAAAGACGATAAAAGGACAAGCATTAAGCAAAAATATAAAAGGTTTTTCCTGTTTTTTTAGATTGTTAATTTTACTAATTTATGGTAAAATGTAAAAGAATTTTTAATTCAACTAATTAAATAGATTTGGGGTAAAAGCATGAATTTTGTTATTACAGGTGTTTTTGCCGCGGTCATTGGTTTAGTCATTGGATATGTGGGAACTGCTCTTAAAATGAAAGCTTCAAAAGAAGCTGCGGAACTCACCCTTTTGAATGCTGAACAAGAAGCAACGAATTTACGTGGACAGGCTGAACGCGAAGCCGATTTGATTTTAAAAGAGGCGAAGCATGAGTCAAGTTCACTTAAAAAAGAAGCACTTTTGGAGGCAAAGGAAGAAGCCAGAAAATATCGTGAAGAGGTCGATGCTGAGTTTAAGTCAGAACGACAAGAATTGAAGCAATTAGAAAGCCGTTTGGCAGAACGTGCTAGCAATCTTGATCGAAAAGACGACATTTTAACAAGCAAAGAACAGTCTCTTGAACACAAAGAGCAAAGTCTTACAGATAGAACTAAACACATTGATGCGCGTGAACAACAGCTGGAAGAGCTTGAACACAAGAAAGTAGAAGAACTGGAACGTGTCGCTGCTCTAAGTCAAGGAGAAGCGCGTGACATTATTTTGAGTCAGACGGAAGAGCAACTTTCAAAAGAAATTGCCTCACGGATTCGTGATGCTGAATTGGAAGTGAAAGAACGTTCTGATAAAATCGCAAAAGACATTCTCGTGCAAGCTATGCAGCGAATGGCGGGTGATTTTGTTGCTGAGCAAACAAACTCAACCGTTCATTTGCCGGACGATAGTATGAAGGGTCGGATTATCGGTCGTGAAGGTCGCAATATTCGTACCTTTGAGAGTTTGACAGGTGTCGATGTGATTATTGATGATACGCCTGAAGTGGTGACCTTGTCAGGGTTTGATCCGATTCGTCGTGAAATCGCCCGTATGACAATGGAGAGCCTTCTCAAAGATGGTCGGATCCATCCAGCCCGTATCGAAGAGCTGGTTGAGAAGAACCGTCAGGAAATTGACAACCGGATTCGTGAATACGGTGAAGCAGCTGCCTATGAAATTGGTGCGCCAAACCTCCATCCAGATTTGATGAAAATCATGGGACGGTTGCAATTCCGTACTTCTTATGGTCAAAACGTTTTGCGTCACTCCATTGAAGTTGCCAAACTTTCTGGTATTATTGCTAGTGAGTTGGGTGAAAATGCTACCTTGGCACGACGTGCAGGATTCTTACATGATATCGGTAAAGCGATTGACCGTGAAGTGGAAGGAAGTCACGTCGAGATTGGAACTGAATTGGCACGGAAGTACAAGGAACACCCAGTGGTGGTCAATACCATTGCCAGTCACCATGGTGACGTGGAACCAGAAAGTGTCATCGCAGTCATTGTCGCTGCAGCGGATGCTTTGAGTGCAGCTCGACCTGGAGCACGAAGTGAGTCACTTGAAAGCTACATCAAACGCTTGCAAGATCTTGAAGAAATTGCAAATAGTTTTGAAGGAGTTAAGACAAGTTTCGCCCTTCAAGCGGGTCGTGAAATCCGTATTATGGTTAGCCCTGAGGCAATCAAGGATGATAAAGTGACGATCTTGGCTCATGATATTCGTGAGAAGATCGAGTCCAATCTGGAATATCCTGGAAACATTAAGGTTACCGTTATTCGAGAATTGCGTGCAGTCGATTACGCAAAATAAACAAAAAGCTTGAGATCTAGTATCTCAAGCTTTTTGAATGAAAAAATCAGTTGAAAATTAGGCCAATTTTTGTTACACTAGATAGAAAGACATTGAAGGAGAAATCATGGCGGATCGTGGCTTATTAATCGTATTTTCTGGCCCTTCGGGGGTTGGAAAAGGAACGGTCAGACGAGAAATTTTTGAAAACTCGGACAATCAGTTTCAGTATTCTGTATCGATGACGACGCGTGCACAACGTCCAGGTGAAGTGGATGGTGTTGACTATTTTTTCCGTACACGTGAAGAATTTGAAGATTTGATCCGTCAAGGGCAAATGTTGGAGTATGCTGAGTACGTTGGAAATTACTATGGGACTCCTTTAACCTATGTGAATGAAACCTTGGACAAGGGAATCGATGTATTCCTTGAAATTGAAGTTCAGGGTGCCCTTCAAGTAAAGAAGAAAGTTCCAGATGCAGTTTTTATTTTCTTAACTCCGCCTGATTTGGATGAATTGCAAGATCGATTAGTTGGTCGCGGGACAGATAGTGCAGAAGTCATTGCGCAACGGATTGAAAAAGCAAAAGAAGAAATCGCCATGATGCGTGAATATGACTACGCTATTGTGAACGATGAAGTTCCTCTTGCTGCTGAGCGTGTCAAACGTGTGATTGAAGCAGAGCATTTCCGTGTAGACCGTGTCATTGGCCATTATCTGGATATGTTGCCGAAAACACAAACTATTGTGAAGAGATAAATAATTAGAAATTAGGTATAGGAATATGATGTTAAAACCTTCTATTGATACATTGCTTGACAAAGTACCATCAAAATATTCATTGGTCATTCTTGAGGCAAAACGGGCCCACGAATTGGAAAGTGGTGCAGTACCAACTCAAGAATTCCAATCAGTTAAATCAACATTACAAGCGCTTGAAGAAATCGAGTCTGGAAACGTAGTTGTTCACCCGGATCCAGAAGCAAAACGTGAGGCGCTTCGTCGTCGGATTGAAGCAGAGCGGATTCGCAAAGAAGAAGAAGAGCGCAAAATTAAGGAACAAATTGCCAAAGAAAAAGAAGATGGTGAAAAAATTTAAGGTTGGGGCTTCTCAATCTTATTTTTTGCTATTTAAAGGGTTCCGTGATAAAGTAAAGCTCATATGATAGAGGCTGGAGGTGAAAAAGTGATAGCAAAAGTCATCGTAGATGTCCCGTTGATGCAGACAGATAAACCCTATTCGTATCAGATTCCATTAGAATTTGAGGATATGGTAGAGGCAGGTATGCGAGTTCATGTCCCCTTTGGTAAAGGGAATCGCCTCATCCAAGGGATTGTGGTAGACGTTTTAGAAGAGGCAGACACAAGCGAGGAATTAAAAGCGATTGTGGAGGTCTTGGATTACACTCCGGTCTTAAATCAAGAGCAGTTCTGGTTGGCAGATCAATTACGAAAAAGTGTTTTTTCTTATAAGATTACGATTTTAAAAACCATGCTTCCTTCTCTCCTCAATTCGAGTTATGATAAGATTTTGTATCCTCAACCTTCTTTAGATCCAACTCTCAAAGTGAAACTTTTTGGTGAAAAAAATGAAGTTTCTTTTTCTTCTCTAGATGCGGCCGATCAAGCCCAAGTGATGCGGTTGGTCAGAAAAGGAGATTTGGTACTTGAATACAAGGCCAAGGATAAGAAACAAATTAAAACAGAAAAATGGTATCGCGTTAACCAGGAAGGATTAAAAGAACTTCAACCATCAGCAAGAGCTAAAAAAAGGCTATCATTGAAAGAGCGCCTGTTACTAGAGCAAGGGGAGCAACCCTTAGCAGGATTGTATCAGGATTTTTCACGAGAAGTAGTGGCTTATTTTATTGATCAGGGTGTTTTAGAAATTACAGAACGAGAAGTGAATCGGGCGGCTGCATATTATGAAGGCAAAGAGCAGACCCAGGCTCTGCTTTTAAATTCAGAGCAAGCAAAAGCTGTCGAAACAGTAGTTTCTCAAATTGGGAAAACATCAAAGCCTTTTTTATTAGAAGGTGTGACTGGAAGTGGGAAAACAGAAGTTTATCTGCAGATTATTCAGGAAGTTCTAAATAAGGGAAAAACAGCTATCATGTTGGTTCCTGAAATTTCCCTGACACCACAGATGACAGACCGTTTTATCTCGCGTTTTGGCCAGGAAGTAGCCATTCTACACTCGGGTTTATCAAACGGTGAGAAGTATGATCAATGGCGGAAAGTTGAACGTGGGGAGGCTAAGGTAGTCGTTGGAGCGCGCTCAGCCATCTTTGCTCCTTTAAAAAACATCGGAGCTATCATCATTGATGAGGAGCACGAGGCTTCCTACAAACAAGATAGTAATCCACGCTACCACGCAAGGGAAGTCGCAGTCTTAAGGGCTCAGTACAATCAAGCAGTCTTGCTTCTTGGATCTGCTACACCAAGTCTAGAATCACGGGCTCGTGCAACAAAAGGGGTTTATGAATTAATTCGTCTCACCCAGCGGGCTAATCCGGCAGCCAAAATTCCAGAAGTTAAAGTCGTTGATTTCCGTGATTATATTGGCCAAAATGAAGCTGGCAACTTCACTCCTGTTCTAGTGGAAGCTATTGCTGATCGCTTGCAGAAAAAAGAGCAGGTTGTCTTGATGTTGAACCGCCGTGGTTATTCCAGCTTTGTCATGTGTCGCGAGTGTGGAACTGTAGATACTTGTCCCAATTGTGATATTTCACTGACCCTCCACATGGATACTAAAACCATGAACTGTCATTATTGTGGCTATAGCAAAGCGATTCCTCGACACTGTCCAAATTGCCAAAGTCCTTCCATTCGTTATTATGGGACAGGAACACAAAAAGCCTATGATGAATTACAAGAGATCTTTCCTGAAGCTAAAATTCTGCGCATGGATGTGGATACCACTCGAAAAAAAGGGAGCCACGCAGCGATATTAGATGCTTTCGGGAATGGAGAAGCGGATATTTTGTTAGGGACGCAAATGATTGCGAAGGGGCTGGATTTTCCAAATGTGACGTTAGTGGGTGTCTTGAATGCGGATACTTCTTTAAATTTACCGGATTATCGATCCTCAGAGCGAACCTTTCAACTCTTGACTCAGGTGGCAGGAAGGGCCGGACGAGCAGAGAAAGAAGGAGAGGTTATCATTCAAAGCTACAACCCCAATCATTATGCGATTCGATTTGCCAAAGACCAAGATTATGAAGGTTTTTTTGCCTATGAAATGCAGATTCGCCGGCAGTTAGGCTATACGCCTTATTACTTCACAGTTGGGTTAACCCTATCCCATAAGAGTGAGGAAATGGTGAAGGAGAAGTCACATCAGGTCATGGAAATTCTCCGATCTGGCTTATCCGATCAGGTCCAAATCTTAGGACCAACACCTAAACCAATTGCACGCACACATAATTTGTATCATTATCAAATCATTGTGAAATATCGTTTTGAAGAAGGCATGACACAGGTCTTGAATCAAATCTTAGAATTTACACAAGAAAGAGGCAACCAAGATTTACGTGTCAGTATTGATAATGAACCTCAAAGTTTTATGTAAGGAAGAAAGAAATGACAAAATTAATATTTATGGGAACGCCTGATTTTTCAGCGACGGTTTTAAAGGGATTGTTAGCAGCAGATTCGCGCTATGAAATTTTGGCAGTTGTGACGCAACCAGACCGCAAAGTAGGTCGCAAAAAAGAGATTCGAATGACCCCAGTGAAGCAGGTAGCTTTGGAACATCAACTACCGGTTCTTCAGCCAGAGAAATTATCGGGTAGTCCAGAAATGGAAACTCTCTTATCCCTAGATGCAGATGGAATTGTGACCGCTGCTTTTGGACAATTTTTACCGACAAAATTGTTGGAGAACTTCCAATTTGCGGTGAATGTCCACGCGTCTTTATTGCCTAAATATAGAGGTGGGGCTCCCATTCACTATGCCCTGATCAATGGTGATGAAGAAGCTGGAGTTACAATTATGGAAATGGTCAAGGAAATGGATGCCGGAGACATGATTGCAGCTCGTTCTCTCCCAATTTTAGATGAGGACAATGTGGGAACTTTGTTTGAAAAATTGGCTGTCCTTGGACGTGACTTACTCCTAGATACTTTGCCAGCTTACCTGGCAGGGGAGATCAAGCCAAGTCCACAAGATCCAAGTTTGGTCACATTTTCACCGAATATTTTACCGGAAGAAGAGGTTTTGGACTGGACCAAAACCAATCGCCAAGTCTTTAATCAGATCCGAGGGATGAATCCTTGGCCAGTTGCTCATACGTTATTAAATGGTCAGCGCTTTAAAGTTTATGAAGCAGAGCTATGCGAAGGAAATGGAAATCCAGGAGAAGTGATTGCTTTGACCAAAAAAGAGTTGGTGGTCGCTGCAGGAGAAGGCGCACTGTCCCTTAAAGTTGTGCAGCCGGCAGGAAAACCAAAAATGTCCACCACAGACTTTTTGAATGGCGCTGGCCGTCAATTGAAAGTAGGAGATCACTTTGGAAGTTAAACAAATGAATGCGCGTGAACAGATTGTTCGAGTGCTAGAAGAGGTTTTTGAGCAGGGGGCTTATTCTAATATTGCCCTAAATCAAGCGTTAGAACACTCTCAACTTTCAGATAAAGATAGAAGCTTTGTTACGGAAGTTGTTTACGGTACTGTAGCACGAAAGATAACACTCGAGTGGTATCTCGCCCACGTGATTGAAGACCGGACGAAATTAGATCCTTGGCTCTATTATCTTTTGATGATGAGTTTGTATCAACTTGTCTATTTAGACCGCATTCCCGATCATGCCATCGTCAATGAAGCTGTCCAGATAGCAAAACGTCGTAAAGAAGGCAGTGAGAAGTTTGTCAATGCTATTCTTAGAAAGCTCCTCCGCGAAGGGCTACCAGCTGTTGATACGATCAAGCGAAAGAACAAACGTTATTCGGTAGAGTATTCCCTACCTGTATGGTTGGTCAAAGCATTGATCGAAGAATACGGTGAAGAACGTGCTTGCGCTATTTTTAAGAGTCTTTATCAGCGTAATAAATCCAGTATTCGTGTGATTGATCTGGACGAAAAAGAAGAGTTGGCTCAGCTACTCGAAGCAACCTCCTCTCTACTTGCTTCGTCCGCTCTCGTGAAAGAGCAGGGACATTTTGCGGCGCATTCCTTGTTTAAAGAGGGGCGCATTACTATTCAAGACGAGTCCAGCCAATTGGTGGCACCAGCTTTGGATTTGCAAGGAGATGAGTGTGTTTTAGATGCCTGTGCGGCGCCAGGTGGAAAGACGACCCACCTGGCTTCTTATCTCACAACTGGGAAAGTCACAGCCTTGGATCTCTATGACCATAAGCTCAAATTGATTCAAGAAAATGCTAATCGGCTCCATGTTGCGGACAAAATTTTGACAAAGAAGTTAGATGCGACAAAAGTCTTTGAAACATTTGGACCTGATGCTTTCGATAAAATTTTGGTGGATGCGCCTTGTTCAGGGATTGGTTTGATACGGAGAAAGCCTGATATCAAGTACAATAAAGAGAGTGCAGATTTTGTATCTTTACAAGCTATTCAATTGGCAATCCTGGATAGTGTTTGTCAAAGTGTGCGTAAAGGTGGTATAATAGTGTACAGTACGTGTACAATTATGGGCAAAGAGAATTTTGAAGTGGTGGACCAATTTTTGAAAAACCATCCAAATTTCGAACAAGTCCCATTGGATCACGAAAGAAAAGATATTCTTAAAAATGATTGTATCCTTATTACACCCGAATTATATGGAAGCGACGGCTTCTTTATTAGTCGTTTTAAGAGAATCTCATAATATCAGGAGGAAACTGACAGTATGGATATGACGATCTTAACCGATGTAGGTCAAAGACGGACAAATAACCAAGACTATGCAAATCAATATACAAACAAGGCAGGAAAACCGATGGTTTTTCTTGCTGATGGTAT
>CAUCUH010000074.1:0-8074 GCA_958445905.1 uncultured Streptococcus sp.
GGACAGGAACACTCGCAGTCTCCGCAGGATCCTTTCCCCTTGAGATAATAGCGAAATCCTAGAAAGGCAAGCCCAAATAAAATGATGGCAATGATAATGGTTGACATGAAAACCTCCTAGATATGAGTGGTGGATAAGTTTTTTAAGCTGATGAGTTGATCATTACTTTGCTGTGGCTTGTGGAAGATGCAGGGAACAAGGATGATGAAAATGATCTGAGCTAGCCCAGTCCTACTAGTTTAGACTTCATCGAGATTAAACACGTGTAAGATTATCTTGTAGTAACCAAAGTTATATTTCTTACTATTGAAATCTTTTCAGATTCATAGCAGGGAGAAAAGGATCGTCAAAAGGTGCGCAAATGCGGGCCTTTTATTTCTTACCTCAAAATATCTATGTCAACCATCCTGCTATTTTTGACAAATATTTTTATTTTTTTGACAAAAATACTTGTCAAAAAGAAAAAGAAGTGTTACAATGTTTTTAGTTGAAAGAAGGAGAGGTTTTCTTATGGGAGCCATATGGATTCTATTTATCCCTTTTCTGGTTATCATTTATGCAAGCTCAGAAAAGAAGATAAAAAGGTTGAACAAACGCATTAGACGATTAGAAAAACAAGTGAAAGGAAATCAAGACATGTCTAGACTTCTAGAAGAATTGAAAGGCCAAACGGTCACTGTTACTGTAGATGGTTTTGGAGCCGAGTATGAAATTTTGGATATTGATGAAGATTGGGTCAAACTGACTCGTGTGAATAATAAACAACAAAGAGAAACCAAATTAGTTCGCATCGAAGATATTCAAGATGTTCAGCTATAGGAGGCGAAAGCCATGATCTTAAAAAATCGATTGAAAGAGCTGAGGGCGCGTGATGGGCTCAACCAATCAGAACTAGCCAAGCTAGCAGGGGTCTCGCGCCAGTCTATCAGTCTCTTGGAGCGGGGTGAATACACCCCTTCGGTTATCATTGCCATCACCATCGCCCAGATTTTCAAGGAACCTGTGGAAAATGTCTTTAGTCTAGTGGAGGAAGAGGAATAACAATGAAAAAGCAACAACAAGAACGAACCCCTCGTTACCGTTTTTGGAGAAATGTAGGTATCATTACAGTTTCCGGCTTGATCGGAGGAGTTATCGGATTTTTGACAGAAATGTTTGGATACGAAAAGCCCCTAGAAATCCAATCCTTCTTTAGTAAAGAAGTACTCCTTTTGGGCTCAGCAGTTTTATTCTTAGTCGCATTTATACTCACGATAACCTTACTGATGTGCGCGAGAAAAGTCCATCAAAAGATGCTCCAAATAGAAGACGATGATGAAGCCTATCACTATGACATTCAAAAGAAAAAACTATATGGCTTAGCGACCATTTTTAAAGGCATCATGATCTTGCCCTACTTTTTATTCGTCATTTTTTATAGTCAATTGGTCGACTTAGATAGACCTGGCGCTGGGGACATGGCTTTTATCTTTGGAGACTTTACCATGCTCTATCTCTTTCTTGTCTTGATTGCCCTATTTTTCCTATCGGATATCTTCTTTCGCAAGACCTTCCATCTGATTTATGGAAAACCGATTCCCCGCAATGCCAATGCCAAGGAAGTGCGTGAATTTATGATGAGTATGATGGATGAAGCAGAAAAGCAGATTAGCTACGAGGAAAACTATGAAATTATCATTAAGTTAAGCAATTATATCTTACCGATTTCCTTAATTGCGATATTCTTAGTTGGCATTGCTTTCCATACAGATATCTTGTTAGCATTAGTAGTGGTATCACTGATTTATCTCTATATCTTGGTCTCACAATACAAGATTACCAAACGTTATTATAAAGAGTAAAGGAGTCATCCATGTTAGAAATTAGACATTTAGAAAAAAGCTTTGGAAATAAGCAGGTCCTCTTTGGAGTGGATCTGACAGCTCAACAAGGGCATATCCTTGGTTTGGTTGGGAAAAATGGGGCCGGAAAAACCACCATTTTCCACAGCATCCTGCGCTTTTTGGACTACAGCGGTGAGATCCGCCTAGATGGCAAAGCGATTACGCAAGAAACCTACAAAGAAATTGGCTATTTGCCGGAAGAGCGCAGTCTCATGCCAAAACTCACGATTTTTGAGCAGGTCCGCTATTTGGCTGCCTTAAAAGGAATGAGCACTGCTGAGGTCAAGGAAAAATTACCGACCTGGATGGAAAAACTCCAAGTAAAAGGAAAATTGACCGATAAAATCAAGAGTCTCTCAAAAGGGAACCAACAGAAGGTTCAATTGATCATCACCTTGATCCATGAGCCTAAATTGATCATTTTAGATGAACCCTTTAGCGGCTTGGATCCGGTCAATACAGAAGTGCTCAAGCAGGTCATCTTTGAAGAAAAAGAGCGTGGGGCAACCATTATCTTTTCTGACCACGTCATGACCAATGTCGAAGAGTTGTGTGATGATATCCTAATGATCCGTGATGGTTCGGTTGTCCTTTCGGGGCCAGTCCAAGAGGTCCGTAATAGCTATGGCAAGACTCGTCTCTTTGTTTCTAACGACTTTAGCAAAGAAGAGCTAGAAGCTCTGCCACACGTGACCAAGGTCAGCATGACCAAGCAAGGGACTTGGAAGCTGATCTTGGATGATGCATCAGCTGGTCCAGAATTATTTGACCGCTTGACCAAGGGCCACTACCTAGCAACCTTTGACCACCAAGCCCCAACTATTGATGAGATCTTTAAACTTGAATCAGGAGTAGAAGTATGAAACAGATGTTTGTCGTAATGAAAGAAACCTATATCAGACAAGTGAAATCATGGAGTTTCCTCTTCATGGTCTTCGGTCCCTTCCTCTTTTTAGGATTGAGCATTGGAATCGGTTATCTGACAGGTTCTTCTACAGATGCCAAAAACCAGGTGGCCTTGGTGACAGAAGTTCCAGCTGTCAAAGAAAGTCTCAAAGGAACTGATGGCTTGACCTTGGACTACAAGGATGAAGCTGCAGCTAAAAAAGCCATCAAGGATGAGAAAGCAGCTGCTTACCTAACGGTCGATGAAAAAGATGGCCAGCTAGAAGCCACTTATGTGGGCGACCAAGCCATGAAAACAGATTTGAAAACCCTTGTCGCTGCGAAATTAAGCCAAGTCCAACAGGGGATCAATATGGCCCGTGCTAATCTAAGCAAAGAGCAACTGACAGCCTTGTCTCAACAGGTTTCTCTGAAAGAAAAAATTGACGAGAAAAAAGAAGGCTTGAAAATGGTGCAAACCATGGTTGCAGGTGGTTTGGGAATGTTGCTTTATATGATTTTGATCTTCTACTCTAGTATCACAGCCCAAGAAGTGGCCAGTGAAAAGGGAACCAAGATCATGGAAGTGGTTTTCTCTAGTATCAAAGCAACCGACTATTTCTTCGCACGCATGCTCGGACTCTTCGGAGTGATCTTTACCCATATTTTTGTCTATGTGATTGGTTTAGTAGCGGTTTGGATCTTTAGAGCAGATATCCCTGTTGTCAAGGATTTTCTCGCTCCAAACTCTCCAATTACCCAACACCTAGCAGAAGCAATCTCGCTCAATACCGTCTTCTTCATTATCCTTGGGATCTTTATGTATGTGGTGCTCTCTGCCTTCTTAGGTTCCACAGTTGCACGACCAGAAGATTCAGGAAAAGCGATTTCGCCACTGATGATGTTAGTTATCTTTAGCTTCCTTGGGGTAACCACCTTGGGAAGTGCCGGTGACGTCTTCTTATTGAAGATCGGTTCCTACATTCCTTTCTTCTCAACCTTCTTTATGCCTTTCCGTACCATCAATGGCTATGCGACTGGTCTTGAATCTTGGGGTTCTTTAGGAATTGCGGTTCTCTTTACCATCGTGGGAACAGTTCTCATTGCCCGTATCTATGCGAGCCTGATCCTTCAGACCGATGATCTCGGACCATGGAAGACCATCAAACGTGCTCTTAGCTATCGCTAATTAGATAAGCCCTCAGTTACAGCTGGGGGCTTTTAGCATGCATTGAAATTTATCAGTGGGCTATTTAAAACGATATTCCTACAGGCTAACATGTATTTTTTATTAAATTATGATATGATGGAGGGGAATAAAGAGAATAGAGAAAAGGACGAATGAGACTCTATATCAAAGGCGATTATACAAAAAGAGTACCTTATGGCTATTTGGAACTAGCTGGTAAAATGTGGTTTCCAGAAGATGAGCAAATTTCTTACTCAAATGCTGGGGACAATGATGCATTGCAAGACGATTTTTCCTTAAATTTATCCCTGAGGAAAGGCACTGCCGATAAGAGATGGTCTAATATCCCCCTAAAGGAAGGAGTACGAAGACTCTTTTCACATCTTGACGAATGTATTGACCTAGAGTTTGAAGATGCATTCGCTACAGACTTCAATGAAAAAGGGAACTATCTCCGCATTTTAACCAAGCATCTGGAAGTTTTAACAGTTGATAAACGAGCCATGTACATTATGGCGCTTGAGATTGCAAAGGTGATTGATGGGCAAATTAGCGAGGATAATAAGAAGACATGGCTAACAGTCGAGGAGTTTAGGAAAAAGCGCGAGGTTATTCTATCTCTAACTTTTGAAGAAGCAAATGAACTAAGTTTGACTGAAATTCAAACGATGGATGTGGTAGACGACCCTCTTTGGGAGGAAGAAGCCAATCGTCGAAAAGAATATATACTAGCACATGGAGGCGATATCTCAGATTTATGAGACTATACATCAAAAGTGATTTTAAGAAAAAAATAACCTTTACGACAAGAGAACTTGTTTGGAAGATGTGGTTTAAAGAACGAAATGGCAAGAAAATAAGTTACTCCAACGTTGGTGATGATGAGATGCTGCAAGATGATTTTTATTTCGGAGCAGAGTTGCGCAAATGGTCTTCAGTTGACGAAAGATGGGATAAGGCTCCTTTTATAATTCCGAGCAATCCTTGGTTGTCCTTGCAATATGAAGATATTGAACTTGAATTTGAACATGCTTTTATTTCCGATGACCGCGAAAAGGGGGAGTTTCTTCGAATTGCCTCAACTCATGTAGATATTTTGACGGTTGACAAACGTGCTTTATACATTATGGCAACTGAAGTAGCATCTGCCATTGATGGTCAAATTAGCGAAGACGGCAAGCAAAGTTGGCTAAGTGTAGAAGAATTTAAGGAATATCACAAGGATGTTCTTTCACTGACTTATGATGAAGCTGTTGAAGTCAGTTTGGAAGAATTAAAGACAATGGTACCGGTAAGAGATCCTCTATGGGAAGAGGAGGAGCGGCTTCGAGAAGAATACATCAAAATCCATGGCGAACGTGTTTATGACGACGAGGAAGACGAATGAGACTCTATATCAAAAGTGATTTTAAGAAAAAAATAACCTTTACGACAAGAGAGTTGCTCTGGAAAATGTGGTTTAAGGAATGGCAGGGTCATCCTATTACATACTCAAACGTTGGTGATGATGAGATGTTGCAAGACGATTTTTACTTTGTAGTAAGCTTTGATAAATGGCGTTTTTGTGACTCAAGATGGGATAGTATCCCCTCTTATGATTTAAACAATCCGTGGAATTCCTATAAATATGAAAATATATCCCTTGAATTTGAAAAAACTTTCATTACAGAGTGGAGAGAACGTGGGGATTATTTACGTATCGCAACTTCTCATACAGATGTTTTAACAGTTGATAAACGTGCGATGTATATTATGGCAGTCGAGGTTGCTGGTGCAATTGATGGAAAAATTAGTTCGGACGGCAAACAGACTTGGATAGATGTAGAGACTTTTAAGGAGTTGCACAAGGATATATTATCCCTAACCTACGATCAAGCAACTGAAATCAGTGTGGAGGAACTGAAAAGTTTGAAACCTGTAGAAGATCCTTTGTGGGATGAAGAAGAACGACTTCGTGAGGAATACATCAAAATCCATGGTGAACGTGTTTATGACGACGAGGAAGAAGATTGAGAATTTATATCAAAGGTGATTATAATAGAAAAGTGCCTTTTGGATACAGAGAACTTGCATGGAAAATGTGGTTCAAGGAACGGAAAGGTCAAAAAATAAGTTTCTCACATGTCGGAGATGATGAGATGCTACAAGATGACTTCTATCTATCTTTACGGTTAGATAAGTGGGGAGCAAGTGGCTCTCGTTGGAAAGAGGTCAAGGTTAAAGGTGGCAGTGCAATTAATTCCCAAATATATGAAAATATTGATTTGGATTATGCAGGAAGTTATGAAAGTGACGGTAGAGAAAAGGGAAAATATCTAAGAATCGCTTCGAATTATCTAGATGTATTAACAGTTGATAAACGAGCTTTGTATATAATGGCACTCGAAATTGCGACTGCGATTGATGGGAAAATTAGTGAAGATGATAAGAAAACATGGCTAACAGTCGAGGAATTCAAGGAAAAGCACCAAGATATCTTATCTCTAACTTTTGATGAAGCGAATGAAATGAGTCTGGAGGAAATTCAGACGATTGATGCTATTGATGATCCCATCTGGGAAGAATTAGATCGAAAACGTGAGGAATACATCAAAATCCATGGCGAACGTGTTTATGACGATGAGGAAGAAGATTGAGAATTTATATTAAAGGTGACTATACAAAAGAAATCCCGTTTGATTACTTAAAACTAGCAAAGAGAATGTGGTTTGGGGAAAAAGATGGAATAGAACCTGACTTGTCGTATGCAGGGTATCTAGATTTACCAATCGAGAAACTTTCTATCCACTTAAAATTAAATAAGTGGATGCATGATAATAGATGGAGTAATGTTCAGATTAAGGAAGGGATAAAATATGATTTTTTATCCCATAAATATGAAGATATAGAGCTAGACTACGAAGATGCTATGATGTCGGACTTTCGTGAGAAAGGTGAATGTTTAAGAATCGCTACTAAGCACCTTGAACTCCTAACCGTTGATAAACGTGCTTTCTATATTATGGCGATAGAAATTGCGACTGCCATTGAGGGTCAAATCAGCGAAGATGACAAAGAGAGCTGGTTAAGTGTGGAGCAATTTAAAAACCGGCATGAAGCTATTCTTTCGATGAGTTATGAACAGGCTAATAAGCTGAGTCTGGAGGAAATTCCATTTATGGATGATGTGAGAGACCCGGTTTGGGCAGAAGATGACCGCAGAAATGAAGAATACATCCGAATCCATGGAGAAGTGGAGTTGGATGACGAGGACGACGAGTGAAACTGTATCTTAAAGGTAACTACGAAACTAACATCTATCAAGCCTGTATGGAATATCCTTGGAAAATGTGGTTCAAGGAACGTAAGGGAGTGCAGGTTGAGTTTTCTTATGCACGTGATGATGACTTCTATTTTAGTGTTAGTTTGGATAAATTTTCTTCAAATGATGAGCGTTGGAGTATGGCTGATTTTAGAGTAGGCAACGATCCTTGGGCGACTTTTAAGCGTGAAAATATAAATTTAAATTTTGAAGATTCCTATGAAAGCGATGGACGAGAAAAAGGAGACTATCTACGAATCATCACGACTCATAAGGATATTCTAACTGTTGATAAGCGAGCTCTCTATATCCTGGCGATTGAAGTGGCAACTGCAATTGACGGTCACATCAGCGAAGATGACAAGGAAACATGGCTGAGTATTGAAGAATTTAAAACAAAACATGCAGATTTGTTGCATTTGACCTACAATGAAGCGGTTGACATTAGCTTGAAAGAGATAGAAGTAATGAAAGCTGTTGATGAGCCACTCTGGGAAGAATTGGATCGAAAGCGTGAAGAGTATATCCGAATTCATGGAGAAGTGGAGTTGGATGACGAGGAAGAATAAGAAATTCCACTTCAACCAGTAAGCTCTCAGTTACAGCTGAGGGCTTTTTGATTTCACATTGACTTTTGCAAGCCTTTTCACTACAATAGAACTACAGAAAAGGAGACGGACATGAACTATATTGAGTTTGCTGAAAATGAGCGTCTGTCCACGATTGTCCTTGGGATGATGCGGATCAGTCAGATGAGTGAAGATGAGGTGGAGGCCTTGGTGGAGGCAGCCTTGTCGATTGGGATTAACACCTTTG
>CAUCUH010000075.1:0-7949 GCA_958445905.1 uncultured Streptococcus sp.
ATCAAAACATATGATCATTTGATCATGGTGAAAATTGATGACATTATTCTAGCCGAGATTGATAAGAATCAGCTAACCATTTATACGACAGACAAAACGTTCACCATCAGAGATACTTTGATAAATTTTCAACATCGGATTAATCGTCGTAATTTTTTACAGATATCACGTCACGCGGTGATGAATATCGACCATTTAGAATCGCTATCGGATAGTTTTTCAGGCAATATGATGGCTAAACTGACACGTGGAGTAAAATCAAGTGTCAGTCGGAAATATGTCAAATCCTTGATGGATTATTTAGGGGTATAGGAGAAAGTGATGAAACGAGTTATAGCTTATTTTGTATCTGGTATGAGGACAGGATCCTTCTTTTATTTGTGTTTGGTGTTATTATCCCATGTCTATACCAACATCGTCTATCCCGCTGTAAATGTCCGCAACATCCTAGCGATATTTTTGATGAGTGGGACAATGGGGGTCTTGACATTCATTCTTGAGGAAGAAGAGTTTTTGACCTATAGTTTGCGTGTGGCTTTGCATTTAGTTGTGACAGCTGCCATCTTAGCATTAACCTACTTGTTTTTTGGCTGGGGGACAGCCTTACGGAGCCCGATTCCTTGGTTGATCTTTCTAGCCATTTACGGCCTGATCTGGCTGTACCAGATTTGGCAACTCCATAAAAAAACTCAACGAATCAACCAAGCTTTGTTGCATCGCAGAAAAGGGAAATAGTCTCAGAAAAAAGTGTATAAGAAAACCACGAAGTTCATACGAAACTTCGTGGTTTTACTTTCTTAATAAGTCAAAACAAAGTATTTTTTCTTACCGCGACGGATAACGGTCAATTCATTTTCTAATTTATCGCTATCGCTCAAGACATAGTCAAGGTCTTGGATGCGTTCGCCATTGACGTAGATCGCTCCATTTTGAACATCTTCGCGGGCTTGGCGTTTAGAATTCACTACACCAGCTGTGACCAAGAGTTCTACAATGTTGAGGTTATCTTCTGCTTGGACCTGGTAGTTTGGCACACCACGAAGGCCTTGTTTGAGTTCTTTGACAGAAAGGTTTTTGATGTTTCCTGCAAAGAGTTGTTCCGTGATGTTGAGGGCTTCCTTGTAAGCTTCTTCACCGTGAACGAGGGTGACCACTTCACGCGCCAAGATCTTTTGAGCCAAGCGTTCATGAGGAGCAGCCTCAAACTGTTTGCGAATCTCTTCGATTTCATCGAGTGACAAGAAAGTGAAGATCTTCAAGAAGCGTACAGCGTCGGCGTCCATCACATTCATCCAGAATTGGTACATTTCGTAAGGAGATGTTTTGTCTGCATTGAGCCAGACGGCATTGCCTTCTGATTTACCGAATTTCTTACCAGTTGCATCTGTAATCAAAGGCACAGTCATAACATGACCAGTTTTATCTGCCTTGCGACGCATCAACTCAGTACCAGCTGTCATGTTTCCCCATTGGTCAGATCCACCGATTTGAAGGGTTACATTGTGTTCTTGGTTGAGGACGTAGAAGTCATAGCCTTGCATGATTTGGTAGGCAAACTCTGTGTAAGAAATCCCTGTCTCAATCCGTTTTTTAACAGATTCTTTACTCATCATAGCATTGACCGTAAAGTATTTTCCGACATCACGAAGGAAGTCAATAAAGCTAATGCTTCCGAACCAATCGTAGTTGTTGACCATTTCGGCTTTGTTGTCACCATTTTCAAAATCGAGGAAACGAGACAATTGCCCTTGAATGGAGCGAACCCATTCTTGAACAGTTTCTTTTGTTTGGAGACTACGCTCAGCATCTTTGAAGGACGGATCTCCAATGAGACCAGTCGCACCGCCAACGAGCGCATAAGGTTTGTGGCCTGCTAGTTGAAGGCGACGGCTCGTTAAGATGGCAACCAAGTGACCAAGGTGAAGGCTGTCAGCAGTTGGATCATAACCAGTATAATAAGAAACCTGACCTTCTTCCAGTGCTTTGCGCAAGGCTTCTTCATCCGTCGTTTGAAATACCAAACCACGCTCTTTTAGCTCATCAAAAATGTGCATGTGTCTTTTCTCCTTTATAAGTTTATTCATTTCTCTATTCTACCATAAACCACGGAAATGGCAATGCTTTCCGTCATTTTCTTGTCCTTACCCAAGAAGATTGAGCGAGGATTTCTACGCTCTTGTGATTGAAAACAAAGGGGCTAATCTGCTATAATATAGGGAACAAGGAGAAAGAATCAGTGAATCAATTAAAAGAGAAGTTGCAAGAGTTTTGGAAGAAAGTCCAAAAATTCTTTGCAAAGATGTATACAGAAACTCCGAATAAGGAAAAAAATGAAGAAAGTAGCTGGTCTGTCGGCGATATTTTTGCGACCTTTTTGAGGACGCTCAAACTCTTGTGGGATGTGATGATCGCCTTATTTGTGTGCCTCTTTTTATTTGGCGCAGGGATCGGGATTGGTTATGCAGCAAGCCTCTTTAGCAATGTCAAGGTACCGAAAACAGAAGAACTGGTCCAGCAGGTTCGCAATGTCAGCAGTGTTTCAAAACTGACCTATTCCGATAAGAGCCTGATTGCAGAAGTGGACAGTGATTTGATCCGCACGCCGGTAGCTGGAGATGCCATTTCCGACAATGTCAAAAAGGCTGTGATCGCTACTGAGGATGAGAACTTTGAAAGCCACAAGGGGGTTGTGCCCAAAGCTGTTCTTCGGGCGACGCTTGGATCTGTAGCCGGTGTCGGTTCCTCTAGTGGGGGATCGACCTTAACCCAGCAGTTGATCAAACAGCAAGTCGTGGGAGACGCTCCAACCTTTACTCGTAAGGCGACAGAGATTGTCGATGCCTTGGCTTTAGAGCGGGGAATGGATAAAAATGAAATCCTGACCACCTACTTAAATGTTTCGCCTTTTGGACGAAACAATCGGGGACAAAATATTGCAGGTGTGGAAGCTGCGGCTCAAGGGATCTTTGGAGTCTCTGCAAAAGACTTGACCGTTCCACAAGCGGCCTTTATCGCTGGCTTGCCACAAAGTCCGATTGTCTACTCTCCTTATGCTGCAGACGGTAGCCTAAAGAGCAAGGAAAACCTCGAGTTAGGTTTGGCGCGTGCCAAAGACGTTTTGTTCAATATGTACCGGACGGGAGCCTTGTCGAAAAAAGACTACGAGACCTATGCTCAGTACGACTTGACCAAAGACTTCATGGCTCCAGATGGCATCGAGAAAACACCGCATGACTACCTCTACTTCCAAGCCATGGAAGAAGCAAAAGAGGCCATGTATGATTACTTGATCAAGCGAGACAATGTCACCAAGCAAGACTTGAAAAATAATGAAACCGTCAAGGCTTACCAAGAATTAGCTGAGAGCGAGTTGCGCGAAGGTGGCTACACCATTCAAACCACGATTAACAAACCGGTTCACAATGCGATGCAGGCCGCGGTAGCGAATTTTGGAAGCGTCTTGGATGATGGGACGGGTCTTGTAGAAGTTGGGAATGTCCTTATGGACAACCGAACGGGTGCCGTTTTAGGATTTATCGGTGGACGGAATTTTGACGGCAACCAAAACAACCATGCCTTTGATACAGAGCGTTCCCCAGGGTCTACTATCAAGCCGCTGTTGGCCTATGGGATCGCCATCGACCAAGGCTTGATGGGAAGCAATAGCATCCTTTCTAACTATCCGACTAATTTCTCAAGTGGTGAGCCGATCATGCACGTGGATAGCCGAGGAACAGCCATGATGGATCTCCGTGAGGCCCTCAATACCTCATGGAATATTCCAGCTTACTGGACTTACCGGACCCTTCGTGAAAAGGGTGTGGATGTCCCATCCTACATGAAGAAAATGGGCTATGATATCCCTGAATATGGCATTGAGAGTCTGCCGATGGGGGGAGGAATTGAGGTCACTGTTGCCCAACATACCAATGGTTTCCAAACTATTGCTAACAATGGGAACTACCTCAAACGCTACATGGTAGAGCAAATCATTGATCGAGATGGGGACGTAGTCTACAAGCACGAGGCAGATCCTGTTCGTGTTTACTCTCCAGCAACGGCAACGATTATGCAGGATCTCTTGCGCGGGGTTATTACGTCTGGTGCAACAACGACCTTTAAGTCACGGATTAGCCAAGTCAACCCAACGCTGGCAGGTGCTGACTGGATTGGAAAAACCGGTACCACTAACTCAAATGGGGATATGTGGCTCATGTTGTCCACCCCTAATGTTTCTTTAGGAGGTTGGATTGGCCATGACAACAATGCTTCCATGCAAACCTTGACCGGATACAACAACAATGCCCAATACATGGCGCAGTTGGCGAATGCGATCTACCAAGCAGATCCAAGTCTCTTTGGAATTCAGGATAAATTCACTCTCGATAAGAGTGTGATCCGTTCTGAAGTGCTCAAATCGACGGGTGAAAGACCGGGCCGCGTCAATGTCAATGGCCGGGATATCGATGTGAGCGGTCAAACGGTGACGAGTCTTTGGGCTAAAAACGGAGCGCCAACTACTCAATACCACTTTGCCATCGGGGGATCGGATAGCGATTATCAAAGTGCTTGGGCAGCGATTCTCGGTAATAGCAGTGGAAATCAGTCGAATAATAAGAACAATTCGACAACCAATAGTTCATCAAGCAATAGTTCAAATCGAAACAGCTCAAATCGTGGCAATCGACGCTAGTCTGATCCAGTAGAAAACCTAGAGAAAGCCTTGATTTTTGGAGCAAAAAACGGTATAATAGTGATAACTAATTTGTCGTGTGCTTTATTTGAAATATTGTCCAAATAAGAGCTTACAGCAGTTAAATCTTACTTGAATAAGTCGATTTAGCTGCTCTTTTTGTGCCTATTTTTCAGGAAAATCCTAGTTTGTTACACAAATTTAATTTTTCTAAAAATTACAAAAAGCGACGAATGAGGTGAAGAGACAGCTCTTCACGTGATGCAAATCACACAATTGTAGTTAAAACCGGATAGGTGGTGAAAGTCATTTTACCAAGCTATCCTAGTATGGAAAAAGGAGCTAAAAACTTTGGCAGGACATGACGTTCAATACGGGAAACATCGGACCCGTCGTAGTTTTTCAAGAATCAAAGAGGTTCTTGATTTACCAAACTTGATTGAAATCCAGACAGACTCATTCAAAGATTTCTTGGATCATGGCTTGAAGGAAGTATTTGAAGATGTGCTTCCCATCTCAAACTTCACGGATACAATGGAATTGGAATTTGTGGGTTATGAAATCCGCGAACCTAAGTATTCGCTTGAAGAAGCGCGCATCCACGATGCCAGCTACTCAGCACCAATCTTTGTGACCTTCCGTTTGGTCAACAAAGAAACAGGTGAAATCAAGACCCAAGAAGTTTTCTTTGGTGATTTCCCAATCATGACGGAGATGGGAACCTTCATCATCAATGGTGGAGAACGGATTATCGTATCTCAGTTGGTCCGCTCACCAGGTGTCTACTTCAATGATAAGGTGGACAAGAATGGTAAGGTTGGTTATGGATCAACTGTTATCCCTAACCGTGGGGCTTGGTTAGAGCTTGAAACCGACTCAAAAGACATTGCTTACACACGTATCGACCGCACGCGTAAAATTCCATTTACAACCCTTGTGCGTGCTCTTGGATTCTCTGGAGATGATGAAATCATCGATATCTTTGGGGACAGCGAATTGGTTCGCAATACCATTGAAAAAGATATCCACAAAAATCCAATGGATTCACGGACAGATGAAGCCCTCAAAGAAATCTACGAGCGTCTTCGTCCAGGTGAACCAAAAACAGCGGAAAGCTCACGTAGCTTGTTGGTAGCCCGTTTCTTTGATCCACGTCGTTATGACTTGGCACCAGTTGGTCGCTACAAGATCAACAAGAAACTCAATATCAAGAACCGCTTGTTGAACCAAACCATCGCAGAACCATTGGTAGATGCTGAAACAGGGGAAATCCTTATAGAAGCTGGTACTGTCATGACGCGCGATGTGATCGACAGCATCTCAGAACAATTGGATAACGGTTTGAACAAAATCACCTACATTCCAAATGATGCTGCTGTTTTGACAGAACCAGTTGAATTGCAAAAATTCAAAGTTGTCGCTCCAACAGATCCAGACCGCGTTGTCACCATCATCGGAAATGCTAACCCATCTGACAAAGTACGGATTGTGACTCCAGCTGATATCTTGGCAGAAATGAGCTATTTCTTGAACCTTGCAGAAGGTATTGGCCGTGTAGATGATATCGACCACCTTGGAAACCGTCGGATTCGTGCCGTTGGTGAATTGCTTGCCAACCAAGTGCGTCTTGGACTTTCACGGATGGAACGAAACGTTCGCGAACGGATGTCTGTACAAGATAACGACGTCTTGACACCACAACAAATCATCAACATCCGCCCAGTAACTGCAGCAATTAAAGAATTCTTTGGATCTTCACAGTTGTCACAGTTCATGGACCAACACAACCCACTTTCTGAGTTGTCTCACAAACGTCGTTTGTCTGCCTTAGGGCCTGGTGGTTTGACACGTGACCGTGCCGGATATGAAGTGCGTGACGTGCACTATACCCACTATGGTCGTATGTGTCCAATCGAAACACCTGAAGGACCAAACATCGGTTTGATCAACAACTTGTCATCTTACGGACACTTGAACAAATATGGCTTCATCCAAACGCCATACCGTAAAGTGGACCGGGAAAAAGGTGTAGTCACCAACGAAATCGTTTGGTTGACAGCCGATGAAGAAGATGAGTACATCGTCGCTCAGGCTAACTCTAAGTTGAACGAAAAAGGTGGCTTTGCTGAGCCAATCGTTATGGGACGTCACCGTGGTAACAACCAAGAATTCCCATCTGATCAAGTCGACTACATGGACGTATCTCCAAAACAAGTAGTTGCCGTTGCGACAGCATGTATTCCTTTCTTGGAAAACGATGACTCCAACCGTGCCCTCATGGGTGCCAACATGCAACGTCAGGCTGTGCCATTGATTGATCCAAAAGCCCCTTACGTAGGGACTGGTATGGAATACCAAGCAGCCCATGACTCAGGAGCTGCAGTCATTGCTCAACATGATGGTAAAGTTACTTATGCAGATGCAGACAAGGTAGAAGTTCGTCGGGAAGATGGAGCTCTTGATGTTTACCATATCCAAAAATTCCGTCGTTCAAACTCAGGTACGGCTTACAACCAACGTACCCTTGTAAAAGTTGGCGATGTCGTTGAAAAAGGCGACTTTATCGCTGACGGTCCATCGATGGAAAAAGGGGAAATGGCCCTGGGTCAAAACCCAATCGTCGCTTACATGACATGGGAAGGGTATAACTTCGAGGATGCCGTTATCATGAGCGAACGCTTGGTGAAAGAAGATGTCTACACATCTGTTCACTTGGAAGAATTCGAATCAGAAACACGCGATACCAAGTTAGGCCCTGAAGAAATTACCCGTGAAATTCCAAACGTTGGGGAAGATGCTCTTCGTGACTTGGATGAAACAGGTATTATCCGTATTGGTGCGGAAGTAAAAGAAGGCGATATCCTTGTCGGTAAGGTAACACCGAAGGGTGAAAAAGACCTTTCTGCTGAAGAACGTCTCCTTCACGCGATCTTTGGAGATAAATCTCGTGAAGTGCGTGATACTTCTCTTCGTGTGCCTCACGGTGGAGATGGAGTCGTTCGCGATGTTAAGATCTTTACACGTGCAAACGGAGATGAATTGCAATCGGGTGTCAACATGTTGGTTCGTGTTTACATCGCACAAAAACGCAAGATCCGCGTCGGAGATAAGATGGCCGGTCGTCACGGAAACAAAGGGGTTGTGTCTCGTATTGTTCCAGTTGAAGACATGCCTTACCTTCCAGACGGTACACCAGTTGATATCATGTTGAACCCTCTTGGGGTACCATCACGTATGAATATTGGTCAGGTTATGG
>CAUCUH010000076.1:0-7899 GCA_958445905.1 uncultured Streptococcus sp.
CGTCCGTTTAGAAGCAGAAGTTCGCATTATCGGCCAAGCCTAAGAACTTTAGTATTGAAGAACAATTGATTGTGAACCATCGATAGCATCAGTCGGAGAGGGGGTGAGTGCCTATCGATACCGTAAATAGGTGGGGCAGTCTAGTAAGTCCCCGAGAGGTATTGGTGGTCTGACAGGTCTTCCTGTCAGCCGCTGCATTTTCGTTTGAAAAGCAGTTTGCTAATCGCAGTAAAGAAGGAATTTATGTGAATTGAAAAAACCAATTATTGAGTTTAAAAATGTTTCAAAGGTCTTTGAAGATAGCGGTACCGTTGTCCTAAAGGATATCAATTTTGAATTGGAAGAAGGGAAGTTCTATACCCTGCTTGGTGCGTCTGGATCTGGAAAATCGACCATCCTTAATATCATTGCCGGTCTTTTGGATGCGACGACTGGAGATGTCTACCTTGATGGGGAACGGATCAATGATGTCCCTACCAACAAACGGGATGTCCACACCGTCTTTCAGTCCTATGCCCTGTTTCCACATATGACGGTCTTTGAAAATGTGGCTTTTCCCCTTCGTTTGAAAAAGGTGGATAAGGCTGAGATCGAACGTCGGGTTTCAGAAGTCTTGAAAATGGTCCAGTTAGCGGGATTTGAAAAACGTTCGATCCAAAAATTATCCGGTGGTCAACGCCAGCGGGTAGCGATTGCACGGGCTATTATCAATGAACCACGAGTGGTCCTTTTAGATGAGCCCTTGTCTGCCCTTGACTTGAAGCTGCGGACAGACATGCAGTATGAGTTGCGGGAATTGCAACAACGTTTGGGGATTACCTTTGTCTTTGTTACCCATGACCAAGAAGAAGCCCTTGCCATGAGTGACTGGATCTTTGTCATGAATGAAGGGGAAATCGTCCAATCTGGTACTCCTGTGGATATCTATGATGAACCGATCAACCACTTTGTAGCCACCTTTATCGGGGAGTCCAACATTCTGGATGGTCGCATGATCGAGGACTACTTGGTTGAGTTCAATGGCAAACGCTTTGAAGCTGTCGATGGGGGAATGCGTCCAAATGAACCAGTTGAAGTTGTCATTCGTCCTGAAGACTTGCAAATCACTCTTCCTGAAGAAGGCAAGCTCCAAGTGAAGGTGGACACCCAGCTCTTCCGTGGTGTGCATTACGAGATCATCGCCTATGATGATTTGGGAAATGAGTGGATGATTCACTCCACTCGTAAGGCCATCGTGGGAGAAGTCATCGGGCTAGACTTTGAACCAGAAGATATCCACGTTATGCGTCTCAATGAAACCGAAGAAGAATTCGATGCTCGGATCGAAGAGTACGTTGAAGTGGAAGAGCAAGAAGCTGGTTTGATTAATGCCATTGAGGAGGAAAGAGATGAAGAAAACAACCTCTAATCTATTTATCCTCCCCTATTTCTTGTGGATTTTTCTCTTTGTCTTGGCTCCTGTAGTCATGATCATCTTTCAATCCTTTTTTAACGTTGAAGGGCAGTTTTCACTTGAAAACTACAAAGAGTTCTTTACTTCGCAAAATCTGACCTATTTAAAGATGAGCTTTAATTCGGTCCTTTATGCCGGAATCGTCACCCTGGTGACGCTCTTGATCTCCTACCCGACTGCTTACTTTTTGACGCTGCTCAAACACCGGCAGTTGTGGTTGATGTTGATCGTCTTGCCAACCTGGGTCAATCTCTTGCTCAAGGCCTATGCCTTTATCGGAATCTTTGGTCAAAACGGCTCCATCAATAGCTTTTTAAGCTTTCTCGGAGTCGCTCCCCAGCAGATCCTCTTTACCGATTTCTCCTTTATCTTTGTAGCTAGCTACATCGAGTTGCCTTTTATGATCTTGCCGATCTTTAATGTCTTAGATGACTTAGATCCAAACTTGATTAATGCCAGCTATGATTTGGGAGCCAATCGTTGGGATACCTTCCGTCTTGTGGTCTTCCCCTTGTCCATGAATGGAGTCCGCTCAGGTGTACAATCTGTCTTTATTCCTAGTCTGAGCCTCTTCATGTTGACACGGATGATCGGTGGAAATCGCGTCATTACCTTAGGGACTGCGATTGAACAGCACTTCCTGACAACACAAAACTGGGGAATGGGTTCTACCATCGGAGTTGTTCTGATCCTTGCCATGCTCTTTACCATGTGGGCAACAAGAGAAAGGAGAGAACGATGAAAAAAGTATCTCATTTCTATCTAGGTTTCGTCTTTCTGATCCTCTATCTTCCCATCTTCTATTTGATCTTTTATGCCTTCAATAAAGGGGGAGATATGAATGCCTTCACGGGCTTCACGCTTGAGCATTTCAATGAATTGTTCGCAGATAGTCGCCTCATGCTGATCTTATCAGAGACCTTCCTCTTGGCCTTCTTGTCAGCCTTGATTGCGACAGTGATTGGAACCTTTGGAGCCATTTATATTTACCAATCCAAGAAAAAGTTAGAAGGACCTTTGCTCTCCATTAACAACATTCTCATGGTAGCGCCAGACGTTATGATCGGGGCCAGCTTCTTGATTCTCTTTACGACGGTCAAGTACCAGCTAGGTTTCCTATCTGTTCTGGCTAGCCACGTAGCCTTCTCGATTCCCATTGTGGTCTTGATGGTCTTGCCACGTCTCAAGGAAATGAACCGAGATATGGTCAATGCTGCCTATGACCTGGGAGCTACTCAAGTGCAAATGCTCAAAGAGATCATGTTGCCCTATCTGACACCAGCCATTATTGCGGGATACTTTATGGCCTTTACCTATTCTCTTGATGACTTTGCCGTAACCTTCTTTGTAACCGGAAATGGTTTTACAACCTTGTCTGTAGAGATCTACTCACGTGCGCGTCAAGGGATTTCCCTCAGTATCAATGCCTTGTCCGCCCTTGTCTTTCTCTTTAGCGTGCTCTTGGTCATCGGTTATTACATTATCACCCGTGAAAAGGAGGAAGCAGCATGAAAAAACTTTATTCATTCCTAACTGGGATTGTCCTTGTCATTCTGGTCCTCTGGGGAATTAGCCACCAGATCGAAGCAAACATGAATACCAAGAATAGTGACAAGTTGGTCATCTACAACTGGGGAGATTATATCGATCCAGAATTGCTCAAGGAATTTACCAAAGAGACAGGGATTCAGGTGCAATATGATACCTTTGATTCCAACGAAGCCATGTACACCAAGATCAAGCAAGGGGGAACCACCTACGATATTGCGATTCCTAGTGAATACATGATTGCCAAGATGATGGATGAACATCTGGTAGAAAAGTTGGACCAATCCAAGATCAAAGGGATGGAAAATATCGATCCAAAACTCTTGAACCAATCGTTTGATCCGGGCAACCAATATTCTGTACCTTATTTCTGGGGGACCTTGGGGATCGTCTACAATACCAAGATGGTCAAAAATGCTCCGGAACATTGGTCGGATCTCTGGCGTGAAGAGTACAGAAATGACATCATGATGTACGATGGTGCGCGTGAGGTCATGGGAATTGGTCTCAATACCTTGGGCTATAGCCTCAATGAAAAGGATCCAAAGAAATTGCAAGAGGCAGTAGATAAACTCTACACCTTGACGCCAAATATTAAAGCTTTGGTGGCTGATGAGATGAAAGGCTATATGATCCAAAACAATGCGGCTATTGGGGTTACCTTCTCAGGAGAAGCCAGCCAAATGCTCGAAGCCAATAAGGATCTTCGCTATGTCGTCCCAACTGAAGCCAGCAACCTTTGGTTTGATAACATTGTCATTCCAAAAACCGTGAAAAATAAAGAAGCAGCATATGCCTTTATTAACTTCATGCTTCGTCCTAAAAATGCTTTGAAAAATGCTCTTTATGTCGGCTACTCTACGCCAAATAAAAAAGCCAAAGCCATGTTGCCAAAAGAAATCCAAGATGACCAATCCTTCTATCCAAGCGATGAAACACTGGACCATTTGGAAGTCTATCAACAATTAGGCAAGAAATTGCTTGGAGTTTATAACGATCTTTACCTTCAGGTCAAGATGTATCGTAAATAACACAAAAGGAACCTTCGGGTTCCTTTTTGATTGCTTTTGAAAAGCTCTAACTAGTGAGTTAGATTGAGATTCAAATGAAAGATGCTATAATAGTAAGGAAAGTGACTGGCCCATTCAGTCATGAATGGAACGATTGGAGAAGAAGAGATGAAGAGACGACTGGAACTATTTTTGATCATTCTGTTACCGATCTTAGGACTGGTTTTTCTTGGAGGAAAAATCATGCACCTAACCAAAAGGCCCGAACAGAAGGTAACGGCCTCATCCTCAAAGAAAGTTGTACAAAAAACAGAAGAAGAGATAAAAAAAGAACAACTGGACTACCTAAAAGAACACGAACAGAAGGTTATTGATTTAGTCAAAGCACAAAATTCAAAAGTAGAATCCGTTCAGATTGATTGGGATCAGACACAATGGAGTGATGGTGGACTGACAACTCCCGAATATTATATGAATGTTTATGGAGGTATAAATCATATTGAAGAATCGGGTTGGGGAGTAAATATCCCAATTAATGAGGACAACACATTAAATATGGATGAGATGTATATAGGATCCGACATTAGAATAGGGGGGAGATTATTTGACTAAGTGAAATATTAAAATGAGAGGAATAAAAAAACGTGCTATGTGTAAGGAATAGATCAATAGTCTAGATTGTCACTAACATCATAACTCTTTGATTTAAAACTTTGATGATTGAAGGTAAAGAATTCATTAACTTATGTTTTAAAAAGCTCTATGTAGTGTGATAGCTTGATCTTCAAATGATAAATGCTATAAAAGGAATAACATTTATCTAGTTTCCAATCTTAGAATAGAAATTAGCAAATAAATAGTATGAGTTGATAAAATGACTATTACAATGATCTTGTTAAGAGAAATAACAGGTGGAAATTTTAGAGAATAAACTGTACAGAATGATAGGAGGACTCATGAAAAGTCGAAAAATAACGATGATAGTTGCTTCAATTGCAGTATTGCTAAGTATAGGTGGATGTACCGTGAAGCATAAAGAAGATACGAAGCAAGAGAAAACGAATCTTTCTTCATCTACGAAAGACCTAAAGGAAGATGAAGAAACTATAAAGAAAAAACAACTGGACTATCTAAAAGAACACGAACAGGAGGTTGTTGATTTAGTCAAAGCACAAAATTCAAAAGTCGAATCCGTTCAGATTGATTGGGATCATACACAATGGGGTGATGGTGGACTGACAACTCCTGAATATTATATGAATGTTTATGGACGTATAAATAATATTGAAGAATCGGGTTGGAGAGTAGATATCCCAATTAATGAGGACAATACATTGAATTTAGATAAGATGTATATAGGATCCGACATTGGAATAGGGGGTAGATTATTTGAGTAATTGGAATTTGAACAGTTTTGACAATTTATATGCTTCATTAGCTGAATCAACTTATCGTGATAGGCCCACAAACTTCTCATATGAACAATTGGATCAAATTCAGGAAGAGCGTTCGAAGCTCAAATGGGAGTATGACAACGAGATCGATGTTTTCTATAAGCATCAGAAAAAGCTGGAATCAGAAGCTAAAAAAAATCAGTAAGGGTAACCTTACTGATTTTTTTAGTTGGATCCAGATGATGCTGTATCTGCGCCACTGTCTGTTGCTGTGGAACCTTGGTCTTGTGCTGCAGATGAACTGGTGTCTGTAGCGGATGAGCTATCGGTTTCTTTTTGTGAACTAGCATCTGTATTGCTTGAATCGGTTTGCGTATTGGTATTAGCATCTGTATTGGTAGCGCTTGAGTCAGATCCCTTATCGTGGACCACGACGACGCTGGTGCTACTAGACGGTTTGTCTTCTGTTTTTTGGTTGTCTTTATTGAGCAGGCTCATAATGGTAAAGGAAGTGACGATAATCCCTAAAAGACTAGCAATTGTAGCTACAACCGTTTGAAATACGGACAAACCTTGTTTGACTTTCTCACCACGTGAGGGTCTAGAATCTGTAGTATCCTCAGGTTTTTGGTTTTTGTTGCTTCTTGAATATTGTGACATGTTTTTTCTCTTTCTATCAAAAATTGTTTTTTAACACTTTCTTATTATAAGTCATTTTCTGAAAAATGTCTAAAAAGAACTGAATTTTATGGAGTGATTTTACCTCATCTCTCTTTATCAAATCCTTGTCCCAAGCGGTTAGAAATGATAAAATAGAAGTTACGTAAAAAGAAAGTGATGGATGCGTAGGACATGATTTATTTTGACAATTCAGCAACGACCAAACCTTATCCAGAAGCCCTTGCGACCTATACAGAAGTGGCCACTCGGATTTGGGGGAACCCTTCTAGTTTGCACAATCTAGGTAGTCAAGCGACTCGTATTTTAGAAGCTTCTCGGAAACAGATTGCAGAGTTAATTGGCAAGAAAGCTGAAGAAATTTACTTCACGTCTGGTGGGACAGAAGGGGACAACTGGGTCCTCAAGGGTGTCGCCTTTGAGAAAGCTCCTTATGGCAAGCATATCATTGTCTCTGACATCGAGCATCCGGCTATCAAGGAGTCCGCTGCTTGGTTAAAGACGCAGGGATTCGAAGTGGATTATGCTCCAGTGGATGCGCGTGGCTTTGTCAAAGTAGATGCCTTGGCTAGCCTTCTCCGTCCAGATACGACCTTGGTCTCTGTCATGGCTGTCAACAATGAGATTGGCTCCATCCAGCCCATCCATGAAATTGCGGCTCTCATAGAGGATCGTCCAACGATTAGTTTCCATGTCGATGCGGTTCAAGCTTTAGCCAAGGTAGCAACAGAAGTTTATCTACCAGAGCGCGTGGACTTTGCGACCTTCTCTAGTCATAAATTCCATGGTCTTCGTGGAGTTGGCTTTGTCTACATCAAAGAAGGCAAAAAGATCACACCCCTCTTAACGGGTGGAGGTCAAGAAAAAGAAATGCGCTCGACAACTGAGAATGTGGCAGGTATCGCAGCAACCGCAAAAGCCCTACGCTTAGCTATGGAAAACCAAGAAGCTTTTGCCAGCAAGACCCAGCAGATGAAAGAAGTGATCCGCAAAGAATTGGCCAACTATCCAGATGTCACTGTCTTTTCTGGTGAGGATCACTTTGCCCCTCACATCTTGACTTTCGGGATCAAGGGAGTTCGTGGTGAAGTAGTGGTCCATGCCTTTGAAGAGTTTGATATTTACATCTCGACCACCAGTGCCTGCTCGTCCAAGGCTGGAAAACCAGCTGGTACCTTGATTGCCATGGGAGTGGACAAGAGCATCGCTCAGACAGCAGTTCGCCTCAGTCTCGATATTGAAAATGACATGAGCCAAGTCGAGCAATTCTTGACCAAGTTCAAACTGATTTACGAACAAACACGAAAAGTACGTTAAATTATAGAAGGAAATCAATATGACCTTAACCTATTCAGAAATTATGATTCGCTATGGAGAACTTTCTACTAAAGGGAAAAACCGCATGCGTTTCATCAATAAACTTCGCAATAATATCCAAGATGTTTTATCTATTTATCCGGCTGTCAAAGTGACAGCGGACCGCGATCGGGCCCATGCTTATCTACATGGGACAAATTATGAGCCGGTGGCAGAATCCCTCAAGCAAGTTTTTGGGATCCAAAATTTTTCACCTGTTTACAAGATTGAAAAATCAGTACAAGCCTTGAAAGCTGCGGTGCAAGAGATTATGAAGGAGATATACAAGGACGGCTTGACCTTTAAAATCTCAAGTAAGCGTAGCGATCACACTTTTGAACTCGATAGTCGCGAACTCAATCAAACCCTAGGTGGTGCTGTCTTTGAAGCCATCCCAACGATTCATCCTATAAACAAAAGAAAATTATCACTTATTTCCGGATTATAGCCCATTTGACGA
>CAUCUH010000077.1:0-7869 GCA_958445905.1 uncultured Streptococcus sp.
TAACGAATTAAAACTATAAAGGAGAATTAAACATGGCTCAACAACGTCGTGGCGGATTCAAACGCCGTAAAAAAGTTGATTACATCGCAGCAAACAAAATTGAATATGTTGATTACAAAGATACTGAGCTTCTTAGCCGTTTCGTTTCAGAACGTGGGAAAATCCTTCCTCGTCGTGTAACTGGAACTTCAGCGAAGAACCAACGTAAAGTAACAACAGCTATCAAACGCGCTCGCGTAATGGCTTTGATGCCTTTCGTAAACGAAGATTAAAGAAAAGACCCTGGTGGGTCTTTTTTTCACGAGCTTGGAAATGTAAGAGCGAGTTGAGGTCCAGTGGACCTCTTTTTCATGAGCTTGAAAACAAGAAAGCGAGTAAGACCCTTATGGGTCTTTTTTTCAGGTCTGGTGGACCTCTTTGACCTTTCCCTAGCTCTAATCATGTTATAATGTGGGAAGAAATGTATCAAGGAGGGAACTATGAAGGAAGGTGTAATCATCAGGAGGATGATAAAAGCAGATATTGAGCACATCTCTCAAGCCTTTATCCACCAAGGGTGGCCGGGTAGAAAGGATATCTTGACCAGCTATTTTCAGGATCAGGAGAACGGAGAAAGGGACGTATTAGTAGCTGAGTCGGATGGATTTGTGGCAGGTTATATCACTATATTGCCTGCTGCCAAGCACGGTCCTTTCGTGGGAGTCTATCCTGAACTAACTGATTTTAATGTTTTTGAGCCATTTAGAAATCGAGGGATTGGGAATCAACTCTTAGAAGAGGCGGAAAAAAGAGTCCGGCTACTTTCAGAGATTGTTACTTTAGGGGTTGGTTTACACTCGGGTTATGGCCCAGCTCAAAGACTGTATGTTAAACGAGGCTATATCCCAGATGGATCTGGAATTTGGTTTAGGGATCAGCCCTTGGACCCTTACAGTTCTTGTGAAAACAATGATGACTTAGTCCTCTATTTTTCAAAAAGATTGAACAATGATATGCAGTAAAATAATGCTCCATAATTATTGCAGTGCTTTTACCAACCACAAAAATTATAAAACAGGTTTTTTGTTTGTCTTTTAACTATAGTTGATGTGAAAGTCAATTTTCTAGATAGAGATATCAACTAGAGGTGAAATTTTATTTGATATAAAAGTATTTTACTCATTTAAATTGATATGGTTTGAAAAAAGGGCTATAATATCCTTGAGGGTAAGCGTTCTCAAAAGGAGGTGGCTGTTTATGTTTGAAATTCATAACTTGTCCATTAAGTATGGCAAGAAAACACTGTTGCTACCAACATCTCTAAAGTTCGAAAAGGGGAAATTATATACAATTTATGGAAAATCAGGAGTTGGAAAAACTTCGTTGCTGAATAAAATTGGGCTGATTTCAGAGTATGACCCTAAAGTAACTTATATTTACGATGGCTCCAAAATTGATACGAGTGACAAGAAGATTGTTTCATCCTTTATTGCACAAAATATTGCTTTTATATTTCAAAGTCATAATCTAATAAAAGACTTGACTGTGTATGATAATTTGAAAATTTCGCTAAACTTTTTCAAATTATCAACTAAGGAAATAGAAAATAAAATAGATAATATTCTAAGTGAGTTAGGAATTTTAGAATTGAAGGATGTATATCCTGAGGATTTATCTGGGGGAGAAGGACAACGTGTTGCCATTGCTAGAGGGATGATAACAGATAAGAATATTATTTTAGCAGATGAACCTACAAATTCTTTGGATTCTGAAAATAGAGAAATTGTCTCATCTTTACTGTTAAAACTAGCAAATAAATATAATAAAATCGTTATTGTAGTTTCACACGATGAATATGTTATTAACAAAGGAGATATAAAGCTACATTTCGAAGACAAAAAATTAATTGGAATGAAAGAAGACATAGAGTGTAATTTTCAAGAAGAGTGGCATACTAGTAAGTTAAAGAAAAATATTAGATTGAAGATCCAAAAGAAAAGGAAGGTACCTCCTTTACCTGTACTTTTATTAATACTAATTTCCTTCACAGTTTCACTTGCAGTTGGTTCTATGAATATTCAATCATTATTTTCTTCTAAGTATCAAAGATTCATCAGTGATTCATTAGAAAATGGTTTCTTGGTTATTAATGATTCAATAGGACTTGGAACGAGCAAGGTGATTGATGATTTCCAATCGCTCTCGAATAAGGAAATACATCAAATTTCTGATAGTAGGAATGTATACAAATTAGAACCATATATTGAATTTCCTAGTATGGGAATGACTTTTGAAAATGCTGAAAACTATTTAAAAATTAGTCGAGATTTTTCACCGAATCTATCTATTAATGGAAAGAATATTCATTTATCCAAGAATTATAGTGTGCAACCACTATTCAATACGAATACGACTCAGAGACAAATTAAATACTTTGATAGGACTACGAATAGGGGGATATTTGTTTCGGAATCATTTATCAAAGAACAAAAGCTAGAAGACATTGTAGCTGGGTCGGAGATAACACTTACATATTATGTCCCCATTAATGTTTATGAATCTCATATAGATAAAGAAGGAAGTTATTATAAATCTGACGGAGACCTATATGTGAAAGAGGAACAAACGTTTAAAATACTTGGGATCGTAAAAGAGGAGTATCCGTTTAACTATTCTGTAAATGATAACACCTTATTCATGGCGAGTGATGAGATGCTGAAAATACAGAGCAAATATATAGGTGTAGAAAGCAAACAGAGAGGAACACTTGATGATCTTCCTGTAAAAGAATGGGTCCCAAGTGCAGTACATGTTACTGTAAAGGATAGCAAAGATATCCCTCAAGAAATTAATCGTATTAAAAAAATTTCGGATAAATTTTCGATTGTTTCCTCTTTCGAGAATTATAAAGAATTTAATAAAGGTTTAAAATACATAAAAAACTTTTTGCTAATTATTTCGTTTGTCATGCTTTTACTTGTAGTTGCAATCTTATCTTTTGTCTTCTTTTTGATAAATAGAACTAGAAAATACGAAGTTGGCGTATTAAAGGCTATGGGATACAGTACAAAACATGTTTTTAGATTATTTATTCTCGAGTTATTAAATTATGGAAAGAAAATAATTATTTTATCAAGTATTCTGATTTTTATACTAACTATATTAGCTATTCAAATGCTTCAATTAGAAGTAGTTGATATCATTCATTTCTATCTAACTTCTATAGTTTCATTAATTTTACTTACGTTTGCTGTATTAATGACTAGTGGGCTCATTCCTATCTATATGACAGGGAAGCAGCCTATTGTTGATGCCATTCGTAAGAATAGATAAATTGATTGGTCATAGTGACCAAAGGCCATAAGTAATCGTTTGCCATGGAAGTTGCATGTTCCTTATGATCGAGGAGTCAACGGATCTGTCTTAATCGGTGTAGGAGTATACTCTCCGTGGTGAGCTGTTAACCTATGGTGAGATCAGCATTATTATTCTCTAGATTTTTAGAATATCTTGTGGTTAGATAGGATGAATGGCTCACTGCTGGATAAACAGTGGTGAGTTTTTTTATCCCCCATAATCAGGAAAATAGTGATGTTTCTTTTCTTTTTTGACGATCTTTATTCCATAACGATCCGTCAATTTAATTATGTGGCTTAGATTGGAAATGTTTATCCAAAATTTTTGAGAGTTGTTTTACATATACTGGTTTTATAGGTTCATAGAGCTAAACATTATTCTCATAAGTCGATTTCATAATAAAAACACCCCAAAAATTAGATTTTTTCTGTCTAACTTTTGGGGTGCAGTTTAAACTTCATCCATTTTCTTAGCGTCGAGTTGCGGGTGCTGTGCTCGAACTTTTAATATTAAAGCGTTTCTTGAGGTAGAAGCGAAGGACAAGTGCTAAAGCTCCTAAAACGATGGCAAGGACATCTGGAATAGTTGGGTTGAGAACCTGTGGGAGTAGGGAAGTAAAGGACAAGACAATGACCCAAAGGAACATGACTCCAACAAGAATCGGCATGGATTTCCAAAGAGAGGGACGCTCGCTGCGATCTTTGGTGCCATCCATATACTGATAGAAGAAGTAGTACATGAGATACAAGAGCAGGGCCCCTGTCAAACTTCCAAGAATCAAGGTGATCAACCCATAGCCAGTACGACGCGGTGCGACCAAGTTCATAAAGGCGCTAATCGCAGCAAAAACACCAAAGATAAAGAGGAAGGAATCCAAAATCATGAGAGAGGGAGCATCGTTTAATTTCGGATGCTCTTTTTCATAGCGTTCTTTCTCGCTGAAAGAATTCGCCCATACAGTTGGAGCTCCAAAAAGGGTCCGTGCCGGAATTCCTTTTCCTTGGTTTTCATGGATAGCTGGAAGAATTTCTTGGATGAGGCTTTCTGCTTCTTCCTCTGTCTTTCCGTTTTCAAGCAATTGGTGTTTGGCGATCCGGATAAATTCTTGATTTTTCTTACTAAGTTGATGAAGGTCGGTTTGAGACATAGTTACTCCTTTGATGTACAAGTTTGGTTAGAACCATTTTTTATGGATGAGGTAGACGACGAGAGACCCGGTCAGGGCAAAGGCGATGAAAATAATCAGCCAGAAGGCATGGGGTTCGCCATTGAGCGGAAGCTCATTGTCCTTGAAGTTCATCCCGTAGGCCGAAAAGATCATGGTCGGAATGGACATGACAATGGTAACGAGGGCCAGGGTCTTCATGATGTTGTTCTGGTTGTTGGAGATGATCGATGCGAAGGTGTCGGTCATGGAGTGCAGGATATTTCCATAAATATCTGCCATCTCGATGGCCTGCTGGGTTTCGATCAGGGTATCTTCCAACAGATCTTCGTCTTCTAGGTATTTCTTGATGTTACTAGTAGCACTGGTCAATTTCTTGATCACGCGCTCATTGGTTTTCAGAGAGGCCTTAAAGTAGACGATGGTTTTTTCCAACTCCATCAACTCAATCAGCTCTTCATTACGCGTTGATTTGTGCAATTGGCTTTCAATCTGCTCGCTTTTGCGATCCAAGGTACGAAGCGCTGACAAGTAGAGTTCAGCGTTGCGATAGAGGATCTGAAAGATAAAGCGCGACCGCATAAAGGTATAGAAATTCCGCAAGCGTCGGTTGATAAAGATATCGAGAAGTGGCAATTTCTCCAAGCAAGTCGTGATAATAGCCTCTTCTGTCAGGATAATCCCTAGCGGAATGGTCACGTAGTAGGTCTGATTGTTCCGCTCTTCCTTGATGGGAACGTCGACGATGATCAAGGTATATTCATCTTCGATGGTCATACGGGACATTTCTTCCGCATCGAGTGGTGCCCGTAAGTCGGCAATATCGATATTAAAAGCAGAGGCGATTTCCATCGATTCACTTTGAGAAGGGTTAACAAGGTTGATCCAGCTACCGGGTTCCAGCGTCTCTATTTCCTTAAATTCAGTCGTTGTCGATAAAAAGACCTGTTTCATGGTGCCTCCCCTTGTTTTTTTACACCTTAACATTATATCAGAAAAAGGACGGTTTTGGATAAAAGAATACTAAAAAATTTGTTATAATGGAGGTTAACAAAAAGGTGATTAGAGTAAGAACATGCAAGATAAAATTGTCATTCATGGGGCACGCGCCCATAATTTAAAAAATATAGATGTAGAAATTCCACGGGACAAATTAGTCGTGGTGACGGGTTTGTCTGGATCTGGAAAGTCCAGTCTGGCCTTTGATACCCTCTATGCAGAAGGCCAGCGCCGCTACGTGGAGAGCTTATCGGCCTATGCCCGGCAGTTCTTGGGAAATATGGAAAAACCAGATGTGGACTCCATTGACGGCTTGAGTCCAGCCATTTCCATCGACCAAAAAACGACCAGTAAAAACCCCCGTTCTACAGTGGGGACGGCAACAGAGATCAATGACTACCTGCGCTTGCTCTATGCGCGTGTAGGGACGCCTTATTGTATCAATGGGCATGGAGCGATTACAGCTTCTTCAGTTGAGCAAATTGTCGATCAAGTCTTGGAATTACCAGAGCGCCAACGCCTGCAAATTCTAGCCCCCATTATTCGCAAGAAAAAAGGCCAGCACAAGAATATCATTGAAAAGGTGCAAAAAGACGGCTATGTCCGGGTGAGGGTCGATGGTGAGATCTATGATGTGACAGAGGTTCCAGAACTGTCTAAAAGCAAGCAGCACACGATTGAAGTAGTAGTGGACCGAATCGTGATCAAAGAGGGCATCCGCTCGCGGCTCTTTGATTCGATTGAAGCAGCTCTTCGGATTGCGGATGGTTATGTGGTGATTGATACCATGGATGGCAAGGAATTGCTCTTTTCTGAGCATTATGCTTGTCCAGTCTGTGGCTTTACCGTTCCTGAATTAGAGCCCCGCCTCTTTTCTTTCAATGCGCCTTTCGGATCTTGTCCAGATTGTGATGGGCTGGGGATTAAGCTAGAGGTGGACTTGGATTTGGTGGTGCCAGATGATCGCTTAACCCTTCGCGAAGGAGCACTCGCTCCTTGGAATCCGATCTCTTCCAACTACTATCCACAGATGTTGGAGCAGGCCATGATCCATTTTGGCGTTGATATGGACCGACCTTTTTCCGATCTTTCTCAAGAAGAAAAGGACTTGGTCCTCTATGGTTCAAACGGGAAGGAATTCCACTTCCACTATGAAAATGAGTTTGGTGGAGTTCGGGATATCGAAATTCCTTTTGAAGGGGTCGTAAACAACATTCACCGTCGTTTCCGTGAGACCAATAGTGATTTCACCCGTAATCAAATGCGCTCTTATATGAACGAATTGACCTGTGCGACCTGCCATGGCTACCGCCTCAATGACCAGGCTCTTTCTGTTCGTGTCGGCGGGGAGAAGGGGATGCATATCGGGGAAGTGTCAGATCTATCGATTGCGGACCACTTAAAAGCCGTAGATCAGTTGATCTTAACAGACAATGAAGCTACGATTGCAAGACCGATCCTAAAAGAGATCAAGGATCGCTTGACCTTCTTAAACAATGTGGGGCTCAATTACTTGACCTTGTCACGATCTGCTGGGACCTTATCAGGTGGAGAAAGCCAGCGCATTCGCTTGGCAACCCAGATCGGTTCCAACCTCTCTGGTGTCCTTTACATCTTGGATGAGCCGTCTATCGGCCTCCACCAAAGGGACAATGACCGCCTGATCGCCAGTCTCAAGAAGATGCGCGATTTAGGCAACACCTTGATCGTCGTCGAACATGATGAAGATACCATGAGAGAGGCAGACTACCTGATCGACGTCGGCCCAGGTGCCGGTGTCTTTGGGGGAGAGATCGTTGCAGCAGGAACTCCAAAGCAGGTAGCACGCAACAGCAAATCCATCACTGGCCAGTATTTGTCCGGCAAGCGCAAGATTCCGGTTCCGACAGAGCGCCGTTCGGGGAATGGTCGCTATATTGAAATAACAGGAGCCAGTGAGAATAACTTACAAGACATCACAGCGCGCTTTCCTCTGGGCAAATTTATCGCAGTCACTGGAGTTTCCGGTTCTGGGAAATCGACCTTGATTAATGGCATCTTGAAAAAAGCCATCGCTCAAAAGCTCAACCGCAATTCGGAAAAACCAGGGAAATACAAGACCATTCAGGGGATTGAGCATATCGATCGCTTGATCGACATTGATCAAAGCCCGATTGGCCGGACTCCTCGTTCCAATCCAGCGACCTATACAGGCGTCTTCGATGACATTCGTGATCTCTTTGCTCAGACCAATGAAGCCAAAATTCGGGGCTATAAAAAAGGCCGCTTTAGTTTCAATGTCAAGGGCGGGCGTTGTGAAGCCTGCTCAGGAGATGGGATCATCAAGATTGAAATGCACTTCTTGCCAGATGTCTTCGTTCCTTGTGAGG
>CAUCUH010000078.1:0-7758 GCA_958445905.1 uncultured Streptococcus sp.
CTGCAATCAAAGCAAGATACATATGCTCACCTCCTTGTGTCTATTATAACGAAAAAAACGATAAATGTCTATTATAACAGACATTTATAAAAATTGCTGTTATAATAGACATTTAATAACTTATTTCACTTTTTCTTCTTCGTAGTCGCCATTGCTACATACGACTTGTTTGCCGCCACCACGAACTTTTTTCTCAACTAAGTAGTGGCCACATTTTGGACAATCCCTACCGATCGGTTTATCCCAAGAGGTAAATTCACACTCTGGATAGCGATTGCATCCATAGAAGATACGGTTGCGCTTGGTTTTGCGTTCGATGATTTGTCCCTGATGACAGTCAGGACACTCCACACCGATTTCTTTGACAATGGCCTGGGTATGACGACAATCTGGGAAATTGCTACAAGCATAGAACTTTCCAAAACGTCCTAATTTAATCACCATCGGGCTTCCACAAACTTCACAATCAAAACCAGCTGGTTCGTCTTTAATTTGGATTTTTTCCATCTCTTCTTCAGCCTTTGCGACCTCTTTAGAAAATGGTTTGTAGAAAGCATCGATGACTTTTTGCCACTCTTCTTTTCCAAGTTCGACATCATCGAGTTTACCTTCCATCTCTGCTGTGAAGGTCACATTAACGATATCTGGGAAAAATTCAACAATCAGTTTATTAACGATCTCCCCTAATTCCGTTGGTTCAAAGCGTTTGGCTACCAGCTTCACATAATAGCGTTTTTGAATGGTCTCAATCGTCGGAGCATAGGTTGAAGGACGACCAACCCCATTTTCTTCTAAGGTCTTAATCAAGGTTGCTTCAGAATATCGAGCAGGTGGTTGGGTAAAGTGTTGCTCCGGCTTGCTATTGACCTGCTTGACGATATCGCCTTCTACCATGTCCGGCAACATCTTGTTTTTGTCTGAATCATTATAAATCGCCAAATAACCGTCAAACTTTACCTGACTCCCATTCGCTGTATATTGAACCCCATTTTGACCTAAACGGACATTCATAGTATCAAAGACAGCTGCCGTCATCTGGCTAGCGACAAAACGATTCCAAATCAAGGTGTAGAGTTTCAATTGGTCTTTGTCCAAGTATTTAGCAATGCTCTCAGGAGTATTGAAGACGCTAGACGGACGAATCGCTTCGTGGGCATCTTGGGCACCAGAAGCATTCTTCACACGGCTTCCATGCTTAGAATATTTATCACCGAAGCGATCTACGATAAAGTTCGCTGCCTCATTTTGCGCAACTGGACTGATCCGTGTAGAATCGGTACGCATATAGGTAATCAAACCTTGAACACCAGAGCCAATATTGATTCCTTCGTACAATTGCTGCGCTACCATCATGGTCTTGCGTGTACGGAAGTTGATCTTATTGGCAGCATCCATCTGCATAGAAGAGGTTGTGTATGGAAGTGGCGCATTCCGACGACGTTCTTTCTTTTCAACTTTTTCAACGGTAAAATCTTTGCCATCTAAGCGTTCAAGAACAGCTTTCACCTCTTCATTGGTGTTGAGCTTCATCTTCTTGCCATCAATCCCATAGAAGCTAGCTTGGAATTGCTTAGTCCCTTTTTTAAAGACACCATCAATGGTCCAGTATTCTTCCGGCTTGAAATCATTTATCTCATTTTCACGATCAATGATTAATTTGAGGGCAACTGATTGCACGCGCCCTGCAGAAAGTCCTTTTTTAACCTTTTTCCAAAGAATAGGCGAAATGGAATACCCTACAATCCGGTCCAAGACCCGACGTGCTTGTTGGGCATCAACCAAATCCATATCGATTTGACGCGGTTCTTTAAAGGCATTTTTAACTGCATCCTTAGTGATTTCATTAAAGACCACACGGTTCTTTTCCTTAGCATCCAAGTTCAAAATATGAGCCAAATGCCAAGAAATAGCTTCTCCTTCTCGGTCCGGGTCACTTGCGAGAAAGACTTGTTTGGCTTTTTTAGCTTCTTTTTTCAAATCATTAATCAAGGGACCTTTTCCGCGAATATTGATATATTCCGGTTCATAGTTATTGTCGAAGTCGATCGACATGGTTGATTTTTTCAGGTCCCGAATATGACCAACACTGGCCATGACTTTATAGTTACGACCAAGGTATTTCTCGATTGTTTTCGCCTTAGCAGGAGACTCCACAATCACCAAATTTTTCTTGGTTGTACTGCTTTTCTTTTTTGTTACCACGTTTTATCCCTCTGTATTGTATAAATCTCATTGAGTTTAATACATTTTAAGAAAGATGTCAACTAGGAACTTCTCCTATAGGAAAATCACAATTCGTATTTCAATTCATCAAGAATGTCCTGGCCTGATGTGACAAGCTTTGCACCTTCTTGAATCAAGTGATGGCATCCTGCAGATTTTCCATCTAAAATGTTTCCTGGAATAGCAAAAACATCTCGTCCTTCCTCCATGGCACGCTCACAAGTAATCAAACTCCCTGAACGGAGTCGCGCCTCTGCCACAATCACTGCCTGACAGAGACCTGCAATGATGCGATTTCTCTCAGGAAAATGAAACTTAAGTGGGGCCTGCCCTGGACCATACTCGCTCAAGATCAGATGGTTTTCCCCCATATGTGCCTGCAGTCTTTGATTGCTTTTAGGATAAAAGACATCCAGTCCCGTTCCTATCACTCCGATGGTCTTGCCACCATTTCGTATACTGGCATAATGAGCTGTCGCATCAATTCCCTTAGCAAGTCCACTAACGATGACCAGTTCATTTCCAAGTTCTTTAATAATCTTCTCTACAGATCGCACCCCTTCTCGCGTCGTTTCCCGAGCTCCTACGACTGCAATCTTCGGTTTGGTTAACAGCTCCAAATCTCCTTGGTAAAAAAGGAGTACAGGAGGATTGTAGATCTGTAGCAATTCCTCCGGGTATTCAGGATCAAAAATGGATAGAGATGGGAACCGTTCAAACTCCTTGTGTAAATGCTCTTCATCCAGCTGCCGGTATTTGTCTACAAAATGAATAATACTGCGACAGCGAGCGATCCTTGCTATCTCTTCTAAGCTTGGTAAGGCTTGGTCTTTCCTACAGTAGTCCAAAACTCTCAAGACTTGCTCATTTGATAAACCAGCTTCTTTTAATTTAAAGATTTCAAATTTCTCCATGGTCACCTTCTACTTCCTCTCACTTATTTATTCGAAAAAGAATGGAAAAAAAGCTCTATTTCTAGAACTTTTTTTGATATGTAGAAGAATAAAAGTAAGATGCGGCACCAATCAAGTTGCTTTCATTATGGAAGCGAGCCGCTTGGATCGGCAAGGCCTCAAATTGTTTATGCCCTTTTTGAGAGAGTAGGTTATGGTATTGTCGACTGATCTCATCGATCAGTAGCGGTTGGCTACTAATGCCCCCTCCAATTGTCACCTTCTCAAGCAGGAGCAATGATTGAAGATTAAAAATCAGAATAGCAATATCATGACAATACTCCCGAAACAAGGATTTCAGCTCCTCATGGCCTCCTTGATCAAGAGCCTTGAAAACGGCTATACCATCTGCCTTTTCTAGGTTTAAGATGTGACTAGCCTTCTCAACAAATTGAACAGCTGAACCGGTGTTTTCCAAAAGATTGGAAATACCTTGCAAAAAGAGTCCGCGATGAAAGCGGCGATTTTCTGGTGTTCTTTCTGCCTTATCAATAGTCCGAATGTATTCTGTCAGTTGCCATCCTCTCAATAGATCACCGTTAGAAAGAAGAGCAAGGCCGACTCCTGTCCCTAAGACCAAGGTCGCACCGCAAGAACATTCTTTTAGATTGCCAAGCCTTGCTTCCGCTAGACCAGCAGCTTCTCCATCATTAAGAACGGTGACGGGTACTTGAAATGTTTGTTGCAATCTACTAGCTAGAGGAATGCCTCGCAAATATGGAATGAGACCACCTCGAAAGACAAAGCCAAGGCTCTTTTGGATCTCACCAGGGCATGAAATGGCGATTCCCTCGATTTCTTCCCGTACAGGAGCAACGATTCCTTCTAATCCTTGCCAAAAGTCCTCAATCGTAGATGGTGTTGGGATCTTGTCTGTACGGATCAATTGATAGTCTGCATCCATCAGACCGTACTTTATAAAGGTCCCTCCGATATCGATGGTAAATAGCATAGCCTAATCCTCACACATTGATTTGACGGGTTCAAATGAACGCCGATGGATAGGGGTCACTCCCAGCTTGTCGAGGCCAGCCAGATGGTTAGCCGTCCCATAGCCAGCGTTCTGCGTAAAATCATAACCCGGATATTCGCAATCAAACTCTTCCATCATCTGATCCCGAGTCACCTTGGCTACGATGGATGCTGCAGCAATGGATAAGGAGTTGGCATCCCCTTTGATGATACTAGTTTGGGGAATAGGAAGATCCAACTTCATGGCATCAATCAAAAGATGCTGGGGTTGAGGCTCTAACTGACCAATGGCCTCCATCATGGCTAGCTTCGTAGCTTCATAGATATTAACCTGATCAATCACTTGATTGTCCTTGATGCCGATTCCGATCGCAATGGCGTTTTGGAGCACAGCCTCATAGATTTCTTTGTGTTTGGATTTTGGAATCTTTTTACTATCGTTGAGTCCCAGAATTTTACAAGCTTTCGGCAAGATCACGGCAGCTGCAACAACTGGACCCGCTAATGGGCCGCGTCCCACTTCATCCACACCTGCAATAAGATCAATCCCTTGAGCATAAAGTTCTTTCTCATAGGCTAGCATTTTTTCCAAACGCAAGTCTTCATCCACTTGTTTTTGGAGTTCGCGTTTTCGTTTGCTGATAGCCGCTTGAACCCCCGCTCGACCATCAAGGATCAATTCTTCAAATAAGGGATGATCTAGATCGTCAATCGTTGCCAAACGCTCTTTGATTTCTTTAATCGTTGGCATCTATTTCACCTACACGATCAAGGGAATAGCGTCCCAAACGACCATCACGTACATCCTTGACAAACAAACTGTAAAAACGGTCGTAATCCTCTCGAAATCCTAATTTCTGGGTCATTTCCATAATGATTTCAGGAGCTTCTTGTTCCAGATCCATTTGTTTAAAACGTTCCTGCAAAACAGCTGGATAGTGCTTTTTGAAATAGTTAAGACCAAAGATGGTCACTTCATCCATTGGAAGCAACTGGTCTTTGATGGCACCTGTTAAAGCGAGCTTTAAGGCCACTTCTTCATCTTCAAACTTGGGCCAGAGAATCCCAGGAGTATCCAAGATTTCAAGGTCTTTGTTGGTTTTCAACCACTGTTGCCCCTTGGTCACCCCTGGTTTATTCCCAACAACAGCAATCTTTTTCCCTGCTAAGCGGTTCATCAAAGTTGATTTCCCGGCATTAGGAATTCCGATGATCATGGTCCGAAGGGTTTCAATCTGAATTCCCCGTTCCTTTTGACGGGCAATTTTATCGGCCATCAAGCTCTTAGCAGCATCTGTGACCTTCTTAACCGTAGATTGCTCTTTGGAGTTGATAGCCAAGGTTTTGATGCCTTGAGACTCAAAATAGTCCTGCCATTCTTTTGTTGCCACAGGATCTGCCAAGTCTACCTTGTTCAAAATCATTAATTTAGGCTTATCACCAACAATTTTCGTTAACATAGGATTTTGGCTTGATAGGGGTAAACGAGCATCTACCAGAACCGTCACAAAATCCACAAATTTTAAATTTTCTTGTACTTGTCTTCTAGCTTTGGACATGTGTCCAGGAAACCATTGTATAGTTGCCATGTTCTCCATTCCTTTCCAGTTCAATCTCTTCTATTATACCATGTTTTCTGAAATCACTGTGATTAAGAAAAATACTAAAAAAGAAGCTACCTAAGTAACTTCTATTTTATATTCTAGCGAATTTGCTCAAAATGCAAATGCACGGCGATATGATCACCATAGCCGCTCCGTTCCAAATCACGTTGCAAGCGATAAGAAATATAGTGTTCAGCAATGGTAATATAACCAGCACCAAGTAAACGGTGCTCAACCATTGACTGGATCATGCTGATCGTCGCACGTTCCACTTTAGCTTCTTCCAAATCCATCACAACTTTCTTGGTCACTTGCGCCAAGTTTTGGCGAAGATCATCCGTCAAGACATAAACTGTTTGTGCTGCCTTCAAAACAGCTTGATAGATTTTATCTGGGTCAAATTCTACAACTTCACCACTACGTTTAATGACTTCCATCTTATTCTCCTTGATCATCAATATACTTCTATTATCTTAATAAATAGGGGATTTGTCAAGAATCTAAGACATCAATAATCCGGTCTTAAAACTCCCGTAATGATCTCTTTAGATGCATGGTAATCCCCATCTACTACAACCTTGATGATGCGCTTGGCTTCCTCAGCGGGTGCTGGTACCAATGGCAAGCGAGTCGGACCTGCTTCAAAGCCCATATAGTTCAAGACAGCCTTGACAGGAGCTGGACTCGGATAAGAGAAAAGAGCATTGACTTTCGGGATAAATTGGCGCTGGATGGCCGCCGCTTTTTTTATATCGTTGTGCTCAATGGCTTGGAACATCTCATACATCTCATCTCCATTTGTATGAGAGGCTACTGAGATCACCCCATCAGCTCCAAGGTTCATAGCATGGAAAGCATCTCCATCTTCCCCTGTATAGACGAGAAATTCTTCGGGCTTGTGTTCAATCAAGTAGGCCATATTAGCCAGGGTTGTACACTCTTTTACCCCAATGATATTTGGGTGTTCTGCCAAACGAAGCATGGTTTCTGGTGTCATTTCGACAACCACTCGCCCTGGAATATTGTAGATAATAATCGGAAGATTAGATGCATCCGCAATCGCTTTAAAGTGTTGATACATTCCTTCTTGGGATGGTTTGTTGTAGTAAGGGACGATAGCCAATCCTGCTGCAAAGCCACCAAAAGCATCCACTTCTTTAACGAACTCAATCGAGTCGCGGGTTTCATTGGTTCCGACACCAGCGATCAAAGGAATTCGACCATTGACAATCTTTTGAACAGCCGCAAAGAGTTGCAATTCCTCATCGTGGGTCAGAGTTGGACTTTCCGCAGTCGTTCCAGCTAAGAGAATCCCGTCTGTATGATGAGCCAAGAGGTGCTCGATCAAGTCAGGAAGAGCATCAAAATTAATGCTCCCATCTTCATGGAAGGGGGTGATAAATGCAGTGATGATTTTACAATCTTTTAAATCATTATAAGACATAGAAAAACCTTTCTCTATATAAGAAAGAGGCTGGGGTCTGCTTGCCTTTGCCTCATGATCTGTTCATAAAAACAAGTTGATTCGTTAGAAAGCTGAGGAAGAAATCAAACTCTTCGAGTTGCTGATTTCTGAATCGTGACGCAGTGGTTGATTGGAACTACTCATGTTTGCAACATTCGTACTTCCTAATCAACTGTGCGGGGGAAAAACTACGAAATCAAACTCTTCGAGTTACTGATTTCTGTTTTTCTCCCTATTTCAACTCAAATTTCAATTCAGCTGTTGGTCGTACGAGTCCACGTTCATGAAGGGTTTCTGCGATTTGGACTGAGTTCCAAGCAGCTCCTTTAAGAAGGTTATCTGAAACAACCCACATGTGGATTCCTTTTTCAGCATCCAAGTCTTTACGAATCCGTCCAACGAAGGTATCGCGTGATCCGACCGCATTAACGGCTTGTGGGTAGACTTGGTGAGCAACATCGTCTTCAAGAACTGCACCTGGGAATTCTGCAATAGCAGCTTTCACTTCATCAATTGGTGCCACTTCTTTTGTTTCAATGTA
>CAUCUH010000079.1:0-7732 GCA_958445905.1 uncultured Streptococcus sp.
AAGCCTTTGATCACAAAAACATTCCCGCTTGGTTCGCTGAATGGGGCCATGATGTAGCCCACGATTGGGAATGGTGGCGCAAGCAAATGCCCTATTTCCTAGGACAAATGTATCTATAAGTCAAAAGGGAGGAGACCTCTATGAATTATCTTGTTATTTCACCTTATTATCCACAAAATTTCCAACAATTCACCATTGAACTAGCTAACAAGGGAATCACTGTCTTGGGGATTGGTCAAGAGCCGTACGAACAGTTAGATGAGCCTTTGCGCAACAGTTTGACAGAGTATTTCCGTGTCGATAACATGGAAAACTTGGACGAAGTGAAACGTGCAGCTGCCTTTCTCTTCTATAAACATGGCCCAATCGATCGCATCGAATCTCACAATGAATACTGGTTGGAATTGGATGCGGCACTTCGTGAGCAATTCAATGTTTTTGGGGCCAAACCAAAAGATTTGAAGAAAACCAAGTTTAAATCAGAAATGAAGAAACTCTTCAAGAAGGCTGGAGTCCCAGTCGTTCCGGGTGCTGTGGTTAAAACAGAAAAAGACATCGACAAGGCCGTGAAGAAGATTGGGTTGCCATTGATTGCTAAGCCTGATAATGGAGTGGGAGCAGCAGCGACCTTTAAGATCGAAACGCCAGAAGATGTGGACCATTTCAAGGCAGAATGGGATGGCAATACTGAGTATTTCTTTGAGAAATTCGTCACTTCTAGTGAGATTTGTACCTTTGATGGTCTAGTGGATCGTGACGGCAACATTGTTTTTTCAACTACATTTGACTATGCTTATACGCCACTCGATTTGATGCTCTACAAGATGGACAACTCTTATTATGTTCTTAAAGAGATGGATCCAAAATTGCGTCAATACGGGGAAGCGATTGTCAAAGCCTTTGGTATGAAGGAACGTTTCTTCCACATTGAGTTCTTCCGCGATGGGGATGAATATATTGCGATCGAGTACAATAATCGCCCTGCAGGTGGCTTTACCATCGACGTCTACAACTACGCTCACTCGATTGATTTGTACCGTGGCTATGCTGCCATCGTAGCAGGGGAACCCTTCCCGGCTTCTGAGTTTGAACCCCTTTATTGCTTGGCAACTTCTCGTCGTGCCAATGCAGCCTATGTCCTTTCAGAGGATGAAGTTTTGGCTAAATACCATGATCAATTCCGTGTCAAGAAAGACATGCCAGCGGCCTTTGCGGAACTTCAGGGAGATTACCTCTATATGCTTACTACACCTAGTCGTGAAGAATTGGAACAAATGATTCATGACTTTGGCCAACGCCAATCATAAGATGATGACCGGTAGGATAGGATCCTATCGGTTTTTTTATATGTATAGCAAAGTCATGAGTGATAAGTTTGTGAAATATTGTATTTGAATTTTAAAAAGCTTATAAAACCATCTTCCAAGGAATAAAGTTTGTGAAATCATTTGAGCATTATTTTTGACAGTGCTTTCATTTTTGTCTAGAATGAAAGAGAATGAATAAATGCTAAGAAAGGCGAAATGATGGCAACATTAGATAAAAGTCTCTTATTGGATATGTTCCGTAAAATGGAAGAAATCCGTCGCATGGACTTAAAAATTGCACAGTTAGTAAAAAAAGGAAAAGTGCCAGGAATGACGCACTTTTCTGTTGGGGAAGAAGCGGCTAACGTTGGAGCGATGTTGGCTTTGAACGATGATGATTTGCTGACATCTAACCACCGTGGACACGGACAAGCCATTGCTAAAGGAATCGATTTGAATGGCATGATGGCTGAGATCCTGGGGAAATATACGGGTACTTGTAAAGGGAAAGGTGGCTCTATGCATATCGCTGACCTGGATGCTGGTAACCTTGGTGCCAACGGGATTGTTGGTGGTGGTATGGGGATTGCAGTAGGTGCTGCCCTTACACAACAAATGAAAAAGACTGGTAAGATTGTTGTCTGCTTCTTTGGCGATGGTGCAACCAACGAAGGTGTCTTCCACGAAGCGGTCAATATGGCTTCCATCTGGAATCTGCCAGTTATTTTCTACTGTATCAATAACGGTTACGGAATCTCTGCCGATATCAAGAAAATGACCAATATCCAGCATATTCATGAGCGTAGTGCTGCTTATGGCATTCCTGGTATGTTTATTCCTGATGGAAACAACGTTATTGATGTCTATGAAGGATTCCAAAAAGCTGTTGAACATGTCCGCTCTGGTAAAGGCCCTGTCTTGATTGAAAGTGTCACTTATCGTTGGCTCGGTCACTCATCTTCAGACCCTGGTAAATACCGGACACGTGAAGAAGTTGAAGAGTGGAAGAAGAAAGATCCAATCGAAAACCTTCGCAAGTATCTCCTTGAAAATGAGATTGCGAGCGCAGAAGAATTGGATCAGATCCAAGAAGAAGTAAAAGAAGCAGTTGAAGCTTCAGTGAAATTTGCGGAAGAAAGCCCATTCCCTCCACTTGAATCAGCTTTCGAAGATATTTACGCAGACTAAGGGGGAGTAGAGAATTATGGAAACTAAATTAATGTCTTTCCGCGATACCATTATCCTTGCTATGTCTGAGGAAATGCGTCGCGACGAAAATGTATTGTTGATGGGGGAAGATGTCGGAGTTTTCGGTGGAGACTTCGGAACTTCAGTAGGAATGCTTGAGGAATTCGGTCCAGAACGTGTCCGTGACTGTCCGATTTCTGAGGCTGCGATTTCAGGTGCAGCAGCAGGTGCAGCCATGACCGGACTTCGCCCAATCGTTGATATGACCTTCATGGATTTCTCAGTAATTGCCATGGATGCTATCGTTAACCAAGCTGCTAAGACTCGCTACATGTTTGGTGGAAAAGGTCAAGTACCAATGACCATTCGCTGTGCTGCTGGTAACGGAGTTGGATCTGCAGCCCAACACTCTCAATCATTGGAATCATGGTTTACGCATATTCCAGGTTTAAAAGTCGTAGCTCCTGGAACTCCAGCGGATATGAAGGGACTGCTCAAGTCATCTATCCGTGATAACAACCCCGTTATCATTCTTGAGTACAAATCAGAATTCAACCAAAAGGGTGAAGTGCCTGTAGATCCTGATTATACCATTCCACTTGGTGTCGGCGAAATCAAACGTGAAGGAACGGATGTCACTGTTGTAACCTACGGAAAAATGCTTCGTCGCGTGATGCAAGCAGCTGAAGAATTGGCTGAAGAAGGCATTTCAGTAGAAGTAGTAGACCCACGAACTTTGGTTCCGCTTGATAAAGAAATCATCATTAACTCTGTCAAGAAAACAGGAAAAGTAGTCCTTGTCAATGACGCCCACAAAACAAGTGGTTATATCGGTGAAATCTCAGCTATTATTTCTGAATCAGAAGCATTTGATTATTTGGATGCACCTATCCGTCGTTGTGCGGGGGAAGATGTACCAATGCCTTACGCGCAAAACCTTGAAAATGCAATGATTCCAACAGTTGAAAGCATCAAAGATGCTATTCGTAAAACGTACAATAAAGAATAATACATAACATAAATTATGTAATGTCATTTAAATTAGAGCACGGGCTAAAAGCTAGGAAAAAAGATAAATCTCCTTGACTTCATCGAAGTCTGCGTTGATTTCCTATTTTTCGGTCGCTTTTAAACGCCCTTAGTATCTTATAACTGAATCCGGACGGAGGACTGTAAAAAAAAGATAGATTTCCTTGTGTTCATGGAACACAGCGTCAATCTCCTATTTTTTCTTTGTCCACTACGTCCTTGATATCTTAGTATAGAATAGGAGAGGTCATGGCTGATGATAAGCTAAGAGCGACTCCTGCGGCTAGAAAATTAGCGGATGATCTTGGGATCAACCTCTATGATGTTTCTGGTTCAGGCGCAAACGGTCGTGTCCACAAAGAAGACGTGGAAACCTATAAAGACACAAATGTGGTTCGCATTTCACCACTTGCAAAACGAATTGCTTTAGAACACAATATTGCTTGGCAAGAGATTCAAGGAACTGGTCATCGTGGTAAGATCATGAAGAAGGACGTCCTTGCTTTCCTTCCTGAAAATATTGAGAATGAGACCATTAAGTCACCTGCTGAAATCGAGAAGGTGGAGGAAGCTCCAGATAATATGACACCTTATGGTGAGATCGAGCGGATTCCGATGACACCAATGCGGAAGGTGATCGCTCAACGGATGGTGGAATCTTACTTGACAGCACCAACCTTTACTTTGAACTATGACATTGATATGTCTCAAATGTTGGCCCTTCGTAAGAAGGTTTTGGATCCAATCATGGAAGCAACTGGCAAGAAAGTCACTGTAACAGATTTGCTTTCTCTAGCAGTTGTTAAGACCTTGATGAAGCACCCATACATCAATGCGTCATTGACAGAAGATGGCAAAACCATCATCACTCATAACTATGTCAACTTAGCGATGGCGGTTGGGATGGACAATGGCTTGATGACTCCAGTTGTCTACAATGCTGAAAAGATGACCTTGTCAGAGTTGGTGGTAGCCTTCAAGGACGTTATCGGACGTACCTTGGATGGTAAGCTTGCTCCAAGTGAATTGCAAAATTCAACCTTTACCATCAGTAACTTGGGAATGTTTGGCGTTCAATCATTTGGACCGATTATCAACCAACCAAACTCTGCCATCCTTGGAGTTAGTGCAACGGTTGAAAAACCAGTTGTTGTAAATGGTGAAATTGTCATTCGTCCAATCATGAGCTTGGGCTTGACCATTGACCACCGCGTTGTCGATGGAATGGCTGGTGCCAAATTCATGAAAGACTTGAAAGCCTTGATTGAAGACCCGATTTCAATGTTGGTCTAATCAATGAGAGAATAGAAACAAGAAAAAGAGGGAAATAAAATGGCCTTAGAAGTAATTATGCCAAAAGCCGGCGTAGATATGACCGAAGGACAAATCGTTCAGTGGAATAAGAAAGTCGGCGAATTTGTAAAAGAAGGAGAAGTTCTCCTTGAAATCATGACAGACAAAGTCAGCATGGAGTTGGAAGCAGAAGAAGATGGCTACTTGATCGCTATCCTGAAAGGGGACGGAGAAACTGTTCCTGTAACAGAAGTAATCGGTTATCTTGGTGAAGAGGGGGAAAACATCCCAACAGCTGGAGCAGCAGCACCAGAAGCGAGTCCAGCACCAGCTACAGTAAGTGCTTCAAACGATGACAATAAGAGTGATGACGCTTACGATATCGTAGTGATTGGTGGTGGTCCTGCTGGTTACGTATCTGCTATTAAAGCAGCTCAATTAGGTGGTAAGGTTGCACTCGTTGAGAAATCTGAACTTGGTGGAACGTGCTTGAACCGCGGATGTATCCCAACTAAGACCTACCTCCACAATGCTGAAATTATTGAAAATATTGGGCATGCGGCAAACCGTGGTATTATCATTGAAAATCCAAGTTTCTCAGTAGATATGGATAAGGTACTTGAAACCAAGAACAAGGTCGTAAATACCTTGGTTGGTGGTGTTGCAGGGCTTCTTCGCAGCTACGGAGTGGATGTTCACAAGGGTATCGGTACCATTACGAAAGATAAGAATGTCTTGGTAAATGGTTCTGAATTGCTTGAAACGAAGAAGATCATCCTTGCTGGTGGTTCAAAAGTAAGTAAAATCAACGTTCCTGGTATGGAATCATCTCTTGTCATGACCAGTGACGATATTCTTGAAATGAATGAAGTTCCAGAAAGCCTTGTCATCATCGGTGGTGGGGTTGTCGGTATCGAACTTGGTCAAGCCTTCATGACCTTTGGTTCAAAAGTTACGGTTATCGAAATGATGGACCGCATCGTTCCAGCAATGGATGCAGAAGTATCTAAGAACCTTCGTTTGATCCTTGAACGCAAGGGTATGACAATCTTGACGGATACGAAATTGCAAGAAATCATTGAAGAAGATGGCAAACTCCGTATCAAGGTTGAAGGAAAAGATGATATCATTGCTAACAAAGCACTTCTATCAATCGGACGTGTTCCAGACCTTGAAGGTATCGGAGATGTTGAATTTGAATTGGATCGTGGACGGATCAAGGTCAATGAATACATGGAAACGTCTGTTCCAGGTATCTATGCGCCAGGTGATATCAACGGTACTAAGATGTTGGCTCATGCTGCCTTCCGTATGGGTGAAGTTGCGGCTGAAAATGCCCTTAAGGGAAATCATGCTGTTGCCAAATTGAACTTGACTCCTGCAGCCATCTACACCCTTCCAGAAGTTGCGGCTGTTGGTTTGACCGAAGAACAGGCTCGTGAGAAATACGATGTTCAAATCGGTAAATTTAACTTTGCGGCGAACGGTCGTGCCATTGCATCAGATGCGGCTCAAGGCTTTGTTAAAGTTATTGCAGACAAGAAATATGGAGAAGTTCTTGGGGTTCACATCATTGGTCCAGCAGCAGCTGAATTGATCAACGAAGCTTCAACTATCATTGAGATGGAAATCACTGTAGAAGAAATGCTCAAGACCATCCATGGGCACCCAACCTTCTCAGAAGTGATGTACGAAGCCTTTGCGGATGTACTTGGCTTGGCGGTTCACTCACCTAAGAAGAAATAATATTATTCTTTCAACTAAATTTTCTTTAAGTAGTACGGACGGCAGCGACCTCTCATAGAGTTCCATGCCTAAAAATTGAGCCACTTGTCTCAATTTTTCCGAGAAATGTAACGATAACTCGTTACATTTCTTTTTACTACTTCAGAAAATTCAAGTGAAAGTCAACTATTTCTTACTAACTCTCATATTACTTTGAGTAGGATTTATAAAACGAATTTTTGGAATTACTATGAAATACATTATTAATTATTCAAATGATACTGCTTTTAATATTGCTTTGGAAGAGTACGCCTTTAAACACCTTTTGGACGAGGATCAAATCTTCCTTCTTTGGATTAACAAACCATCGATCATTGTGGGCCGTCACCAAAATACCATCGAGGAAATTAACCGTGACTATGTTCGTGAAAATGGAATTGAAGTAGTCCGTCGAATCAGTGGTGGTGGCGCTGTTTACCATGATTTGAACAACCTTAACTATACCATCATTTCAAAAGAAGATGAAAACAAGGCCTTTGACTTCAAGAGCTTCTCTACTCCAGTGATCAATACTTTAGCTGAACTTGGTGTTAAAGCTGAATTTACAGGCCGTAACGACTTAGAAATCGACGGTAAGAAATTCTGTGGCAATGCCCAAGCCTATATTAATGGCCGTATCATGCATCATGGTTGTCTTCTCTTTGACGTGGATTTGTCAGTCCTAGCTAACGCACTTAAAGTGTCTAAAGATAAGTTTGAATCAAAAGGGGTGAAATCAGTCCGTGCTCGAGTAACTAATATTATCGATGAGTTGCCAGAAAAAATCACCGTTGAAGAGTTCCGTGACCTGCTTTTGGACTACATGAAGAAAGAATATCCTGAGATGACAGAATATGTCTTCTCAGATGAAGAATTGGCAGAAATCAACCGTATTAAAGATACTAAGTTTGGGACATGGGATTGGAACTATGGTAAATCACCAGAGTATAACGTCCGTCGTGGAACAAAATTCCCAAGCGGTAAGGTTGAAATTTTTGCTAACGTTATCGAGTCAAAAATTCAAGACATTAAGATTTATGGTGACTTCTTCGGTATCGAAGATGTTGCAGCTGTAGAAGATGTCCTTCGTGGTGTCAAATACGAACGTGAAGATGTCCTCAAAGCCCTACAAACCATAAACCTAGGTCGTT
>CAUCUH010000080.1:0-7439 GCA_958445905.1 uncultured Streptococcus sp.
GTTCTTTGACTCTGTATATGATGCCTATCGTGGGGTGATTCTTCAGGTCCGAGTGGTCAATGGAATGGTTAAACCAGGCGATAAGATCCAGCTCATGAGCAATGGCAAGACCTTTGATGTCACAGAAGTTGGGATCTTTACTCCTAAAGCAGTCGGCCGTGATTTCCTTGCGACGGGAGATGTTGGCTATATTGCTGCCTCTATCAAGACCGTTGCGGATACCCGTGTCGGGGATACGGTGACCCTAGCGACCAATCCAGCAAGTGAGCCCCTTCATGGATACAAGCAAATGAATCCAATGGTCTTTGCCGGTCTTTACCCAATCGAATCTAACAAATACAATGATCTTCGTGAAGCCTTGGAAAAATTGCAATTGAATGACGCCAGTCTTCAATTTGAACCGGAAACTTCTCAAGCCCTCGGTTTTGGTTTCCGTTGTGGTTTCTTGGGACTTCTTCATATGGACGTTATCCAAGAGCGCTTGGAGCGTGAGTTCAACATTGACTTGATCATGACAGCACCGTCTGTTATTTACAAGGTAAATTTGACTGATGGAGAAGCACTGGATGTCTCAAACCCTTCTGAGTTCCCAGATCCAACCAAGATTGCTTCGATCGAAGAACCGTATGTCAAAGCACAAATCATGGTGCCACAAGAGTTTGTAGGAGCTGTGATGGAATTGGCCCAACGCAAACGTGGGGACTTTGTGACAATGGACTACATCGATGAAAATCGGGTGAATGTCATCTATCAAATCCCACTAGCGGAAATTGTCTTTGATTTCTTTGATAAATTGAAATCCTCTACTCGTGGCTATGCAAGCTTTGATTACGAGTTGTCTGAATACCGTCCTTCTAAATTGGTTAAAATGGATATCCTTCTCAATGGCGATACCGTCGATGCCCTCAGCTTTATCGTTCACAAGGACTTTGCCTATGAACGTGGTAAGTTGATTGTTGAGAAACTCAAGAAGATTATCCCTCGTCAACAGTTTGAAGTGCCTATCCAAGCAGCGATCGGTCATAAGATCGTAGCCCGTACAGATATCAAGGCCCTTCGTAAGAACGTCTTGGCCAAGTGTTATGGTGGGGACGTCTCACGGAAACGCAAGCTTCTTGAAAAACAAAAAGCTGGTAAGAAACGGATGAAAGCGATTGGATCTGTAGAAGTACCACAGGAAGCCTTCTTATCTGTCTTGTCAATGGATGAAGAATAACATTTAAAGTGCCTCAAAAGGGCACTTTTGTTTTAGGTTCAAAAGAAATAGACTGAATAAGAAAGGTTCCATCAGATGTGACACTTATCCTATTTTAAAATACCCACTTTCATGGTAGACTAGAAGAAAGAAAACGTTCTCAAGGAGGTTGAGCATGAAACATAAATTATTGGTCACATCATTGACGATTCTTTCTACCTGCACATTAATGGCTTGTAGTCACACCACTCAAAAGGACACAGCAGCTTCTTCTACAAAAGAAAGTAGCAGTAAAGTCGAAAAGCAAACAAGCAGCTCTTCGTCAAAGGATACTTCTTCTACAAAGAAAAACACTTCCAGTCAAGAAACCAAGCGGATTGGAAATGCAGATTATGGATACATAGATATTCCAAGTAAATGGTTCAAGTTCACGGATATCGATGGGACAGAAGCTGTCCAGTATACGGATGGGAGTGGCTATAATATTGTCACCTTGAATAGCTTTACGCGGGAAAAAGCAAAAGTCCCTGCAGATATCGAGTTTAATGCTGAATTTCTAGCCAAGAAACTGGCCGTAATGTGGCAAGATAACCAGGATGTTGATAAGATGACGGGAGCGCGAACTAAAGTCGCAGGTCTGGACGCCTACCAGCTTCAAATTGTCATGAAATCTGGTCAATACCTGATTACCTGGATCTTCCAGAAGGGTGAAAAAGTTTATACCATTTCTTTTGAAGGGGATGCAGAAACCTTGAAAACCTTTATCCCCTACATTGAAGACACTTGGAGTCTAGATGGAACAGGCGCTGTGACGGATTGATGAAGAGAGGCTAGAATCATTTCTAGTCTCTTTATGCTATAGAAATCGCACTTTCAAATCCTAGAAAATCATGGTAGACTAGAGGAAAGTAAATACATCATTGAGGAGAGAATATGAAAAATAAGTTCCTACTCGCGTCTGTTACGTTTTTGTCTGTTGTAAGCCTTTCTGCTTGTACTAGTCCAAAGAAAGAGTCTAGTAAATCATCGGCAGCATCTAGTTCCACGAATGTGGTGAAAGAGACTACAACATCAAGTAGTAATGTAGAGAAAAAAATTCCAGATAGTGATAAGGGGAATGTGAAAACGAAACGAATTGGATCAGCAGATTATGGCTATGTCAATATTCCAAGTGACTGGAAAAAGAATGATAGTATCCAAGTCGGAGATAATATTCAGTATACAGATAAAAAACGCCTTCAATATTATTGTTTTAAATGCTGCCACTAGAGAAAAAGCAAATGTCCCTGAAGGAGTGGAATTTAATGCAGAGCTAATAGCTCAAAGATTGGAGAGTAGGTGGAATGATTATAAAATTGTTGAGAAAATGACAAAATCTACGACGACTGTTGGGGGAAATGAGTCGCTTAAAATACATATATTTCTCAAGTCAGGCCTGCAGGTTGCTGGTTGGGTATTCCAAAGAGATGATAAGGTTTATTTGATTGTTGTTGAAGGATTTGAGAAAACAATAACTCAATTTACTCCTTATGTCGAAGACACATGGAGCTTAGACGGAACAGGTGCTGTAACGGATTAATCAAGTGAGATAGATCGCAGGATCTATCTTTTTTCACGTTCTTTGTGGTATAATCTTCCTATTGTTTAGAAGAGGAAATAGAGGATGACACAGGAAATTGATATTGAAAAATACCATCAGTTAGCTCTCCAAAAGCAAAAGGAGCACCGCAAGGTATTGGCGAATCTCAAGAAGAAGCCACCTAAGAATTTAGATAAAATAGCGCAAGAAATCCACGATGAAGTTTTCCAAGAAATCGATTGTACGGCTTGTGCCAATTGCTGCAAGACCTTAGGGCCCGATTTTAAGGAAGCGGATATCACGCGCATCGCCAAGTATTTCAAGATGAAGCTTCCTGCCTTTGAGGCAGAATTTCTTCAGGTTGATGAAGATGGGGACAAGGTCTTTAAATCCATGCCTTGCCCTTTCTTGGGCGGAGATAATCTCTGTTCGATTTATGATGTTCGGCCTAAAGCTTGTCGGGAGTTCCCTCACACAGATCGCAAGAAGATTTATCAGATCAACCATCTGACCATCAAGAATACCCTCACTTGCCCAGCAGCTTATTTATTTGTAGAAAAATTGAAGGATCGTTTGTAATGGCATATAGATTTTTACTTTTTGATTTGGACCATACTTTGTTGGACTTTGAATCTGCTGAAGAAACAGCCTTGACGCAGATGTTAGAAGAAATGAATTTTCCAGATGTACAGGCCTTTAAGGATTACTACAAACCCATGAACCAAGGGCTCTGGAAGGATTTGGAGCAAAAGAAATTAACCAAGCAAGAGCTCGTGGATAGTCGGTTTGCGATTGGGTTTGCCCACTTTGGGATCACGGTTGATGGGGCTGAGATGGCTCTTCGCTACCAAGATTACATCAGTCTTCAGGGGCAGTCTTTCCCCGGTGCGGAGGAATTACTGGCTCGACTTGAAAAAGCGGGTTACCAGCTCTATGGTGCAACGAATGGAGTGACCGCCATTCAAGAAGGACGCTTGGCTCATTCTACAATCGCACCTTATTTCAAAGAGGTCTTTATCTCTGAGCAGCTTCATACTCAGAAACCAGAACCTGCATTTTTTGACAAAGTTGGCCAACTGATTCCAGGTTATAGCAAGGAAAAGACCCTCATGATCGGTGATTCCTTGACAGCGGATATTGCAGGAGGAAATGCTGCGGGGATTGATACCGTCTGGTATAACCCTGATCATAAGGAAAATACTAGCCAGGTAGTACCGACTTATACCGTTAGCAACTATCAAGAAATCGCCGATTTACTAATAAAATAAAAAATTTTAAATACTGTCAAGTTTTTTTCTTGACAGCTCTATAAAATGTGTTATAATAGATCATGTGCTAAATAGCTTGTCTATTTCACCGAAAATTAAAATATAGAAAAGAGACTTATAAAAATGGCAGTTAAAATTCGTTTGACTCGTATGGGTTCTAAGAAAAAACCTTACTACCGTATCAATGTAGCAGATTCACGTTCACCACGTGATGGACGTTTCATCGAAACAGTTGGAACTTACAATCCACTTGTTGAAGAAAACCAAGTAACTTTGAAAGAAGATCGCGTTCTTGCATGGTTGGCTGATGGAGCTCAACCTTCAGATACAGTTCGCAACATCCTTTCAAAAGCTGGTGTGATGAAGAAATTCCACGATTCTAAATTCTCAAAATAATTTTTTAAGTAGGTTGATGTATGGATACGATTGAAAATCTCATTATTGCAATTGTGAAACCCTTGATTTCACAACCGGATGCTTTAACCATCAAGATCGAAGATACTCCTGAATTCTTGGAGTACCATCTTGACCTTGATCCTAGCGATGTTGGTCGTGTAATCGGTCGAAAAGGTCGCACCATTTCTGCGATAAGAACGATTGTCTACTCTGTCCCAACTGAAGATAAAAAAGTAAGAATCGTTATTGACGAAAAATAAAAAGGCGGGATTTTGTCCCGTTTTTTTGTTGAAGGAGAAGGAATGAAAGAAGTGACCATTCGGCAATTACAAGCCTATTTACAAGAACATTACCAGAATACTCGAACAGAAGAAGGTTTATTTATCAAACTGGTTGAAGAGGTTGGGGAAGTAGCTGAGGTGTTAAATGGACGTTCTGGACGTAAAGCAGGTGTTCAGGATTCGAATGAGGAATTAGCCAAAGAGCTCGCTGATATCATTCACTACACGGTTGCCATCGCTGCTATCAATGAGATCGACCTTACTAAAACCATCTTTGAAAAAGATAAAACAGCAGCAGTAAAATACCAGCACGAGCGGGATTTGGAGCAGTTTCTAGCAGATAAGTCCATTTGAGAAAATCCCTTGAACGTGATAGAATAAACATAAGAATATTTAGTGATTATTGTGTATAGAATGAGTGGTTTTGATATGAACCGATTTGAAGTAACTACAAAAATTGGTTGTCTCTCTGTTACTTATAAAAAGAGAAATAGAGTACTAGTTTGTTTAAATGGTGCTGGTTTGATACCAACTTATGAAAATTTTCTACCAATACTTGAAAAACTTCCTTCCTCAATGGGCTACCTTACAATTGATTTTCCAAATACAGGAAGGAGTTCTATTCACAACCAGACAGGACTTGATTTTGACAATCTGGTTGATACGGTATACGAAATCCTGAAAGGGTTGGAAATTTCTGATTACATACTTTGTGTTCATAGTTTAAGTGGTGTTTTGGCTTTAAAGTTAATGAGTAAACCAATTAAGTGTCAAGCTTTGATAGCAATTGAACCAACAACAAAAAAAATAATGTTTGCTGATTTTTCAAAAAATCCTTATCCAGAAATGGAAGAGCAAATGAGGATGATTGAAGAATGTGGTCCGGAAAATTATTTTAAGGGACTAACTCAAGCAACATTTGAACCTGAAACTGATAGACTGATTTGGGAATTGATGGAAGAAAAGGGTTTAGAATTGGAAAAGCAAGTTCCTGGATTTCAGATATCTGTAACTATTACCGCTGAAGATTTTGATAGTTTGTCCTTAGCAGATAATATTCCTGTTTTCGTATTTTGTCAGGCGTATAGAGAAAAAGAGTACAGAGATTCAGAATATTGGAATTCTAATACAAAACTCATTCTAGGTGGAAACCACCACTATCTACACTGGTCAGAATCGGAAAAAATTGCAGCTCTTATTAGAGAACTGTAGAGATAAATTAATTAAAAGAGAAATGTAGTGAATAAAATGAATTACTTTAACGTTGGGAAAATTGTTAATACCCAAGGATTACAAGGAGAGATGCGGGTCTTGTCTGTGACAGACTTTGCGGATGAGCGCTTTAAAAAGGGAGCAGAGTTGGCTCTCTTTGATGAGAAGGATCAGTTTGTCCAAACGGTGACCATTGCCAGTCATCGCAAGCACAAGAACTTCGACATCATCAAGTTTAAGGATATGTACCATATCAATGCCATCGAGAAATTCAAAGGCTTTAGCCTCAAGGTTGCGGAAGAAGACTTGACGGATTTGGAGGATGGTGAATTCTATTACCATGAGATCATCGGCCTTGATGTTTACGAAAATGACCAGCTAATCGGCCAGATCAAGGAAATCCTGCAACCAGGTGCCAATGATGTCTGGGTCGTGAAACGAAAAGGCAAACGAGATCTTCTCTTGCCTTATATCCCACCAGTCGTCTTGAATATTGATATCCCAGGAAACCGGGTGGATGTAGACATCTTAGAAGGGTTAGACGATGAAGATTGATATTTTAACCCTCTTTCCAGAGATGTTTTCTCCTCTTGAGCATTCCATCGTCGGAAAGGCGCGTGAAAAGGGACTTCTCGAGATCAACTACCATAATTTCCGTGAAAACGCGGAGAAAGCGCGCCATGTGGACGATGAACCCTATGGGGGCGGGCAAGGCATGCTTCTACGAGCGCAGCCGATTTTTGATGCCTTTGATGCGATTGAGAAGAAGAATCCGCGCGTGATCCTGCTGGATCCTGCTGGTCGGACCTTTGACCAAGCCTACGCAGAAGAGTTGGCTCAGGAAGAAGAATTGATCTTTATCTGTGGTCACTATGAGGGCTACGATGAGCGGATCAAGACCTTGGTGACAGATGAGATTTCTCTTGGCGATTATGTCTTGACGGGTGGCGAACTAGCGGCCATGACTATGATTGATGCGACGGTCCGCTTGATTCCGGAAGTGATTGGAAAAGAGTCCAGTCACCAGGATGACAGTTTCTCATCTGGTCTTCTAGAATATCCTCAATACACACGACCTTATGATTACAGAGGGATGACGGTTCCAGATGTTCTCATGAGCGGTCACCATGAAAATATTCGTCAGTGGCGCCTCTATCAGAGTTTGAAAAAGACCTTAGAACGTCGGCCAGACTTGCTAGAAAACTATGAGTTGACAGCAGAAGAAGAGAAGATGTTGGAACAAATTAAACAAGAAGACTAACAGCGTCAGCTGTTTTTCTTTTGCCTAAAAAAATTATGAAAAAAACTTTTTAAACCTACTAGTTATTGGTAACAAAATGTGGTATGCTAAGGTGTAGAGAAACTTCAAGAAATGATTCAGTTTTGGGGGTGAGTTTAATGGGAAAGAAATTAGGAAAATCGGTTTTCACGACTGGGATTGCTGAGACAACGGTCCTATCTGGCATGTTTCATCACAAGGCAAATGCCGAAGAGGTCAAACAAAATGA
>CAUCUH010000081.1:0-7395 GCA_958445905.1 uncultured Streptococcus sp.
TAGTCTGTTATAAAGGAAAAGTTTATGATAAAAAAATATTTGATCCATATTTGCCTCCTTCTGAGTCTCTTATGCCAGCCAATTCTAGCGAGTGCGGATGAATTGGTGGATATGGCGCAAAAGATGTATCCAAATGACAATGTCCAAGCCATTAACCGTCCACATTCTTCGCTTATTATTGACGGAAATACGGGCAATGTTCTTTGGAAAGACAATATCGATGAAGTCAGAGATCCTGCCAGCATGAGTAAACTCATGACGCTCTATCTCTTATTTGAAGATATGGCAAATGGCAAGATCAGTAAGGATACAGTGATCAAGGCGACCGCTTCAGACCAAGCGATCGGAAAGATCTATGAGATCTCCAACAATAATATTGTTGCTGGGGTGGACTATACAATTCCTGAGTTGATTACCATGACAGTGGTTCCATCCTCAAATGTATCGACCCTCATGTTGGCCAATCTCATGTCCAACAATGATCCAGATGCCTTTATTGAGCGTATGAATGCCAAGGCTAAGGAATTGGGGATGACCAATACGGTCTGGAATAACCCGAGTGGAGCGGCCATCTCAACCTTGCAAGGTTACTATCAGGTAAACAATTATCCAAATGATGCGGCCAACCAGACAACTGCGCGTGATTTAGGGATTTTGGTCTATCATTTTATCAATCAATACCCGGATATTTTAAACTATACCAATCAAGCACAAGTCACGGTCAAAAAAGGGACCCCATATGAGGAAACCTTTGATACCTACAATTATTCATTGCCAGGAGCTAAGTATGCTTTGAAGGGTGTGGATGGTTTAAAAACTGGATCAAGTCCTCGTGGAGCTTTCAACTATATCGCGACCATCAAACGGGGCAATCAGCGCTTAATTGCTGTCATTATGGGCGTAGGAGATTGGGCAGACCAAGATGGGGAATATTACCGTCACCCATTTGGCAATGCCTTGATCGAAAAAGCCTATAAAGATTTTGGCTATAAAAAATTGTTAGATGCAGGTGTCCAGAAGATTGACGGCAAGACCTATACACTTGAAAAACCCTTCTATGCAACGGTTAAAAAAGGGGCTAAAGAACCGACCCTTGCGGTAAAAGATGGCTATCTGACAGTAGATAATGATCTCTACACCTTGTCTGAAGGTATCCGAGATGATATGAAGGTGGAAGAAGGAGCCAAGCCAGAGCTTGTCAAAGAAACAGCAAGTGGGAAAAAGACAACGGCTAAGCACAGTAAATGGCTTTCGCTAGATCACTTCCTGATCTTGATTCCCATTCTTATTCTTGTCATCATTCTCTCGATTGAAAAACAAAGTCGTGAGAGACGCAAAAAAGATGCTCAAAAGCGCTATAATAAAGAATAAAATAAAACCTAACTGATTGTCAGTTGGGTTTTGTCATTGTCTCATTCCGATATTTTTAGAAAGGATTTATATGAAAAAATTCCGAAATTCTTATGCGGCTTATATGCTACTCTATAGTTTTTATTTTATGTCCACATCTCTCTTTACGACCCTCATTTCCGTCTATTTGATGGGAAAGCACTATAGTGCAACTCAAGTGTCGACTTTGGTATCGGTTGCCTTTTTCTTATCCATGGTAGCCCAACCCTTCTTTGGGTATATCAATGAGCGATTTGGAATCGTAAAAATGACGACCCTCAGTCTGAGTGTGATCATTGGTGGTGTCTTAGGTTTTCTTTGGGCCCCCAATCTCTTTTGGCTGACTGTTTTTTATGGGATTGTTCTAGTCTGTTTGAATGGGACAGCTCCCATGATGGAAGTATTTGCAACGCAAAGTCCATACGCTTTTGGGAAGATTCGCGTTTGGGGAACCATTGGCTACTCGGTCGGTGTCCAAATAGCTGGCTGGGTCTATCATCAGTTTAGCCCCCAAGCAGTCTATTATACGGTTTTGATCACCATTGTACTCAGCATTTTCTGTCTAAGTGCCGTTCGGATGAAGACAAGAGAGAAAAAAGAAGAAAAGGTTAAAGAGCCGGTCTCTATTCGTCCTCTTCTTCACAATGGACCTTATCTCTTCTTTATTGTGTTGATTGGGTTGGCTTCAGGGGTTGGAAATATTGGTCATACCTATATTCCTGAGTTGCTCATGGATAGTGGTCTACCAGTCCATATTGCCTCTACGGTTGTAGCTATCTCCGTCGTAGTGGAAGCTCCCTTGATCTTTTTCTCTGATCGATTCATGGACCACTGGCCTTTACGGGTTTTGATCGCTCTTCCAATCGGAATTATTTTCGCTCAATATGCCGTCTACGCTCTTCCAAGTCCTGTCTTCTTAAAAGTGCTTTTAACTCTTTTAGCCAAGCATACAACAGGGATGGTGTTGATTATGGTCTCCTTACGGTTTATCGCCCAACAGGTAAATGGCAAAGACTTGGTTCTTGCTATGGCCATTGTCCAAGGAGCTCGTTATTTAGGAACCATTCTTTTACAACCCCTCGCAGCCCTCTGTATTGAAAGAGGCGGTTACCAAGTCATGAGTTTCTTTTTAGCAGGGGTTGTAGGGATCGTCTTTTTGCTGAGCTTTGCCTTAAAAATGCCCCAAGGGAAGGCTCACGGCCTTTTTGGTGGCAAAGTAGACTAATGAAATTGTTACTATTGTATGACTAATCATCGAAGAGTTGGACAGAAACACTGATTTCACAGTGTTTTGTCCAACTTTTTTGCTATTATTAAGAACTAGTGATTAATTTGACAATCAAAGTATTCGATGGTAGAATGAGGTAAAATAAATATAAAGGGGACCATTTTATGAAAAAAATGATCTTATCGACAGCTGCTCTTTTGACGATTGTTTCCCTAGCTGCTTGTTCAAACAAACAAGACACAAAGAAGGAAACTTCAAATAGTCAATCAACGACTAAAGTGACGAGCAAATCTGCCAACACTTCAAAAAGCAAGGATACTTCAACAGATTCAGAAGAGACTTCATCTTCTAGCCTCTTAACAGACGCTGAAATCAGCAAGGCTAAAACAGTTGGAGACTTCAAAAAGTTGTTTGCAAAATTAATGGATCAATCTGTTTCTATTACTGAAGAAGCAGGTACTTCTGTGACAGGTTCTGCAAAAGAACAATACGATGCAATGATTAGTACCTTAAAGCAAGGATTAGAAAACCAAAAAGATATCTTTAATGAAGGCTTGGAAAGCATCGGTTCAGATAGCACAGTCGTTCCTAAAGAAGACCGTGAAGCTTTGATCGAAATCTTGAAAGATGCTCGTGAAGAGTTGGAAAGTACTCGTAAAGAAATGAAAGATATGCAGAAAGAATTGAGTAAATCTCCTGTTGCAGATGACGACAGTGATGATTCAGATTCAGATTCTGAAGAATAAAAAGAAGAAAAGGTTGGAATTTCCAGCCTTTTTCCTATTTTTTTTCGAATGATATAGATGAGGAGGTGGGCCTATGTTTATTGCCATGGATAACAATCAAAAGCGGTGGAACTGTATGGAAGAGATCCCAGCTGTGACAGAAGGGCCCTTCTATTGCTTGGCTTGTCATAGTCCAGTGCGTCTAAAAAATGGCTCGGTTCTACGGGCTCATTTTGCTCATGTAAAATTACAGCATTGTCCCTATCATCACGAAGCGGAGAGCTTGGAGCACCTGGAACTAAAAGCCAGCCTTTATAACTGGGCATCTCAGGAATCTAAAACAGAAGTCGAAAGTTATTTAGCAGATTTTCAACAAATTGCGGATCTTCTAATAGTGGACAAGAAATTAGCTTTGGAGGTGCAATGTAGCTCCTTATCTTTAGAACGTTTGAAGGAGAGAAGCGATGCTTATCGAGCCCACGGTTATCAGGTCTATTGGTTACTGGGCAAAAAATTGTGGCTCAAGGAAAGATTAAGTAAACTGCAAGCTGGTTTTCTTTATTTTAGTCACAATCGAGGGTTTCATCTTTGGGAATTGGATCTCACCAAGAAAGAGCTCCGCTTGCAATACCTTATTCATGAAGATTTACGTGGACGTTTACATTATCAAACAGAAATTTTCCCTTTTGGCCAAAGGTCTTTACTGGAAGTCTTACGGACCCCTTATCTTTCGCAACCCATGCAGCAAATGGCAGTCGAGCTCGATCGTACATTTTTAACGTATATACAGCAGCAACTCTTTTATCGTCACCCAAAGTGGCTGAAGCTTCAGGAAGAACTCTATTTGCAGGGACAACATCTGATGGAACTGGGGCTAGATTTCTTTTATCCTCTTTGTCGTCCGATCCTTTCACAGAACTTGCTACAAATTAAAGAGAATGTAGAAGGTTACTACCAGCAGTTTATGACCTATTATCAGTCGCAAGGGATCCAACCCGTTCAGATCCTTTATCCCCCACGTTTTTATGCTCAACAGAAAAGCTAACTTTCTAAGATAGAAATCCTCCCGAAATGTTCATTTTTATGCTAAAATAGTACCATTGGAGGATTAATCGAAATGGTAAAACAACGAAATGAAATTGATGAAAAATACCAATGGGATTTGTCGACAATTTTTGCGACAGATCAAGCTTGGGAAGAAGAAGCAGCTAGCTTAGCTGCAGATATTAAAGCAGCAAGCCACTATGCTGGCCATTTGTTAGATTCAGCGCAAACACTGTTGGATACAACTAATGCATATTTGGAATTGAGTCGTCGTTTGGAAAAGGTCTACGTCTATGCCCATATGAAAAATGACCAAGACACACGAGTGGCTAAATACCAAGAGTACCAATCAAAAGGGATGTCTCTTTATAGCTTGTTAGGCGAAACCTTTGCCTTCTATGAGCCTGAATTCATGGCCATTACGGATGAGCAGTATAAGGCCTTTGTGAGTGAAGTTCCAGCCTTGGAACAATATGGTCATTATTTTGATCGTTTGCTAGAGAAGAAAGAACATGTCTTGTCTCAAAAAGAAGAGGAATTACTTGCAGGAGCTGGTGAGATCTTTGCAGCTGGTGGTGAAACTTTTGAAATCTTGGACAATGCAGATATTGTTTTCCCAACTGTGCATGATGACAAGGGCGAAGAAGTTCAATTAACCCATGGAAACTATATTTCTTTGGTAGAATCAAAAGATCGTGCCGTTCGTAAAGAAGCTTATGAAGGTCTCTACAAGGTCTATGAACAGTACCAACATACCTATGCAAAAACCTTGCAAACCAATGTAAAAGTTCACAACTTCAATGCCAAAGTTCGCAAATTCTCATCTGCCCGTGAAGCAGCCCTTTCTGATAACTTTGTACCAGAAAGTGTTTATGATAGCTTGGTAGCAGCTGTGAACAAACACTTGCCACTTTTGCAACGTTATGTGCAATTGCGCTCAAAAATTCTAGGAATCTCAGACTTGAAGATGTACGATATGTATACGCCATTATCCGATACAGACTACAAGTTTACTTATGAAGAATCATTGGCCAAAGCAGAAGAAGTCTTGGCTGTTTTGGGTGAGGATTATCTTTCTCGTGTGAAACGTGCCTTTAGTGAACGCTGGATCGACGTGCATGTCAACCAAGGAAAACGCTCAGGTGCCTATTCAGGTGGTTCTTATGATACCAATGCCTTTATGTTGTTGAACTGGCAAGATACATTGGATAACCTCTTCACCTTGGTGCATGAAACTGGTCATAGTATGCATTCTAGCTATACCCGTGAAACCCAGCCGTATGTTTATGGAGACTACTCTATTTTCCTTGCTGAAATTGCCTCTACAACCAATGAAAATATCTTGACAGAACGTCTCCTAGAAGAAGTAGAAGACGATGCAACTCGTTTTGCTATTTTGAATCACTTCTTGGATGGCTTCCGTGGAACCGTCTTCCGTCAAACTCAGTTTGCTGAATTTGAGCATGCGATCCATAAAGCAGACCAAGAAGGTACTGTTTTGACTAGTGAATTCTTGAACAACCTCTATGCAGAGCTCAATGAAAAATACTATGGTCTTTCAAAAGAAGACAACCCTGAGATCCAATATGAATGGGCTCGGATTCCTCACTTCTACTATAACTACTATGTCTTCCAATATTCAACAGGTTTTGCAGCAGCTTCAGCCTTAGCTGAAAAGATTGTTCATGGAACACAAGAAGATCGTGATAAATATATCGACTACTTGAAAGCTGGAAATTCTGATTATCCACTCAATGTCATCCGCAAAGCAGGTGTGGATATGGAAAAAGAAGACTACTTGGACGCAGCCTTTGCGGTCTTTGAACGTCGGTTGAATGAATTTGAAGCCCTAGTAGAAAAATTAGGACTCGCATAAGATGGTAGAGTCTTATAGTAAAAATGCCAACCACAATATGCGCCGGCCAGTGGTTAAAGACGAGATCGTTGACTTTATGCGCACGCGTCAAAAACCGGTAGCAGGTGCCTTGGAGGAGTTAGAAGCATTCGCCCGCAAGGAAAATATTCCCATCATCCCGCATGAAACGGTAGCATACTTTAGACTACTCTTGCAAGCTTTACAACCAAAGAAAATCCTTGAAATTGGGACAGCAATTGGATTTTCAGCTCTCTTAATGGCTGAACATGCTCCCAATGCACAAATTACCACTATTGATCGGAATGAAGAAATGATTGGTTTTGCCAAGGAAAATCTGGCTAAATATGATCAGAGAAAGCAAATCACCTTGCTTGAAGGAGATGCTGTAGATGTCTTACAGGATTTAACAGAGACCTATGACTTTGTCTTTATGGACTCAGCCAAGTCTAAATACATTGTCTTTTTGCCACGGATCCTCGAACTCCTAGAGGTTGGGGGAATTGTGGTACTGGATGATATTTTCCAAGGAGGAGATGTTGCCAAGGACATCATGGAAGTGCGTCGTGGACAACGAACCATTTACCGGGGGCTTCAGAACCTCTTTCATGCGACTCTCAATCATCCAGATTTGACCGCTAGTTTGGTGCCACTTGGAGATGGTATTTTGATGATTCGGAAAAATGCAGAGACGGTAACCTTGCCAGATCCTAGCTCTTTTTAGGTAAATTTAAGGTATTCTCTCTAATTTGTGGTAAAATAGAAGAAGTTTAAAAAGGAACGGAGAATAATTTTCATGAAGAAAAAACTTGTAGCGGGTGCTGTGACCTTGCTATCAGTCGTAACACTAGCAGCGTGTGCCAATGGCACAAACAAAGATATCGTGACCATGAAAGGGGACACGATTACAGTTTCTGATTTCTATAATGAAATCAAAAACAACCAAGGTGCTCAACAAGTTCTTTTCCAAATGACCATCAATAAAGTCTTTGAAAAAGAATATGGATCAAAAGTTTCTGATAAAGAAGTCGATAAAGAATTGGCTAAACAAAAGAAACAATTAGGCAAGCAATTCGATGCTTACTTGGCGCAACAAGGCTTGACGGAAGAAACAGCGAAGAAACAAATCCGTAGCA
>CAUCUH010000082.1:0-7371 GCA_958445905.1 uncultured Streptococcus sp.
TGGATTGATACCTATCATTTAGATGGGATTCGGGTCGATGCTGTGAGCAATATGCTCTATCTTGACTACGATAGTGGTCCATGGACACCAAATATTGATGGTGGAAACCTCAACTACGAAGGCGTTCATTTCCTTAGACGGTTGAATGCGATTATCAAGAACGAACACCCAGATGTCATGATGATTGCAGAAGAAAGTTCTGCTGGTCAAAAGATCACGGGTCCTGAAGAAGAAGGTGGACTTGGCTTTGACTATAAATGGAATATGGGGTGGATGAATGATATCCTTCGATTCTACGAAGAAGATCCCATCTACCGGAAATTTGACTTTAACCTGGTAACCTTTAGTTTCATGTATGCATTTTCTGAAAACTTCTTACTACCATTTTCACATGATGAAGTGGTGCATGGTAAGAAGAGTTTGATGCATAAGATGTGGGGAGATCGTTACAATCAATTTGCTGGACTCCGTAACCTCTTGACCTATCAGATTTGCCATCCAGGTAAGAAATTACTCTTTATGGGTTCAGAATTTGGTCAATTTTTGGAATGGAAGTCAGAAGAGCAACTGGAATGGGGCAATCTAGAGGATGAAATGAATGCTAAGATGCGTCGTTTCACTTCTCAGCTCAATCATTTCTACAAAGAACACAAGGAATTGTGGGAGATTGATGATAGCTTTGATGGCTTAGAGATTATTGATGCAGATAACCGGGATCAGAGCGTCTTGTCTATGATCCGGAAAAATCGTAAAGGCGATCTTTTGGTTTGCGTCTTCAATATGGCACCAGTAGAACGCAAGGACTTTACGATTGGTGTGCCTGTATCAGCGGTCTATGAAGAAATTTGGAATACAGAATTAGAAGAATGGGGAGGTGTCTGGAAAGAGCACAATCCGACAGTTCAGTCTCAAGATGGACTGTGGAAGGATTATGAACAAACTTTGACCTTTACTTTGCCGGCTTTAGGGGCTAGCATTTGGAAGGTGAAACGGAAGGTTCGCAAAACGAAATCTAAAACATCAGATAAAAAATGATGATCGGTTGACTCTAAGGGAGTCCAAGCTTTAAAAAGAGGAAGTAGTCAATGAAGAATGAAATGCTCGCTTTAATTCTTGCCGGTGGGCAAGGAACACGTCTTGGAAAATTAACCAAAAACATCGCGAAACCTGCGGTTCAATTTGGTGGGCGCTATCGGATTATCGATTTTGCTCTCTCAAACTGTGCCAACTCAGGAATTCACAATGTTGGTGTGATTACACAGTATCAACCCCTTGCACTTAACAGCCATATTGGAAATGGTTCCAGTTGGGGCTTGGATGGAATCAATACAGGTGTGTCTATTCTCCAACCTTATTCAGCTAGTGAAGGAAATCGTTGGTTTGAAGGAACTAGCCATGCCATCCTCCAAAACATCGACTATATCGACAGCATCAATCCGGAATATGTCTTGATATTATCTGGGGACCACATCTATAAGATGGATTACGATGATATGCTTCAAGCGCACAAGGATAATAATGCAAGCTTAACTGTTGCCGTCCTAGATGTACCTTTGAAGGAAGCAAGCCGTTTTGGAATCATGAATACAGATGCCAATAATCGGATTGTCGAATTTGAAGAAAAACCAGCTGAACCAAAATCTACCAAGGCTTCCATGGGGATTTACATCTTTGACTGGGCTCGTCTCCGCAATATGTTGGTTGCTGCTGAAAAGAGTGATATCGATATGTCAGACTTCGGTAAAAATGTCATTCCAACGTATCTAGAATCAGGCGAAAGTGTTTATGCTTATGAATTCAATGGTTATTGGAAAGACGTTGGTACGATTGAGTCTCTTTGGGAAGCCAATATGGAATATATCGATCCAAATAATGCCTTGGATAGTCGCGATCGTCACTGGAAAATCTATTCACGCAACCTCATTTCTCCACCGAACTTCTTTGGGGAACATGGCCACGTCGAAGATTCTCTTGTCGTCGACGGTTGTTCGGTAGACGGTACAGTCAAACACTCCATCTTATCAACAGAAGCTCAAGTTCGTGAAGGAGCAGTTGTCGAAGATGCTGTCGTGATGAGCAATGCCATTATCGGTAAAGGAGCTGTCGTGAAACGCGCGATTATCGGGGAAGGTGCAGTCATTGCAGAAGGTGTCGTGATTGATGGAACAGAGGAAGTACAAGTTGTCGGTTACAATGAAAAAGTGGGGGTAGCAACAGATGAAGATTGATAAATATTCAGCCATTTTAGGAAATACAGTTGGGTATCATGATATGTCCACTTTGACCAGCCATCGTCCGGTAGCATCTCTACCATTTGATGGGAAATACCGCTTGATTGACTTCCCGTTGTCTAGTCTTGCGAATGCTGGTATTCGTAGTGTTTTTGGGATTTTCCAACAAGAAAATATTAGTTCGGTCTTTGACCATATTCGTTCAGGTCGTGAGTGGGGCTTGTCTACTTTATTGAGCCACTATTACCTCGGAATCTATAACACTCCTGTTGAAAATACAAATGTAGGGCCAGAATACTACCAACAATTATTGACCTATTTGAAACGGTCTGGTTCCAACCAAACAGTTGCTTTGAACTGTGATGTCTTGATGAATATTGACCTCAATCAAGTTTTCCACTTGCATAATAGCGTTGACCGTCCGATTACAGTGGTTTATAAGAAGTTGCATCTTCAAAATATCTCTGAAGTCAATGCTATCTTGGAAATTGATGAAACAGACCATGTTACAGAGCAAAGACTTTTCGATGGCAAGGATCCTGACGAAGTCTACAACATGTCGACAGATGTCTTTATTGTGGATACTCCTTGGTTGATTGAAAAAATTGAAGAAGAAGCCAAGAAAGAATACCCACAAAAATTGCGCTATATCTTGCGTGATTTGGCGGTGGAATACAATGCTTTTGCTTTTGAATATACAGGTTACCTAGCCAATATTCATTCAGTTGAATCCTACTACCATGCAAACTTGGATATGTTGGAAAACCAAAAATTCATGAAGCTCTTTTCACCAAACCAAAAGGTGTATACGAAAGTGAAGAATGAAGAACCAACGTATTATTCCAAGACTTCACATATTAAAACGTCTCAATTTGCTTCGGGTAGTATTGTAGAAGGAACCGTTGAACGCTCCGTTGTTTCACGGCGGGTACACCTTCATGAAGGTTCAGAAGTCCGCAGTAGTCTTCTCTTCCCTGGTGTTGTGATTCATGAAAATGCAATCGTCGAATATGCCATCCTGGATAAGGGTGTCGAAGTGGCTGCTGGTGTGACGATTCGTGGGACAGAAGAAGCACCTGTCGTGGTTAAAAAAGGAACGATTGTTACAGAGGATATTGTCTAATGAAACTATTATTTGTTGCAGCTGAAGGAGCACCGTTTTCTAAAACAGGTGGTTTGGGAGACGTTATTGGCGCTCTTCCTAAATCCTTAGCGAAAAGTGGTCATGATGTGCGCGTGATCCTCCCTTACTATGATATGGTAGAGACTAAGTTTGGAGATCAAATCGAAGATGTTTTGCATTTTGAGACCAAGGTTGGCTGGAGAAGTCAATATGTTGGTGTGAAACGTATTGTGCGTGATGGAGTCACCTTTTACTTTATTGATAACCAACATTATTTCTTTAGAGGTCATGTCTATGGTGACTTTGATGATGGAGAACGCTTCGCCTTCTTCCAGCTCGCGGCTTTAGAAACGATGGAACGGGTTGACTTCATTCCAGATGTTCTTCATGCCCATGATTACCATACGGCGATGATTCCTTTCTTGCTGAAGGAAAAATACCGTTGGATTCAAGCTTATCATGAAATTAAAACAGTATTGACTATCCATAATTTGGAATTCCAAGGTCAGTTCGACCCAGGAATGTTGTGGGACCTATTCGGAGTTGGATTTGAACGCTATGCAGATGGAACGCTTCGGTGGAATGATTGCCTGAACTGGATGAAAGCCGGCATTCTATATGCTGACCGTGTAACAACGGTTTCTCCTAGCTATGCGCATGAGATTATGACTGCTGAATATGGTTGTGGCTTGGATCAGATCCTTCGGATGGAGTCTGGCAAGGTGACCGGAATTGTTAACGGGATTGATGCAGATCTGTATAATCCTGAAACGGATCCACTCTTGACGTATCACTTCAGTCTCTCAGATCTTTCAGGTAAAGCAGCTAGCAAACGAGCTCTTCAAGAACGTGTTGGTCTACCTGTTCGCGATGATGTTCCTTTGTTTGGGATCGTCTCTCGTTTGACACGTCAAAAAGGTTTTGATGTGGTGGTAGAAGAGTTGCATCAACTCTTGCAAAAGGATATTCAGATTGTTTTGCTGGGGACAGGAGACCCTGGATTTGAAAATGCCTTTGCTTGGTTTGGTCAAGCCTACCCAGATAAACTTTCAGCGAATATCACATTTGATGTCCAATTGGCCCAAGAAATCTATGCAGCGTCGGATGTCTTCTTGATGCCAAGCCGCTTTGAACCATGTGGCCTTTCTCAAATGATGGCCATGCGTTATGGAACCCTTCCTCTGGTGCATGAAGTCGGCGGACTTCGAGATACGGTCCAACCGTATAATGCTGTTGATGGAAGTGGAACAGGCTTTAGTTTCAATAATTTGTCTGGCTATTGGTTTAACTGGGCAGTTGATGAAGCCTTGGCTGTCTACTACAATGACAAACAGGCTTGGTATGGTCTCCAAGAGCAAGCTATGACGCGTGACTTCTCATGGGATACGGCTAGTCAACGATACAATGATTTGTACCAATCCTTATAAATAGATCTATGATACAAACGCCTTTCGAGGCGTTTTTTTGTGTTGCTTTCTTCCTATAAAGAAAACGGTTTATATTTTTGAGTTTTAGAGCTTGCTAAAATAGAAGAAAAAAGATAAGATAGGTAAAGGTAAAAAATCCCGGGAAGGTTCTTATTTCTGGAAAGGATCCCATCCTCTCTAAAAATAATCAGGTCCCTGCTCGAGGGTTAAATATTACTATATAGGAATTTTAGGATGAAAAAAGCGAAACAAACGTTTGAAAAAATGACCAAATATTCGATTCGGAAATTATCTGTCGGTGTTGGTCCGGTGGCCATTGGAGCCTTTTTATTAGGAGGAAGCCTGTTAGGGGCTCGTCCTGTCCAAGCAGATCAGGTGACCCTACCTGCTCATGTGCACTTAGGATATGTGACAGAAGAAGAGCTGACTGCTGAAGAAAAAGCACAGGTGATTCATGCAATCCCTGAAGCATATCAAAATGAAGATACTTTCTATCTCGTCTATAAGAAGAAGGAAGCAACTCAGTCGGTTCTTCCTCAAACAGGAAGTCAGGAAATCGCCCTTTTTGGGCTAAGTCTAGTCACTGCTTCCTTTGCGGTCCTCTTACTCTCTAAAAAGCACCGGAAGAAGATCATGGGCGTCCTTTTGATTGGAGCCATGGGACAAAGTCTTCTACTTCCAGTTGAAGTCGCAGCCCTACAAAATCAAGTCTTGCGCGCCTATAATCAGGATCTTGCGATCGCATCGAGCAAAGATCTTGCAAATGGCGTGATTCAAATTGACGGCTATGACTATATTGGTTATCTGCGCTACCCGTCAGTCCAAAAGACGAGCTTACGAGAGCCAAAGGCTATGCAGGAAACGAAACCTTCTGTAAAAGGAACGATCAAAACAAGTACAGGGATTCCACAAGTGGAACCACAAGCGCGTGTGACCCCAGAAGTCGCTCCAGCCTTTCCTCAAGTTGAAAAACCAAGCCTGGAAGTCTATACTGAGCCTGTGCCATTTGAAACTGTCAACCAAGTTGATCCTACATTACCTAAAGGGCAAACCAAGGTGCTGACTGCTGGTCAAAATGGGGAGCGGACCCTATTGACAGAAGTGAGTGTGGTAGATGGACAAGAAGTTCGCAGAGTCGTTGAAAGCAAGGTCACTAAAGAACCAGTTTCACAAATTCTTGCTGTTGGGACAAAAGAAGATGCCCAACCAACCCCTCAACCCAGCCCTTCTCCAGTTGTAACGGCTAAGGGGACACAAGAAGAAGGCCATGTCGGCGAAGCTCCTGTTCAACCAGAGAATCAAGCCTATACAGGTGTGGTGGAAGCCAAGGGGACACAAGAAGAAGGCCATGTCGGCGAAGCCCCAGTTCAACCGGAGAACCCAGTCTATACAGGCGTGGTAGAAGCCAAGGGAACACAGGAAGAAGGCCATGTCGGTGAAGCTCCTGTTCAACCAGAGACTCCAGCCTATACAGGTGTGGTGGAAGCTAAGGGAACGCAGGAAGAAGGCCATGTCGGAGAAGCTCCTATTCAACCGGAGACTCCAGCCTATACAGGTGTGGTGGAAGCAAAAGGGACACAAGAAGAAGGCCATGTGGGAGAAGCTCCCGTTCAACCGGATAATCCAACCTATCAAGTTACGGAAGGGACGGTAACAGAGACAGAAACGGTAATCCTTCCATATGAAACAGAGTATGTAACGGATGCCAATCGTTACACCGATGAAGAAAGCCTTCTTCAGAAAGGCGAGGCTGGTAGTCAGGAGATTCGTCGTGTTTATAAGACGGTCAATGGTGAGAAGATTGGCGAGCCCGTGAGCACGACAACTGAAACGGTAAAAGCTCCTGTGACAGAAAAAATTAGTCGTGGGACTAAGGCGATTGAAGGCCAAACAGAGGATGTTGCTTTTGAAGAAATTCCATTTAAGACGGTAACCGAACAAGATGCCACCTTGCTAAAAGGAACCGAAAGGGTTTCTCAAGTCGGTAAAAATGGGAAGAAAAAAATCACCAAGGTCTATAAGACCATTAAAGGTGTCAAAACAACGGATGCTCCTACAATTTCTGAAGAAGTACTAGAACAAGCCCAAGATCAGATCATTCAACAAGGGACCAAAGAACTTGAAAAGCCTACCTTAACTTTGACCCAGGTCGATAAGGAAGAATTGAAGCGCAGTGCTAAAGCTACCTATCATTTGGATAAACCAGACGGTGTGACCATCAAGTCCATCCAGGCTGTATTGAAGAAGGGTGATCAAGTGGTGAAAACCCTGACCCTTTCAGAGACGGACTTGGCAGCTGCTTTAGCGGACTTGGACTACTACAAGGATTATACGCTCGCAACGACCATGGTCTATGACCGTGGAAATGGGGATGAAGAAGAAGTTCTCAAGGAAGAACCACTGAGAATTGATCTTAAAAAAGTTGAAATCAAAAACATCAAGGAAACCAGTCTGATTAGCGTGGATGACCAAGGTCTTGAGACCGATAGCAGCCTCTTGTCTGAAACACCATCAGATGTGAAGCCTTACTACTTAAAGGTCACCACCCATGATAATAAGATTACAAAACTAGCCGTTGATAAAATTGAAG
>CAUCUH010000083.1:0-7272 GCA_958445905.1 uncultured Streptococcus sp.
AAAATCCCTAGTGGGATAGAGATGCACCAATAACTAAAAATGCCTAATAAGAATGGAACGGTTGTATCCTTATAGCCCCGCAAAATCCCTTGCAGGGGTGCTGCAAAAGTATCGGCTACTTGGAAAAAGAGACTATAGGTCATGAAAATAGCTGTTTGCTGCACAAAGACTAGATCCTTGCCATATAGCCCTGCCAGTTGGAAGCGGAATGTATAGAGAAAGACCAGGGTAACAATGGCAAAACCAAAGGCTGTCAGTCGTCCCAAACGGCAATATTGTTTGACCACTTCTGGTCTTCCTGCTCCCAGTTCGTAAGATACGATAATCGCCATGGTACTGGAGATACTAACTGGGAAAGCATACATCAGGGTAGAAAAATTCATGGCCGATTGGTGACTAGCAATGGTGAGTGATGGGAATTTTGCCATTAACAAACCAACCAGCGAGAAGATGATGACTTCTGCAAAAACAATTCCACCGATTGGAAGCCCAAGGCGCAATACTTCTTTCATCCCTTGAAAATCATAAGGTTGCGGCTTCCACAATTGGAAAGGTGCTACCTTAGGGTGCTTGCACAAAATCAAAACCGCAATAACCAGCAAGACCCAGTAGGCCAGAGAGGTTCCAAGGCCTGCTCCTGCTCCTCCCATCTCAGGAAAACCAAATGCCCCATAGATCAGGATATAGTTAAAACAAGCATTCAAAGGCAAGAGCAAAAGCATCAAGTACATGGATAGACGCGTCATGCCCAAGGTATTGAGGAAGGTCCGCACGATACTAAAGAGCAACAAAGGTAAGATTCCTAGAGAAAGGAAATATAAGTAGCGAATGGCTATTTGGGCAACAACATTTTCTAAACCGATCTGCTTGAGAATCATGGGTGCAATCCCCCAAACAAAACCTATTAAGAGAATGGCCATACCAAATGACATATAGAGGAATTGGTAAAAATCACCAGCAATCCGTTCTTTATTTCCCTTGCCTAAATGATGCCCAACAATCGGCGTCAGCGCAGAGACAATCCCTGTCAGGAAAGTAAAAAATGGATTCCACAGACTGGTAGCTGTAGAAACACCAGCCAAATCAAGGGTTCGGTACTGACCAGTCATGGCTGTATCGACAAAGCTGGCTGAATAATTGGCCAATTGATAGATCAAAATCGGCAAAAATAGACTCAAAAACAAGCGCAAGCGCTCTTTAAAGTGATAGGTTACATACATGATTCTAACTCTCTTCTCATCAAATAAGATTTTCTCCTCTTCCACTCTACTATATGTTTCCTTAAAAGTCAAAAAACCGAAGATCCAAGGATCTCCGGTTCATGTGAGTTTAGTGTTTATTGCGGTTTAAAATAGCATTGAGAACGATCGCCAAGACACTGGCAACGACAATTCCGTTCGCAAAGAACATTTGGAATCCTGTTGGAAGGCCATTGAAGAGGGTGCTGTTGTTCAAACCAACCCCTGCAGCAATCGATACAGCAGCGATGAGGAAATTGTGCTCATTGTGTTCAAAATCAACACGCGCAAGAATCTGCATCCCTTGAATCGATACAAAACCAAACATCACTAGCATCGCTCCCCCAAGAACTGGACTTGGAATGATTTGTGCCAGAGCTCCAAACTTAGGAAGGAGACCAAGAAGGACAAGGAAACCAGCCGCGTAGTAGATTGGTAGACGAGTCTTGATACCAGACAATTTCACCAAGCCAACGTTTTGTGAGAATCCAGTGTAAGGGAAGGTATTAAAGATACCACCGAGGAGAACGGCCAACCCTTCAGCACGATAACCATTGCGAAGGCGCGTGCTATTAATTGGATCTTTGGTAATATCAGAAAGTGCAAGATAAACACCTGTTGATTCAACCATAGAAACTGTTGCGATGATACACATCATTAAGATGGAGGTGATTTCAAACTTAGGAGCTCCAAAGAAGAAAGGTGTTGGAACGTGAATCACTGGTGCTTGCGATACAGGTGTGAAATCCACCAAGCCCATAGAAGCCGCAATGGCGGTTCCTGCAATCAAACCAATCAAAATTGAAATAGATTTAATAAAACCAGTCGTATAGATATTAACAAATAAAATGATGAGAATGGTCACCACAGCCAAAATCAAGCTTTGAACGGTTGGTTTTGGCGCATTATTTCCCATATTTCCAATCGCTACTGGAATCAAGGTCAAACCAATGGTTGTAATAACGGATCCCGTTACAATTGATGGGAAGAGATTGGCAATCTTAGAGAAGAAACCAGAGACAAGGATGACATAAATCCCTGAGACAATCAAGGCACCAAACATGGCACCACTACCATGGCTAGCTCCGATCATGCTGAGAGGTGCCACAGACTGGAAGGCAACCCCAAGGACTACCGGAAGACCGATCCCAAAGTATTTATTGAGCTGCACTTGAAGGAAAGTTGCGACCCCACACATGAAGATATCTGTAGAGATGAGGTAGGTTAGTTGATGAGCGTTATAGCCCAAAGCTCCTGCGATCATGATCGGCACCAAAATAGATCCCGAATACATGGCCAAAAGGTGTTGCAAGCCTAGAATGGCCGCTTGTGAATGGCTTTCTTGTTTTTGCATTAGATGTCTGCCTCCTTAAATACGACCTGACCATTTTCAAAACGGTCCAAACGTGCGAGGGATACAACTGGATATCCCAACTCTTCTAACAATCCCCGTCCATCTTGGAAGGATTTTTCAATCACGATCCCAATCGCTTCGACTTGAGCCCCGGCTTGTTCGATGATTTGAATCAAACCTTTGGCTGCTTGACCATTCGCAAGGAAATCGTCAATGATCAAAACCTTATCTGATGGATCCAAGAATTTACCAGCAATCGAAACGGTACTGGTGACTTGCTTGGTAAAGGAATAAACCTCAGCCGTCAAAATGCCTTCATTCATCGTGATGTTTTTCGCCTTCTTAGCAAAGATCATGGGAACATCCAAGGCTTCAGCTACATAAAGGGCTGGTGCAATCCCAGATGCTTCAATGGTCACGACTTTCGTCACACCAGCATCTTTGAACCGGTCCGCAAAAGTCTGACCAATTTCTTTCATCAATTTAAAATCCACTTGGTGGGTCAAAAAGGAATCCACCTTGAGGATATTCTCACCTAAAACATTGCCATCTTTTAAGATGCGCTCTTCAAGTAATTTCATACTTCCTCCTACTTTTTTAAAAAATCCTCTACTTCATTCACAAAATACAAAAAGGCCTGCTAAGCAAGCCTTGAAATCTCTCTAGAAAGAGAAATAATCCCGACTTACTTATTGTTAGGTGTTCCGGCACCTTGTAGAAACATCACGCCTATTCGTGAAATAAATAAGTAATTCAATTAGTGTGCATCGCCATTCCAGATAGAATTCTTAACGATCACATAGTCAACATGTTTCAAATCTGCTAATTTTCGGCCTCCTGCATAAGAGATCGAACTTTGCAAATCTTGTTCCATTTCCGTTAAGGTGTCTTGCAAATGACCCTTGGCAGGCAATAAAATCTTCTTACCTTCGACGTTCTTATAAGCGCCTTTTTGGTACTCGGAAGCAGATCCATAGTACTCTTTGAAAGACTCTCCATCAATCTCTACTGTTTTACCAGGACTTTCGATATGTCCTGCAAAGAGAGAACCGATCATGACCATAGACGCCCCGAAACGAATCGATTTGGCAATATCACCATGAGTCCGAATACCACCGTCCGCAATGATTGGCTTACGAGCTGCTTTTGAGCACCAGCGAAGAGCAGCCAATTGCCAACCACCTGTACCAAATCCAGTCTTAACTTTGGTGATACAAACCTTACCAGGGCCGATTCCGACCTTAGTCGCATCAGCTCCCGCATTTTCCAATTCACGAACAGCTTCAGGAGTTCCAACATTTCCAGCAATGACAAAGGTATCTGGCAATTCTTTCTTGATGTGTTGAATCATCCGAATGACACTATCCGCATGACCGTGTGCGATATCAATAGTGATGTACTCAGGCGCATCTGCCTTTAATTGACTCACAAAGTCGTATTCGTATTCCTTAACACCAACCGAAATGGAAGCGATCAAACCTTGATCATGCATGCGTTTGACAAAAGGAATCCGACCCTCTTCATCAAAACGGTGCATGATGTAGAAATAACCACCACACGCCAACTGCTCTGCCACATTCTCATCCAAGATTGTCTGCATATTGGCAGGAACAACTGGAAGCTTGAAGGTATGCTTTCCGAATTGGACGGTTGTATCTGCTTCTGAGCGGCTATTGATGATACATTTGTTGGGGATCAACTGAATATCTTCATAGTCGAAAATAGGAAATTCATTTAACATAGATTGAAAAATCTCTTTTCTAAAAATTGACCTACCTATGCGCAAGCGCATCGCTACGTCTCTTGACGTTTCCTTGATAGATTATACCAAAGATACGGACCTAATGCAACGGGAATGATTTTATAGGAAATAATGTTCGGAAATTAAAGACAAAAACCCATTTCAAAAAGAGAAACAGGTTTTATTTATGAACATTTTGGAGCCAATTGTTCACTTCTCTAGCTACAATTTCAGGCGCCTCTGTATACAGTTCGTGCCCCAAACCTTCTAGCAAGACTTGCTTGATCTGGGGATCTAGTTGCTTCAGAGAATCTTTTCTCCATTCAGGTTCTTCTTGGTATCGAGGCCCGATAAAGAGGACAGGCAGGTCTGCCAGTGGAATCTGGTAAGGCTTGATCTGACGCCGTAGACGCAATAAAGCCATGACCTTTTCGAGATCCAGATTTAATTCATATTGTTCACTCGCTGGATTCCAACGATAGCTAGCCTCTACCGCTTTTGGCGCTATAGGAGTAGGATCTGCTCCATCACCAAGTTCGGATAACACAGCTTCTTCTAAAGTCGCAAAAACTTGCTGCTGCATGAAAGACGCCGTTCCTTCTAGTTCTTCTTCAAGAGGCAGGATTTTTTCCATATCCAGATAACCCCCATCCAGGAGAATCAGAGCTCGAATCTGAGGAAACTCGGCAGCCAGATAACGAGCCAAATCTCCACCCAAGGAATGCCCTAATAAACAGATCTCTTCCGCCTGGCCAATCCGACCTTGAAACCAAGCACAAAGATCGTTTTCTGTCTGAATCATTTCCCTATAGGGATCTAGAAAGGTCACAGGAAAGCCAAGCTCTTCAATAAGCGGAGCCAGATGGTAGCTATTACCACCTAGGCCACCAATAAAATAAAACTGCATGTGTTTTGTCCCTTTTCTATAAGATTAAAAGCTTATGAAAGCTATACATATTTAGTCATCCTTTATCTACTATCATACCGAAATACAGTTTGAAGTTCAAGTTAGTCAATAGCTAGGGAAATTAGATAAGTAAAAAGAGGCCGCACTGTTTCTTAGAATGTAAACAAACTATCTTAAAGTATAATAAGTTAAGAAAATATCGAAACTTTCCGCTGTGAGAAAAGTTTTAGAAACAATCGTGTTTCTAACACTCGGGAGTTTTGGAACTTTAGGTCCAAAACTAAGTCATGGAACTTCGGAGAAGTTCGCTGACGTCCGTACTCACCTAAGGAAAGTTTTTGATACGACTTGTCTTCAATCTGAGACCATTGAATTCTCTCTTTCTATTTGCTTCTTTCCGAATGAACGAGACACAAAAAATCCACTCACTCGGGGTGAAATGGATTGTTTCTTTATTAACGGTTCAACAAGAAATTGAACAATTTTTCGACAATTTTTACGACCAACCAGCATAAGAATCCGATATAGCTGAAATAGAAAATGAGTGACAAAATCGTAATAATCATGGTTTCCTCCTTCGTCGATTGCAAGTACTTGTCTTATTATACCTTTTTATGCAATCGAACTCAATAGAATTTTGAAAATTGTCTGATTATTCTTTTTCTTCTTTAGCTTCTTTGGTTTCTTGATCGGCTTCTTCACTGCCTTTATTGACAGCTGTCTTAAATTCAGTAAACATTTTACCGATGGACTGGCCCAACTCAGGCAGGCGTTTTGGTCCAAAAATCAAGAGGGCGCCGAGGATGATGATGATCAATCCTGGTGCTCCAATATCACGTAAAATTCCCATTAGTTTCTCCTTTTTCTTGAATAGATGACTTTACTGATGGCGACACTGACTTCAAATAAGAGGATCAAAGGGAGTGTCATGGCAAAGTCACTGATAAAGTCTGCAGGGGTTAGCACGACGGCTAAGACCAGCAGGACAAAGTATGCGTATCGTCGGTAGGTTATTAAAAACTGTGGTGTCAAGAGCCCAATCGAGGTCAGAAAAGCGACCAAAACTGGTAACTCGAACAAGACCCCTAAAGGCAAGGTGGTGTGCCATAAGAAGGTTAGATAATTTTGTGCCGTCAATTGGGTATCAAACAGCCCTTCTCCCAAGCGCATCAAGACCTCTAAAATAGCTGGGCTAACAAAGAAATAACCAAATGCAAGTCCCAACACAAAGCAAATAAAGCTAGCTGGGATGTAGGCAAAGACTGCACGCGCCTCTTTCTCCTTCAGAGCCGGTCTTACGAATTGCCAAATCTGGTAGACAATAAAGGGCAAGGTCAGGCTAAAAGCTGTGAGATTAGCCAGCGATACATAGATCCAGAGGATATCATTCGGTCCCAGTACCAGCAGTTTTTGATGCAGGCTAGCCGTCAAGGCTTGGTAGAGCTCTCCTCCAAATACAAAAGCCACCAGAAAGACGATAATATAACATAAGACCACTGCGATCAATCGTTTTCGAAATTCGACCAAATGTTCAACAATGGTCATTTCATCTGCTCTACTCTTTGCCATGTTGTCTCACCGTAACAAGTGCGATCAAGGCCACAAAGATACATTGAGGAAGAAGAACTTCCCAGCTTGGATAGATACCCGCCCAATCGATGGTTGGAAGTCCATTGACCAAATGGCTAGGTAGGATATTGGTCAACTGAAGGGCGTGGATGCTGACACCGAGCATCTTGAAGGCCAAAGCGTAAATCAACCAAGTCAGAATGAAAAAGATTCGATGAGGTTGGATAGCTTGACTAGCCTTGGTCGTGGCCACTACAATGATGATAAGAACAGCTATAGCAAGCCCGATTCCCAGTAAGAAATTCGCAGTTGTAATCCGAGGAATGATCCCGACATAAAATAGAATGGTCTCAGCCCCTTCACGAAAGACTGCTAAGAAACTGAGAGCAAACATAGAGACAAAGCTTCCTGTAGCCGTCACGGTCTTCATTTGACGGTCCATACAGGCATTCCACTGTTTGAC
>CAUCUH010000084.1:0-7138 GCA_958445905.1 uncultured Streptococcus sp.
CCAAAAAGATACCAATGTTGGTAAGGAAACCAAGATCAAGGTTGTGAAGAACAAGGTAGCTCCACCGTTCAAAGAAGCCATGGTTGAAATCATGTACGGAGAAGGAATTTCACGTACAGGTGAATTGGTGAAGATTGCAACAGATTTGGATATCATCCAAAAAGCGGGTGCGTGGTACTCATATAACGGCGAAAAAATTGGTCAAGGATCTGAAAATGCTAAGAAATTCTTGGCTGACCACCCAGAAATTTTTGACGAAATCGACCATAAGGTTCGGGTTCATTTTGGTTTGATCGAAGAAGACGAAGCAGTGAAAACCCTTGATAAAACTGAAGAAGCAGCTCCTGTCGTAGAAGAAGTAACTCTAGATTTAGATGACGCGATTGAAATTGAAGATTAATTTTTTTCAAAATAGGTCGCTAGACTGATGGTTTTTGTGTTATAATTTAATACGATAGTATTATCGTGTAGCGAAAGGAGTGCATGCATGATTAAAATTTATACAGTGTCAAGTTGCACCAGCTGTAAAAAAGCAAAGACTTGGCTCAACGCTCACCAGCTAACTTATAAAGAACAAAACCTCGGTAAGGAAGGGATCACCAAAGAAGAATTATTGGATATCCTTACAAAGACTGAAAATGGAGTGGCAAGTATTGTCTCTTCAAAAAATCGATACGCTAAAAATCTAGGAGTGGACATCGAAGACTTGAGTGTCAATGAAGTCATTGACATCATCATGGAAACACCTCGTATTCTTAAAAGTCCGATCTTGGTAGATGACAAACGTCTCCAAGTGGGCTACAAAGAAGATGATATTCGTGCCTTCTTGCCACGATCAGTTCGAAATGTAGAAAATGCAGAAGCGCGGATGCGTGCAGCTCTTTAAAGCGATTGAAAATCAGAAACAATTTGTTTCTGATTTTTTCTTGTTAAAAATCGGAATGAAAAGCAGTTTACTGCGCCATTTTACGAAATCTATGATACAATATTTTAGAAAACAATAACTAGTAAGGAATGGAAAATGAAAAGGAAAATCTTCTTATTGGGTGCGCTTGCCTTGTGTTTGACGGGATGCGGTCAAAAAAAACAAGCGAAAACGCCAAATTCAAGTGAACAAAAGGCAATCCAAGCAAAAGCAGAGCAACTGCAAAAGGATAATAAGAGTATCCTGCAAAAAGCTGAAGAAAATAAAGTCATCACTAGAACCTTTGTCTTTCCAAAAGATGACAAGGGGACACAACAGACGCAAATCGTCACCTATGTGGGGAATACCTTTAAAAAGTTGGAGACCATCAATGTGACGGCAACCGATGAGGAGTTGAAAAAAGGGATCCAACAGGTTGGAGTCGAGGAAGCACAAAAGCAATTGAGAGAATCCTTTAACAAGGACGATGCCTTTAAGGAAGCTTTGACAGTGCCAGGTTTCACAGCTGATTTGACCTTGGAAAATGAGAATGAATACAAGGTAACCATCACCTATGACTTTGAAGCGATGGATGTGAAGAAAGCCGAAGGCATGACTTACTTCAAAAACAATCACTTACCGGAGTTGTTGAAGCTGACACCGAGTCAATTTGCGGACAACCTCATCAATGCTGGAGCGAGTGAGCAAAAATAAAAAAACAGTTTAGCTAAAATAGCTCAAAAATGCTTGAAAAAGCCGTAAAATCAAGGGCTTGACCGTTGTGGAAAACTCTTAATTATGGTATAATAGTAATATTCTAAGGAAAGAGGGTGTTCTTGTGGGATTTACAGATGAAACAGTACGTTTTAATCTTGATGATTCAAATCGTAAGGAAATTAGCGAGACCTTGAAAGATGTCTACTTGTCACTGGATGAAAAAGGCTACAATCCAATTAATCAAATCGTAGGATACGTACTCAGTGGTGATCCTGCCTATGTACCTCGTTATAATAATGCACGGAACCAAATTCGTAAATATGAACGAGATGAAATCGTTGAAGAATTGGTACGTTATTATTTGAAAGGGCAAGGAATAGACCTCTAATGAGAATTATGGGATTGGATGTTGGCTCAAAGACCGTCGGGGTTGCTGTGAGTGATCCTCTCGGTTTTACAGCTCAGGGTCTTGAAATCATCCAAATCGATGAAGACAAAAAAGAATTCGGTTTGGAGCGCTTGGCCGAATTAGTGGCTCAATACAAGGTAGACCGTTTTGTTGTGGGCTTGCCGAAAAACATGAACAACACCAGCGGACCGCGTGTGGAAGCCAGTCAGGCTTATGGCGCAATGATTGCTGAAAAGTTTGGGTTGCCAGTCGACTACCAAGATGAACGGTTGACAACAGTTGCTGCAGAGCGGATGTTGATTGAGCAAGCAGATATTAGCCGTAGCAAACGTAAAAAAGTTATTGATAAGTTAGCAGCGCAGCTTATTTTACAAAATTATTTAGATCGCAATTTTTAGAAAGAAAACGAGGAAGAATAGTATGGCACATGATCATAACCACGACCATGAAGAACGTGAATTAATCACATTGGTGGACGAACAAGGAAATGAAACCTTGTTTGAAATTCTTTTGACCATTGATGGCAAAGAAGAATTTGGAAAGAACTATGTCCTTTTGATCCCTGCAAATGCAGAAGAAGATGAAAACGGCGAAGTTGAAATCCAAGCTTATTCATTTACAGAAAACGAAGACGGAACAGAAGGCGACCTTCAACCAATCCCAGAAGACTCAGATGCAGAATGGGATATGATCGAAGAAGTCTTCAACAGCTTTATGGAGGAGTAAAAACATCCAGTGGATGTTTTTACCTCAACTCCTAGAAACTAGAAAGAGTTGGTAAGTCCGATGGACTTGCTGTAAAAATGAGAAAGAAATAACTACAAAAGAAAGGAGCGCAAACGTCAGAAGAGGTTTTGTCGCTTTTTTCTTTTAGGAGGAAGATGTGAATAAGATTGAGCAATGGATGAATAGTCGGATCGGTCTGAATTTTCGATCGGGACTGGATCGTATGGAGAAGGCAGTGAGCCTTTTAGGAAGACCGGATAAGGCTTATCCGATCCTTCATGTGACAGGAACCAATGGGAAGGGATCCACAATCGCCTTTCTGCGTCAATTGTTGATGGCTCATGGGAAGAAGGTTGGGACCTTTACTTCTCCTCATATGATCAGTATCCATGATCGGATTTGTATTGGGGATCAGCCGATTTCAGATGAAGATTTTACTCGGATTGGCCAAGAAGTCCAACAAATGGAGCAGACCTTGCTTCAAACCCAGGACCAACTCTCTTATTTTGAGATTATCTGCCTCATGGCCCTCTTGTATTTTAAGGAACAAGCTGTGGACGTGGTCTTATTGGAAGTTGGTATCGGTGGGCTTCTAGATACCACCAACGTAGTGACGGGAGAGATCGCAGTGATCACTTCGGTTGGTCTCGATCACCAAGAAACACTGGGAGGGACGATTGCGGAAATCGCCCAGCAAAAGGCAGGAATCTTTAAGAAGGGCAAGAAAGCTGTGGTGGGTCCCTTGTCGGATGATGCTGTAGCTGTTTGTCAAGAAAAAGCGGAGCAATTGGCTGTGGGTCTCCACGCCTTCCAGAAAGATTTTGGCATAGAGCAGGATCGCTTTTGGAATGAAAGCGTGGAACTTGTCTTGCCGTCTCTAAGCTTGAAGGGTGATTACCAACGGGAAAATGCTGCAGTAGCTCTGGAGGCCTTTTTCCTCTATATGGAGGGCCTAGATGAAGAAGTGGATATGGAGCAGGTCAAGCACGCCTTGCAAGAAACGCGGTGGCCGGGACGTCTAGAGTTGTTTGGTGACCAGGTGTATCTGGATGGCGCTCATAATCCTCATGCTATGTTGCGCTTGATCGAGTTTGCCAATAGCTTAGCAGGAAAGCGCGTGAAGATTTTATTTGGGGCCCTCAAGCGAAAAGATTATAGCGGGATGCTCCAAACGCTTCAAGCGGGATTGCCAGAAGCTGAATTGATTTTGACGACCTTCCATTACGGAGAAGTGGTGGCACAAGGCGACCGACAAGACCTGCCCTATGTAGCAGACTACAAGGCCTATATCAAAGAATTTATGGATCAGAGTTCCCCAGATGAAGTCTTATTTGTCACAGGATCCTTGTATTTTATTTCGGAAGTAAGGGCATTTTTATTAGAGGGGTAAACAATTGACCTAAAGACTTTCTTGGCGTATACTGGTGGTAGATAGTATACGGTTATGGCGAAAGGAGCCGATCTTAATGAAAAAAATCATGTCTATACTGACCTTGGCAGTAGCCCTTTTCCTGACTGCTTGTAGCCAGCAAGAACAAACGCCAAAAGCCTCAAGTAGCGCTAGCTCACATTCATCTGAGACAGTGGCTTCGACCAGTGAAAAGTCAGAGCAAGGGGTGTCCATAGATGGCAGTTATCGTGGACAGGACGAGGAAAATACGATCCTCTTAGTTGTGACGGGTCAAAAAGGCACGTTTACGGTGCAAGATGCTGATGGAGAAGAAGAGACCAAAGAGGTCAGCATTGATCCGGTCAATCAATCCATGCGTATCGGGGATGAGCCTTATCGCTATCGGATCGAAGGAGATCAGTTGTCGCTAGAAGACCTGGAGCAAGCAGAGGATGATCAAGGGATTATCGTTTTGACCAAGCAATAAGGGACGAAACAAAAGAGAGTGGGACAGAAATAGGTAATTCGTTAGAATTCGATTTCGTCGTCCCACCTCCGCACAGTTGAGTAGGGCTGTAAAAGCTGATGAAATCAGCGTAGTAGAGCCCACTCAACCACTGCGTCTTGCTCGACAATCCAAAAATAATTGAGAGGCTAGGACTTCTGTCCCACTCTCTTTTTGTTTGTCTAGAAGGGGCTTGGTTGGTCGTTGCAACGGGTAAAAAGAATTGGTATACTAGTAGAAAGAAAAAAAGGAGGATGCTGTGACCTTTCGAAAATTACGTCTATTAATGTCCAAATATGGATTTAGTATTTTGTTTATGGGCTTTGAACTATGGGCATCCTTTGCGGCCTTCTTTTGGCTCAATAGATGGTTCCCTCATTGGCTATCTGTTGCAGTCATTGGGCTCTTATATGTGTCGACAATCTTAGCTATTGTTAATCGAAATACCCCGCCTGAAAATAAGGTGACCTGGCTCTTAATTGCCGTCATTCCTGTCTTTGGATCGCTTTTATACCTCATGTTTGGCGAGCGGCGTTTGTCCAAAAAGGAAATGATCCAGCTGAAAAATATGGAGTCCATGAAGTTTCGAGAGGACAATAGTCATCAGTTGCGTAAGGAGCTCAAGCAAGAAAGCAAAGCGGTTTATGGCTTGGTCAAGTCGATTTTATCCATGGACCACAATGCGGATCTCTACAATGGGACAGCATCGACCTTTTACCCTCTAGGGGAGGAGATGTATGAGCAACTACTAGAGGATCTAAAAGCAGCGAAAAAATTTATCTTCATCGAGTTTTACATCATTGATGAGGGCTTGATGTGGAACAGTATCCTAGAGATTTTAGAGCAGAAAGTGAAAGATGGGGTTGAAGTCAAACTCCTTTATGACGATATCGGCTGTATGGCAACCTTGGCTGGGAACTATACCAAACGATTGCGAAAGATGGGGATTGATGCCCATAAGTTTAACAAGGTGATCCCCCGTCTAACAGTGGCATATAACAACCGAGACCACCGCAAGATTCTGGTCATTGATGGGCAGATCGGCTATACGGGTGGTGTCAATTTGGCAGACGAGTACATCAACCATATTGAGCGGTTTGGTCACTGGAAGGACAGTGCCATCCGTTTAGATGGACGAGCTGTTAAGGCCTTAACGCGACTCTTCCTCATGAACTGGTACATCAACCGTGGGGAAATCGAGGATTTTGACCGCTACCATATTGAAAATAAGGCGGTCGAAGGAGAAGGGCTCTACATTCCCTATGGGAGTGGACCAAAGCCGATTTACAAGTCGCAGGTCGGAAAGACGGTTTATCAAAATATGATCAACCAAGCGACGGATTACGTCTATATCACGACTCCTTACTTGATCATTGACTATGATTTGACAGAGGATATCCGCAATGCAGCCCTTCGAGGGGTAGATGTTCGGATCGTGACCCCGCATATTCCGGATAAAAAATTGATCCAAATTGTTACGCGTGGGGCTTACTTGGATCTGATGGATGCTGGTGTGAAAATCTATGAGTACACGCCTGGTTTTGTCCACAGTAAGCAAGTTCTTGCCGATGATGAAATGGCGGTTGTAGGGTCGATTAACTTTGATTACCGCAGTTTGGTCCATCACTATGAAAATGCTGTCTGGATGTATCGGACGCCTGCTCTGAAAGAGATTCGAGCGGACTTTGACCACATCTTTGAAGTGTCTCAAGAGATCACTGAAGATACCTTCCGCTTTACATGGCACCAAAGTTTGATCAAGGAAATTATGCAATTATTCGCACCGATGTTGTAACAAGTGTGTGAAAACAGAGAAAAGAGTCAGAAGCTGAGAGGCCTGACTCTTTTTACCTATCACTATGTGACAAGAGGCTGACAGGGTCGGCAGAATTTGGTATACTAGAGAAGATAATGAGCTTTTTTCTAAAAGGAAAAGCAGAGGAATAGTGAAGAAAAGGAAAAAGAATGAGCGAAAAAGAGCAAGAAATGACTTCGAAAAAATTAGGGCTTCACGTGGGGGATAGTTTCCAGGATACACGTGAAATTCGCGAAGTGCTAGACAAGTCGGTCTTTCGCGAAGAAGAGCCTACGCATAGTCAGCAGACAGAAGTCTTAGAGGAGCCGGTCGCGTTGGATACATCTGAGTCAATTAGTGATGTGGAGCCAGCAGTGGAAGCAGAGCTAGAACCAGTAACAGAGCCTAAACAAGAACCAGAACAGGAACCGGAGCAACCGCTCAGTCGGATGAGTCGCCGTTCTCGTAAATCGGGAGTTGAAGCGGCGAAAGCGGAAGCATCTAAGGTAGAAGAGAATACGGAAGAGCTAGAAGCGGATGTGGCAGTTGAGCCGACCCGCCGTCAGCTCAAGCGTCCAGTGCCCTTGGCGATTCCTTTTGTGTTGAGTCTCTTGATTAGTTTACTGCATGTCGGCGTACCATTTTTAACCCGATTTGCAACCGATCAGCAATCTCAAAACTTGTATGCTGGT
>CAUCUH010000085.1:0-6950 GCA_958445905.1 uncultured Streptococcus sp.
TTCTATCTATTGCGCCTTTTTAAGGACTACTTTTTTACGGATTAGAGGCCCTTCTTCTGGCTCTTTCTTTTTGCTACTATGATTATATATTGAGAGGACCAGACCAATACCAATCAGATTACTTATAATAGAGGACCCACCTTGTGAGATAAAGGGGAGGGGAATCCCCGTCAAGGGGAGAAGACCCGTTACTGCTCCAACATTTTCAAAAATATGAAAGACCAGCATCATAATAAATCCAATGGAAATATAGGTATAAAATTGGTTATTGGACTGGAGGGTAATTTTTAAAATGCGGTAAATCAGGGTCACATATAAAATCAACAGCACCAGAGCTCCAACAAAACCAAAGTCCTCTGCTACGACCGTAAAAATCATATCACTCTCCCGTACGGGAACCAATAAATTGGAGACATTAAAGCCTTGACCAAAGAGGCCACCACTAGCAATAGCTAGCTGTCCTTGTGCCTGCTGGTAGGTGGTGGTTTGTGCATAGTCAAAAGGATTTAACCAGGCTAAAATACGGTTCATCTGATAGGTTGGCATCCCTACTTGCTGGTGCAGAAAAGCTCGCCCCCCTTCTGAAAGAAAGAGGAAGAGAAAGCCTGATAACCCACCTGCTAGAAGCAAGATGACCGGCAAGATAATTTTCCAGGAAACTCCTGAAACGAGCACTAAGCCCGCAAAAATGGCCAAGAATACTAAGGCCGTTCCCAAGTCCTGCTGGAGAGCCAATAAGGCAAATACCGGAATCGTATAGATGGTCAACTCTAGAATCAAAAACCAATCTTGTCGTAATAATCGCTCACGCCCCTTATTTCTTTGCAAAAATCGGACAATAGAGCGTGACAGCATCAGGATGAAGGGGATCTTCATAAATTCTGAGGGCTGAAATAAGGTGATGTTCCCATAAGCCACCCAGTTTTTAGCTCCTGTTGAAGCTACCAAGTTGGGATTATAAAACACAAGAGGAAGAACCATCAAGGCCAGGCCAAGCAGGTAAAGAAAGGGAGTGATTTTCCAAAGAAATTTCGTGCTAAAAATCGTCACAATCAGGCAAATGACGCATCCCACACCAATCCAGGCCAATTGCTGCCCTAAAAAAGGCCACACCATTTGGGGATAGTCGTGAGAAACTGCTACATAAACAGATAAGATCCCAATCATAAGAAGGGTGAAGACAATCCCAATGATGGAATAATCCAGGTGAATCGTCCAAAAATGATGTTTCTTCATTCACGTTCCTTTCTGTGAGAATCATCAAATCAATTAATAGAACAACATTTGTAGAACCAAGCTAGATCCTGCTACACAAAACCAAGCAATCAACCCTACTAAAAGAGGGGCTGCTCCTGCTGCACGGAACTGTTTCCAAGAAACCTTGCTTCCGATTCCGACCAAGGCCATGGCCATAAAGAGGTGAGAAAGGTCCTTTAGGTAAGGAAGAACCACTTTAGGTACCAAATCGATAGATGAAAGAATAGAAGCCACAATAAACCAAATGATGAACCAAGGAATAATTTTCTTTAACATTCCTTTGTTTCTTCCTTGTTGCTTGCTCCGATACCATTTTAAACCGATCAAGCCCAAACAAACTGGTACAATCATCAGGGCGCGTGTCAACTTAACAATGGTCGCCATTTCACCCGCCGCCTTACTATAAGAAAACGCTGCTGCTACAACTGATGACGTATCGTTAATAGCTGTTCCTGACCAGAGGCCAAATTGAAAATTAGACATATGCCATACATGCCCTAATACTGGAAAGATAAAGACAGCCAGAATGTTGAAGAAGAAGATAGTTGACATAGATAAGGCAATTTCCTCTTCGTCTGCTTCAATGATCGGAGCAGCTGCTGCGATAGCTGATCCACCACAAATAGCCGTTCCAAATCCAATTAAGGTCCGTAGGTGAGATTTCAGATGGAAGACTTTCCCAAAGATCATCGCTGCAAGAAAGGCAACTGTTATCGTTGGCAGACTAATCTTCAAAGAAGACAAGCCTGTAGAGGCAACCGTCGCAATCGGCAAGCTAAATCCCATGAAGATAATCGAATACTGCAATAATTTCTTACCGGACCAGTTCAGTCCTGGTCGTGAATTCTCCGGCAAATCTACTAATTCATTGAGGACAATTCCTAAAATCAAAGCAAAGACACTGGAGCCAATGATGGGAAAGAAAGTTCCCAAAAACATGGCGCAAAGAGCCAGTACAAATGCAATTGCAAGTCCAAATCCTTTATTTTTCATTCTCTCAATTCCTTTCAAAAAAGGCAGCTGCTTGCTCAACAAGCCGCTCTCTCACTGTCGTATGAAGGGGCAACACTTGCTGCAAACCATCTAAAATTTGTTTTCCATATCGTTTGGTCACCACCCGCTGATCCAATAAGAGGACCAACGATTCCTGGTCTTGAAAACGGCTGGTTCTCCCAATAGCCTGTTTGAGCCTTAAAATTGCGACTGGAAGGCTATAGTCATAAAAGGGATTTTTCCCCTGTTCTCTGAGTTGGGTATTCAGCTTTTGAACCATATAATCTTTGGGGTTATCAAAAGGAAGGCGCGTGATGATTTGAATCACTTCTTTTTGTTGGGAAAAATCGACTCCCTCCCAGAAGCTTCCTGTTCCCAATAAAATAGAGCTTTCTCCTCGGTCAAATCGTCGCTTAATATTAGCTGCATCGCCATTTCGATACTGGGCCAAATGAGGAAACTTCAATGCGTTTGACGTCTCCAGTAACAATTCTTTTGAGGTAAACAAAAGAAAAATTGGTTTTCTTAGAGGAAGGAGTTCATCGATGAGCTGACAAATCTCTCCTGCATACTCCACGGAAGATAAAGAAACGACATCTGGAAAATCTATCGGCACCAACAATTCCTGGTGTTGTTTGACTGTTATTGGCACCCGGTAGATCTGCTGCTCTTGATATCCCAAAAGGGCAGGTAAATGCACCTTTTTACTGATCGCGATCGTCGCTGATACAAAGAGCACGGGTACTTCTTCAGGCACAAACTCCTTAAAGGATAGCAAGTCCTCAACTCCTCCATGGAGACGAAGAATCTGGTGGCTTTCGACCACTTCCTTGTCCATCCAAAAAATCTGGTATCGCTCATCAAACAATTCCCTTAGATTCTCTAAAGATTCGTTTTTTAATTCCGATACATCCTGTCGAATTTTTGCCACTGTTTGATCTGATAAGATCGCTGTTTTTCCTTGTACAACTTCCTTAGAGCAGGCATTTAATTCAAATTGAATACTTTCCAGCAAACGCCGTTGCAGAAGATCTTTTTCCTCTTCGATGGCGTGTTGCAAGCTTAGAAGAAGAGATTGCAAGGTTTCTTCTCTCTGTGAAAACTGCTCTAAAGCAAAGAAGAGTTTTTGCGCTTCATCCACTACCAGAACAGATTCTTGAAGTAGACTCTTATCATCCTCTAGACGAGTTAACAGATAGGCATGATTGGTCAGAATTACCCGGCTGGTTTTCACTTTTTCCTGGCCGAGGCGCCAAAAATCTTCCTGATAAAAAAGTGAACGCTTCGACAATTGACCATCGTGGCAAATGTCAGCTACAAAATGAAGATGACGATAGAGTTGGCCAATTTCACTGAACTCTCCCGTTTCTGTCATCGTCAGCCAAACCAAGAGTTGCATTTTAAAGCGTCGAATCATCCCGTTATCTGACTCACTCTGTAAGGCCTCATAAAATTTATCGAGTTGGATGTAATCCTTGGGACTTTTCAGGCTATGAAAGGGAATTTGGAAAAGATCTTGGATGGTCTTTCCTTCCTTCTTCATAATTTGATCCTGAAGAATTTTAGTGGGAACACTGACAAGAATGCGCTTAGAGGTTTTCACCAAAAGCGTTAATAGATAAGCGTATGTCTTCCCAATACCAGTTGGCGCTTCAATAAAACTCGGAAGTGGCTGTTGCAAACTATCCTCGATATAGGCAACAAATTGACTCTGCTCCGGATAAGCTTCCATTCCCAACAACTGCATATTGAGTTCAAACTGTTCAGACAAATAGTGACTTTCTAAGAACTGCTGTGGCTTTCGCAGGTAGAGTCCATGAACTTCTACTAAATGAGCTGGCAAAAAAAGACTACTGTCTTCAAGCGCATCTTCAATTAAGAGTCGCGATTCATAAATCAAACAATCTGCCATCGAAAGAAGTTTTTCGATCAATCCTCTTGGTAAGCTCGCAATTTTCTCTCTCAATTTCAACAGCAGCTGGGCTGTTGCCATAGCATCCGCTAGAGCGGAGTGAGCATGATGTAACTCAATTTCCAGTTCAGTCGCAAGCGCTCCTAAATTGTAGCGTTCTAAAGTCGGATAGAAAATTTGAGACAATTCAACCGTATCAATTCGAGGAGTCGTTAGTTCGAATCCTTCCCAAAAGAGAGCTTCTGCCAATAAATTCGCATCAAATTTGACATTATGAGCCACAAAGACGGCATCTTCTATTAATTCAAAAATTTCTTTTGCCACTTGTGCAAACTCTGGTGCTTTCCGTAAGCGAGCATCTGTCAGGCCAGTCAGTTGTTTGATATGCTCATCCAATCGTTCATGGGGATTCACATCCGTCTCATAGGATTGTGTAATCCTTCCATCTTCGATGATGACAATCCCAACCTGAATGATCTTAGCATTGCTTCCAGCACTGGTCGCTTCCAGATCCACAATGGCATATTTCCGTTTCTGTCTTGTCATAATACTTAAAATTATATCACGTTTGAGCAAGCTCTGCAGATTTTTTTCTCCTTTCAGGCTGACTTCAATCCTGTTATTTTCCTTACAATTTGATACACTATTCTAGAAAGGAGTCCTTATGAAAATCTATCGTACTGTTAATCCTATAGCTTATGAAAACACCTACTACCTTGAAAATGATCACTCCCTCATTCTTGTCGATCCAGGGAGCAACTGGGCGACTATTCAAAAACAAATAGATCGCATCGGAAAACCAATCGTAGCAATTCTTTTAACCCATACGCATTATGATCACATTATGAGTCTTGAAAAGGTTCGTCAGACCTATCATTTCCCACCTGTTTATGTCCATCCAGCAGAAGCCAGTTGGTTGTCTTCTCCTGTCGATAATTTATCTGGTTTGGATCGTCATGCGGATTTAGAAGATGTGGTATGCAAGGAAGCCGACTTCCTTTATGACATTCGCTCTGATTACCAAATAGCTGATTTCCACTTTTATGTTCTGGAGACACCAGGCCACTCTGCAGGAGGAGTCTCTATCGTCTTTCCTGAGGATCACCTGGTTCTATCCGGTGATGCCCTTTTTCGCGAAACTATCGGACGGACCGATCTTCCGACAGGGAACGCGACACAGTTACTTAGCAGTATCAGAGAAGAGCTCTTTACCCTTCCATCTTCCTACACTGTCTATCCCGGTCATGGCCCTGAAACTTCTATTGGTCACGAGAAGATGTTCAATCCCTTCTTTAGACAATCCTAAAGAGTCCTTATCATCCTTCCTGTCCTCATAAAAGTAGACAAAAAAAGCAAGTGCGAACTTGCTTTTTTATTATATCTTAAGAAAACGTCTCATGGAGATTGAAGAACCAATCGCTCCAATCAAAATTCCTAATCCAAAGAGGCCACCGACCATGATCGGTACCAAGAGATGAGGACTATAGAGATACAAGTTTTGATCTGCCAAATTATTGTTCATAGATGTATAGACAACATTATAAACGTAGAAGACTAAAGCTGAAGGAACCAAGGCTCCCAAAAGACCGATCCAAGCACCTTCTAAAAGGAATGGTGCACGAATATAGCCATTTTTTGCTCCTACCAGTCGCATAATCTTAATCTCACGACTACGTGAAATGATGGTAATCCGAATGGTATTTGAAATCAAGAAGACTGCGATGAAGATCAATAAAGCTACACCAATCAAGCCCCAGTTTCGGATGAAGGTTCCAAGAGCGAACAAGCGTTGGGTATCGACCCCACCATCTTTAACTTCAGAGACCCCTTCAATTTTTTTGGCATCAGCCGAAACTTGCTTTACATATTTAGGAGCTGTTGTCTCTACATAATAAGCATCATAGAGAGGATTGGCATCTCCATCAAAAATCTTCCAGTTGTTCCCAGCCGTTTTGATCAGTTTATCATACTGTTCTTCCTTGCTAGAAAAATCAACCTTGTCGACATGCTTCATGGCTATCAGAGCATCGTAGACCTTATGGTAGTTTTCATTGGTCACGGTTTGACCGTCTTTTTCAATCTGCTCGCTCTGATCTTGAATATCCTTGCGCATGTATACTACAACCCGCACACTATTTTGAATATCATCTGAAAGCTTAATGGTATTGGCAATAACTGAGGCGAAAATAGCAACCAAGCTAAGGGTAATCATAACCGAGCTGACCGCTGCAATCGTCATCCAACCATTTCGTTTCAAGCTTTTAAGCGATTCGATTAAGTGTCGGAAAAATCTTCTAATCATCGTATCCGTACTCTCCTTCCGCTTCATCACGCACTACACGACCATTTTCAATCGCGATGACACGGTGACGTAAAGTATTTACAATCTGGCTATTGTGAGTCGCCATCAATACTGTGGTCCCTTGCAGATTAATCCGCTCCAAAAGATTCATGATTTCCCATGAATTATCTGGGTCCAAGTTCCCCGTTGGCTCATCCGCAATCAAGACTTTCGGATTGTTGACGATCGCACGAGCAATCGCAATCCGTTGTTGCTCCCCACCGGACAATTCATTCGGGAATGAGCGGACCTTGTGTTTCAATCCGACAAGATCCAAAACTTCCATCACACGCTTTTTAATATTGCGACGGCGCTCACCGATAACTTGCATTGCGTAAGCAATATTTTCATAAACGGTTTTCTTTGGAAGCAATTTATAATCTTGGAAGACCCCTCCCACATTGCGTCGCAACATAGGAATATCGCGTTTTTTGATTTTATCCAAAT
>CAUCUH010000086.1:0-6792 GCA_958445905.1 uncultured Streptococcus sp.
GGGCATCGACATGCTCCATGTGGTGAGCATCTACTGGGATTGGAACTTGGTGCGCACGGAATCCACCCTCGATTGGTGTTCCTTCCCATGCTTTTGGACCAGTCCAACCCTTAGGAATACGAGCAATCAAGACAGGATATACTGGTTGAGTTGCTTCTTCAGCAGAACCTTTACGAGCTTCTGCTTGGACTTTCTTGATTTCTTCAATTGCTTCGTCCAATTTTTCAGCGAACAAAGCGTGTGCAGCTTCGTGGTCGTCAGAAATCGCAGTGACATTCGCAAAGATTGGTTTCCAACCAAGACCTTCAAAGAAGAGGGCCAATTCTTCGTCTGTTTTGCGTTCAAAGATCGTTGGGTTGTGGATCTTCCCTCCGTTGAGGTAGAAGATTGGAAGGATAGCCCCATCGTTGACTGGGTTCAAGAAGGTATTTGACAACCATCCTGCCATCAATGGACCTGTTTCACCTTCACCATCACCGATAACTGTGGCAGCAATCACATCTGGATTATCCAATACAGCACCTGCAGCGTGAGAAAGGGCATAACCAAGCTCTCCACCTTCGTGGATAGATCCTGGTGTTTCAGGCGCCGCGTGAGAAGCGATCCCTCCTGGGAATGAGAAGATCTTACACAAGTGTTTGAAACCTTCTTCATTTTGAGGGATATTTGGATTCAATTCAGTATAAGAACCATCTAAGTAAGAGTTCGATACCATTACCTGTCCACCGTGACCTGGTCCTTCAATGTAGAACATATCCAAGTCATATTTGTTGATGGTACGGTTCAAGTGAGCATAGATAAAGTTTTGCCCTGGTACAGTTCCCCAGTGTCCGATTGGGTGAGCCTTCAAGTCGTTTTCAACGACTTCGCGCTTCAACAACGGGTTATCTTTTAAGTACATTTGAGCAGCTGAAATGTAGTTGGCTGCACGCCACCAAGCGTCTACTTTATCCAAGTAAGCTTTGCTGTTATAATCGACAGTCATCTTGTCTCCTCACAATTTCTAGACAGGTCTGTTGAACAACCTGTTCGTTTGATCAATAGTTTAAACAATCTGTTTTCACGACAAACAGATGATATTGAAGAAAATATTCAATATTACTTCTATTCTATCAAGAATTTCCCTTTTTGTACATCAGAAAGTAAGAAAAATATTCTTTGAACGTCAAATTTTAATTTCCCACTAAAGTGGTTCCATTCCCTACAGGGATAGGTTTTAAAAAAAGACTTTGCTGATTTTTGCAAACCAGCAAAGTCCCAAATGAAATGGAGTAGGTTAAATGACTTTTTGACCTTTCTTGTAGACATCTGTCACTAGATTTGTCGCAAAGAAATAGAAGAGATAATCTAGATTTGGTGCATCAAAGATGGTAATGTCAGCCTGTTTGCCAACATCGAAAGAGCCGATTGTTTTAGCACGATCTACTGAATAGGCTGCATTGATGGTCACTGCATTGAGAATTTCTACTGGAGTTAGGCGCATCATGAAGCAACCCAGATGCATGGCAAACTGGAGATTGGCTGTTGGACAAGACCCTGGATTGCTGTCCGTTGTTAGGGTGATGGCCATCCCAGCGTCCAACATCTTACGAGCCGGTGCATAGGTATCTTCCATGAGGCTGAAGGTTGTAGCAGGCAAAAGATTTCCAATCACTTTTGCTGCAGCTAATTTTTGAATGCCTTCATCCGTAATCACCATCAAGTGTTCTGCGCTTGTAGATTCCAATTCAGCCGCCACATCAACACCACCAATGGATTCGATCTCATCGGCATGAATCCGCAGTTTGAATCCCATCTCCTTAGCTTTTGAAAGAAGATAGCGAGATTCATCTGCTGTAAAGACACCTTTTTCACAGAAGATATCACAGAACTCAGCTAGTTTTTCTTCCTTCACTTTGGGAAGCATTTGTTCCACAATGAGATCTAAATATTCTTGGGAACGGCCCTTGTACTCTGTTGGGATCGCATGGGCTGCCATAAAGGTCGAAACCAAGTCTATTTGATGATCACGGTCCAGTGCAGCCACAACATCCAACTGGCGTTTTTCAGTTTCCCAATCCAAACCATAGCCACTCTTGGCTTCGACAGTAGTCACCCCATGTCGCAACATGTAATCCAACAGTCGTTTGGACTTGTCATAGAGATTTTCAAAAGAAGCTTCCCGTGTCGCCCGAACCGTGCTCAGAATTCCACCGCCTTGGGCGAGGATGTCTAAGTAAGAAACACCCGCTAATTTTTTCGCAAATTCATGTTCACGACTGCCTCCATAGACCAAGTGGGTGTGGCAGTCAATCAGGCCAGGAGTCGCAACTTTTCCTTCACAGGATTTCACTTCCGTATGGTCATCGATCAGTTCTGGGTCTGGTTGACCTGTCCCAACTGCAAGAATCTTTCCATCTTTAATGGCAATATAAGCATCGGAAAGGATTTGCGCTTCTGCCATCTCTTTTCCATAGAGAGGATGGCCTAGATCATTCGGACAAAACAATTGGTTAAAGTGGGTTAATAGGATATCAGCAGACATATGAAACATTCCTTTCTATTTCCATTGTTATTCATTTTACAATTCTACAGAAAAAGCGTCAAAAAAAAGTCAAAAAGTTTTTCCCCCATTTTTTTTTGCTTTATTAAAAATTATATTTTTTTTTGACTCTTTATTGACGTTTCTTCGATACAATAAAGAAAATATAAATTCACAGTCCAACTATAAGGAGGGTTCTGCTATGTCATTTATAGACGAGAAAGAAATTGCAGCTGCTATGTCTGTCAAACTTGACTTTGATGTCCTACCTGAAAAGGCGACTTTTCAAGAAGGCATCCGTCGTGCACCTGATAGAGGCTTCCGCTTAACGCAAGCTCAGACTGAAATTGCCCTTAAAAATGCTTTGCGTTACATTCCTAAAAAATTCCACCAAGAGTTGATTCCAGAATTTCTGGAAGAACTAAAAACTCGCGGTCGGATCTATGGCTATCGCTTCCGTCCAAAAGATCGCATCTATGGAAAACCAATCGATGAGTACAAAGGAAAATGCACAGCTGCTAAGGCTATGCAGGTCATGATCGACAACAACTTGAGCTTTGAAATTGCCCTTTATCCATATGAATTGGTCACTTATGGGGAAACAGGATCTGTCTGTGCCAACTGGATGCAATACAACTTGATCAAGAAATACTTGGAAGTCATGACAGAAGACCAAACCTTGGTGGTTGAATCTGGTCACCCTCTTGGCCTCTTCAAATCGAAACCAGAAGCTCCTCGTGTCATCATTACCAACGGTCTCTTGATCGGTGAGTATGACAATATGCGCGACTGGGAAATCGCTGAAGAAATGGGAGTTACCAACTACGGTCAGATGACGGCTGGTGGCTGGATGTATATCGGTCCTCAAGGAATCGTCCATGGTACCTTCAACACCCTTCTCAACGCTGGACGTCTGAAACTCGGTGTGCCTGATGATGGCGACTTAACTGGTAAACTCTTCATTTCATCTGGTCTCGGTGGGATGAGTGGAGCTCAAGGGAAAGCAGCTGAAATTGCAAAAGCTGTTGCCATCGTTGCAGAAGTAGACCGCTCTCGGATTGAAACCCGTCACTCTCAAGGCTGGATTAGTCGAGTGACCGACAGTGCCGAAGAAGCTGTGAAATTGGCTCAAGCAGCCCTTGAAGCTGGTGAATCTACTTCTATTGCCTACCATGGAAATATCGTAGACTTGCTCGAATATGTCAATGAACACAATGTTCACGTTCATCTCTTGTCTGACCAAACCTCTTGCCACAACGTTTATGATGGTGGCTATTGCCCAGTTGGGATTAGCTTTGAAGAACGGACACGTTTGTTGGCAGAAGACAAAGAAACCTTCCATCGCTTGGTCGATGAAACCTTGGCTCGTCACTTCGCAGTGATTAAAGCCTTGACTGCTAAGGGCACCTACTTCTTCGACTACGGTAATGCCTTTATGAAATCTGTTTACGACTCTGGCATCAAGGAAATTTCTAAGAATGGCTTGGATGACAAGGACGGCTTCATTTGGCCATCTTATGTAGAAGATATCATGGGACCTATGCTCTTTGACTATGGTTATGGTCCATTCCGTTGGGTCTGCCTCAGCGGTAAACATGAAGACTTGATTGCAACTGACCATGCAGCCATGGAAGCGATCGATCCAACTCGTCGCTACCAAGACCGTGACAACTACAACTGGATCCGCGATGCTGAAAAGAACCAATTAGTCGTTGGTACACAAGCTCGTATCCTCTATCAAGATTGTATGGGACGTGTCAACATTGCTTTGAAATTTAATGAACTCATTCGCCAAGGTAAGATTGGCCCTGTCATGATTGGACGTGACCACCATGACGTATCTGGTACAGATGCTCCATTCCGTGAAACATCCAACATCAAAGATGGTTCGAACGTCACTTGTGACATGGCGGTTCAATGTTACGCTGGTAACGCTGCTCGCGGTATGAGTCTCGTTGCCCTCCACAACGGTGGTGGTACTGGTATCGGTAAAGCCATCAACGGTGGATTTGGTCTCGTTCTAGACGGTAGCCACCGGATCGATGAAATCATCAAGTCTGCCATTGCCTGGGATACCATGGGCGGGGTTGCTCGTCGGAACTGGGCACGGAATAACCATGCCATTGAAACAGCGATCGAGTACAACCGTCTCCATGCAGGAACAGACCACATCACCATTCCGTATCTGGCAGATGAAGATTTGGTCAAAGAAGCCGTTCAAAAATTGTTTTAACATCAAAAAATAAAAACTGAGAAAGGGGAGGAAAATACAAAGACTCCTCCTCCCCAACTTCTCCTATAAAAAGAGGTAATCATATGGCAAAAATTGTTGAGTGTATTCCAAACTTCTCTGAAGGACGCAATCAGGCTGTGATCGACGGATTAGCAGCTACAGCAAAAAGTATTCCAGGTGTTACGTTACTAGACTACTCGTCCGATGCCAGCCACAACCGTAGCGTCTTTACACTCGTTGGGGATGAAGAAAGCATTCAAGAAGTGGCTTTCCAATTGGTGAAATACGCTTCTGAAAACATCGATATGACCAAGCACGAAGGCGAACACCCTCGTATGGGGGCAACAGACGTTTGTCCATTCGTTCCGGTTAAGGATATCACTACAGCTGAATGCGTTGAGATTGCTAACAAAGTAGCCGAACGCATCAATCGTGAATTAGGTATTCCAATCTTCCTTTATGAAGATGCTGCAACTCGCCCAGAACGGAAGAACTTGGCGAAAGTGCGTAAAGGACAATTTGAAGGAATGCCAGAAAAATTGTTGGAAGAAGACTGGAAGCCAGACTACGGTGAACGCAAGATTCACCCAACTGCAGGGGTTACAGCTGTCGGTGTCCGGATGCCACTCGTTGCTTTCAATATCAACCTTGACACAGACGACCTAGAGATTGCCAATAAGATTTCTAAAATCATTCGTGGATCAAGCGGTGGATACAAGTACTGTAAAGCGATCGGCGTCATGCTAGAAGATCGCAACATCGCCCAAGTCTCCATCAACATGGTCAACTTGGAACAATTCCCATTGTATCGTGTCGTTGAAACCGTTCGTTTCGAAGCACAACGTTACGGTGTTCGCATCATCGGAACAGAACTTATCGGACTGGCTCCTGCTAAGGCTTTGATCGACTCTGCTGAATACTACTTGCAATTAGAAGACTTTGACTACAGCAAACAAGTCTTGGAAAATCACTTGTTGGGTTAGAAAGGGAGTTCTATGAAACTAGTTGACTTAAGTATTACGGAGTTTGCCAAGGTCCTTGGTTCGGATGCTCCAGCTCCAGGTGGCGGTTCTGCTGCTGCCCTATCTGCTGCAAACGGGATTTCACTTACAAAAATGGTCTGTGAACTGACCATCGGTAAGAAAAAATACGCTGAATTTGAAGACCACATCAAAGGGGTTCACGAAAAAAGTGCCCACCTCCAAGACCAATTACTAGAAGCCATCGACAAAGATACAGAAGCTTTCAACGTGGTATCAGCAGTCTTTGATCTTCCAAAAGAAACGGAAGAAGAGAAAGCCGCTCGTCGTGAAGCCATGCAAAAAGCTTTGAAACATGCGACAGTATCTCCTTTCTCTATGATAGAGCTCATCGTTGAAGCTCTTGAAACCACCAAAGAAGCTGTTGGTAAGTCCAACACCAATGCGGCGAGTGACTTAGGAGTGGCTGCTCTCAATCTCAAGGCTGGACTTCAGGGGGCTTGGCTCAATGTCCTGATCAACATTTCAGGAATCAAGGACCAAGACTTCGTCCAAGAATACCATAGCAAGGGACTCGAACTCCTCCAAACCGGTTCTGATCTTGCAGATAACATTTACCAAACCATTTTAGAAAGTCTATCTTAAACCTAGCAAATAAAAATAAAGAAAGAAGGGATTCTATGGTTTTATCGGATATTGAAATTGCCAATTCTGTCCAAATGAAGCCCATCACGGAAATCGCTGCTGAACTTGGATTGACTGAAGACGACATTTCGCTCTACGGAAAATACAAGGCAAAAATCGATAGCAACCAACTGGAACAACTCAAGGATAAAGAAGATGGAAAGCTGATCCTCGTGACAGCCATCTCTCCGACACCTGCTGGAGAAGGAAAGACAACCACCTCTGTTGGCTTGGTCGATGCTCTTTCAGCTATTGGTGAAAAAGCCGTCATTGCTCTCCGCGAACCGTCTCTTGGCCCTGTCTTTGGGATCAAGGGTGGAGCTGCCGGTGGCGGGTACGCCCAAGTGGTTCCAATGGAAGATATCAACCTTCAC
>CAUCUH010000087.1:0-6501 GCA_958445905.1 uncultured Streptococcus sp.
CTTTATTTCCTTGGACTTAATTCTGCCAGCCCTTCACCGGATTTTGGCAGATAATGGACAAGTCGTGGCCTTGGTGAAACCTCAGTTTGAAGCAGGGCGCGAGCAGATCGGAAAAAATGGGATCATTAAGGATCCTAAGATTCATTTAGCGGTCCTTAAAAAGGTCGCTACATTTGCAGGAACGCATGGCTTTGCGGTAAAGGGAGTGGATTATTCCCCTATCCAAGGAGGTCATGGCAACATCGAATTTTTGATGTATCTAGAAAAAAAAGAAGAGAAAACAAAGCCAACTACAGAGCAGCTGGAGGCTGTTGTGGAGCTGGCACACAAGGAATTTAAACATGAAGAGTAAGAATATCAGATTAGAAAAAATTCGTCGCTTCATTCGCGATCATGAAGTGGGGACGCAAGAAGAGATCGTCGAACATTTGAAAGAAGAAGGCATCTCAGCAACCCAAGCGACGGTATCACGGGATATCAAAGAATTGGGCATCGTAAAACGTCCTCTCAAAGATATGACCTATGTCTATGAATTGCCACGTAAGCACCACCAAGGGATTGGGATGATTGAAAGCAATATCTTGTCTCATCGTCGCATGGGAGAATATGTCAATTTCACCATGGTTCCAGGGACGGCTCCTCTAGTCAAACGTCGCTTGCGGGAGATTTATAAGGAGCATATCTTTAGTATTGTTGCAGATGATGATACGATCTTGTTGATTGCTTATTCCGCACCAGAAGCAGAGAATATCCTCAAATCAATCTTTGGGTGGTAAGAGCCTATGCTATTAGAAATTTCGATTAAGAACTTTGCCATTATCGAAGAGATTTCCTTAAATTTTGAAAAGGGAATGACGGTACTGACAGGGGAAACAGGTGCAGGGAAATCCATCATTATCGATGCCATGAACATGATGCTGGGAAGCCGCGCAACGACGGATGTCATCCGACACGGAGCCCCAAAAGCGGAAATCGAAGGGCTCTTTACCGTTGAGAGCAATCGACACCTGACAGCTCTCTTTGAAGAGCAAGGACTAGAGTGGACCGATGAATTGATCATTCGCCGAGAGATCCTGCAAAATGGACGAAGTGTCAGCCGGATCAATGGACAAATGGTGAATTTGTCTGTCTTAAAGGCAGTCGGTCAACATTTGGTGGATATCCATGGCCAGCATGATCAGGAAGAACTCATGCGGCCCCAATTGCATATCGCCATGCTGGATGAATTTGGGGATGCAGCCTTTTTCCAAACCAAAGACGCTTATCGTCAGACTTTTGAAGACTACAAACGCCTGCGCAAACAAGTGGTGGAACTCCAGCGCAACCAGCAGGAAAACAAGGCTCGTATCGAGATGTTGGAGTTTCAAATTGCAGAGATTGAGGCAGCTGCCTTGGAAGTGGATGAGGACCTGCGTCTGGAGCAAGAACGCCAACGCCTGCTCAATCACAAGATGATTGCTGATACCCTAACCAATGCCTATACCATGCTGGATGCAGAAGAGTTTTCGAGCCTCTCCAATGTTCGCTCAGCCATGAATGATCTGGAAAGCATTGAAGAATATGATCCCAGCTACAAAGAGCTCTCAAGCCAGTTATCGGAAACCTTCTATGCCCTTGAGGATATTACCAAGCGCTTAGAAGATGTGGTCGATGGTCTGGAGTTTGATGGCAATCGCCTCATGCAGGTGGAATCTCGTTTGGATTTGATCCACTCCATCACGCGCAAGTATGGTGGCCAAGTCAAGGACGTATTGGAATACCTGGCGCAAATCACCAAAGAATATAGCCTTCTCACCGGAAGTGATCTCTCGTCTGAGGACTTGGAAAAAGAACTCAAACGTCTAGAAAAGAGTTTGGTCACCTTGGCTCAAGATTTGAGTGATCAACGGCATGACCTAGCTCAAGATTTGGAAAATGAAATCCAGCAAGAATTGGCAGATCTCTACATGGACAAGGCGCGTTTTCAAGTGCGTTTTAGCAAGGCTAAGTTTAATCGTGAGGGAAATGAAGCTGTCGAATTTTACATTTCGACCAACCCAGGTGAGGATTTTAAACCCCTTGTCAAGGTAGCATCCGGCGGAGAATTGTCACGTTTGATGTTGGCCATTAAGTCGGCTTTTTCTCGAAAAGAAGGAAAAACCAGTATTGTCTTTGACGAGGTGGATACAGGAGTCTCTGGGCGCGTGGCTCAAGCCATCGCAGCGAAAATTCACAAGATTGGTCAAAATGGCCAAGTGCTTGCCATTTCTCACCTGCCTCAAGTCATTGCTGCAGCAGATTATCAATTCTATATTGAGAAAATCAGCGATGAACACTCAACTGTATCTACTGTTCGTTTGCTCAATAGAGAAGAACGAATCGAAGAAATTGCCAAGATGCTGGCAGGAGAGGATCTAACGGAAGCTGCCCGTCAACAAGCAGAGCAACTTCTCAAGCGATAAGAGAAAGAAGGTTTGAAACAATGTCAACATACTTTGTAGTCGGAGATATTCACGGAAAAGCACAAATGCTAGAAGAGCTCATGACAGAGTGGGATGGAAAAGCTCAATTGGTCTTTTTAGGGGATTTAATAGATCGAGGCGAAAATGGCAAACGATCAATTGAAATCGTAAAGGACTACGTAGACCATCACGGAGCGGTTTGCCTTTCCGGGAATCACGAGTACATGTTTTTAGCCTGGTTGGACAATCCAGAAGAGCGTTATGACCACTACCGAAGAAATGGTGGCGATACGACCATCAACTCTCTGTTAGGCCGGCCGCTCGATGCTCCTGTAGATGGCATTGCGGATGCGCAAGCAGTAGAGAGCACTGTTCCTGACTTGGTGGCCTTCATCCGTAGTTTGCCTTTTGACTACGAGACAGAAACCTATTACTTTGTCCATGCTGGTGTGGATCTAACCCTTGAAAATTGGCGGGAAACCAGTGATTACCAAAAGGTCTGGATCCGAAAACCATTCCATGAAACGGAGAATCATACAGGCAAATGGATCGTCTTTGGCCATACGCCGGTTTATGGACTGCTCAATGAGCCAGTCGGCACCGAAAATCTTTGGATTTCAGATCAGAAGATGGGTGTCGATGGGGGCGCTGTCTTTGGTGGAGTCCTCCATGGATTGCTCTTGGATGATCAAGGCATTGTCCATGACCATGTCCTTCATAATACAGGTTTTTCTGCCGCAGACGACTGAGGAAGCAGGAATGGATATCTTTCACTGCAAAACCCCGTGTTTTTTGATATAATGAAAGCAGAACATTCTTAGGAAGAGTATAGAAATATATGGCAAATATTAAAATAGTTACAGACTCATCTATTACAATTGAGCCTGAAGTGGTTGAAGAATATGGCATCACCATTGTGCCACTTTCTGTTATGGTGGATGGAGTCCTTTATTCCGACAGTGAGTTGGGTGAGGGTGACTTCTTGCGCTTAATGCAGTCTAGCAAAAATCTTCCAAAGACCAGCCAACCACCCGTTGGAGTCTTTGCGGAAATTTATGAAAAACTAGCAGCAGACGGAGCTCATATCGTTTCAATTCATATGTCTCATGCCTTGTCAGGAACCGTAGAGGCGGCTCGCCAAGGGGCAACCTTGTCAGGGGCAGATGTGACCGTGATTGATAGTGGCTTTACAGACCAAGCTATGAAGTTCCAAGTGGTTGAGGCAGCTAAGTTGGCTAAAGAAGGAGCAGATCTAGACACCGTTTTAGCTCGTATTGAAGAAGTCAAAGAAAAGACAGAGTTGTATATCGGCGTATCTACCTTGGAAAATCTAGTTAAAGGTGGTCGGATTGGCCGTGTTACCGGACTTTTGAGCTCGCTTCTTAACATCCGTGTGGTGATGGAAATGAAGGACCATCAGTTGGAACCAATCGTCAAGGGCCGTGGAAACAAGACCTTTAAGAAATGGTTGGATGAATTGGTAGAGAAACTTTCCCATAGTAAGGTGGCTGAGATCGGGATTTCTTACGCAGGGACACCAGAATGGGCCAATGAAATGAAGGCTCAGTTGCAATCTCTCGTTGAAAAAGCAATCCCTGTTCTCGAAACTGGATCGATTATTCAAACTCATACAGGTGAGAATGCATTTGCAGTTTTGGTGCGCTACGAATAAGCTGAATAAATGTTTGAAAAAACAGGTTTAGTACTTGACCTAAAGGCTTTTTTTAGATATTATAGTACTGTTAAGGCGTAAAGCCTAAAAAAATTTGGAGGATTTGTTAAATGGCTAACAAACAAGATTTGATCGCAAAAGTGGCAGAAGCTACAGAATTGACTAAAAAAGATTCAGCAGCAGCTGTTGACGCTGTATTCGCAGCAGTTTCAGAATACCTTTCAAAAGGTGAAAAAGTTCAATTGATCGGTTTCGGTAACTTCGAAGTTCGTGAACGTGCAGCTCGTAAAGGTCGCAACCCACAAACTGGTAAAGAAATCAAAATCGCAGCTTCTAAAGTTCCAGCATTCAAAGCTGGTAAAGCTCTTAAAGAAGCAGTTAAATAATTGCATTTTGAAAAGCCATCCTAGATTTCTAGGATGGTTTTTTTGTTGGACAGCTCTATAGGATAAGGGTATAATAGGAAAAAAGAAAGAGAGAAAAGACCATGCGATTCATTTTAGGCCTCTTTGCCTTGTTGTTTATCCGACCTATTTTGTATCTATTGAAAGGGCTGTGGTTCGTACTGGAATTTTGCTTTATGATCCTCGTGGTAAAAATGATCCTAGGAACCGTGCGCTGGATGACCAGTTGGATCGGTTGAGAGTAGATGAATCTATTTCAGGCTCGTGAATCAATGTCCCCTGGACATAAACTCGCTTTTCGGTTTTCAGGCTCATGAAAAAAATGTCCCCCGGACAAAAACTCGCTTTTCGGTTTTCAGGCTCATGAATCAATGTCCCCCGGACAAAAACTCGCTTTTCGGTTTTCAGGCTCATGAAAAAAATGTCCACCGGACATAAACTCGCTTTTCCATTTTCAGGCTCATGAAAAAAATGTCCCCCGGACATTTTTTTTAATTAAAAGCATTCTAAATAGTGATTTGTTTTGAAACATGATATAATAAGGGTAACGAATCGATTAAATCATATTGGAAAGGGGGGATCATAGTGAACGCATTGCATCGTCATGAAGAAGAGCGTGTGGAAGAAGTCTTGCAAAATTTGCGTGCTAAGGGCATTCGGATTACCGATACCCGCAGAGCAGTTCTTTCCTATTTAGTGGCGAGTCATGAACATCCAAGCGCTGAGAAGATCTATCGTGATTTATTGCCTCAGTTTCCAAGCATGAGTCTAGCAACTGTCTACAACAATATCAAGGTTTTAATTGATGAGGGTGTTGTTTCTGAGATCAAGGTTCGCAATGATACCACGACCTATTTTGATTTCATGGGGCATGACCATTTGAATGTGGTGTGTGAAAAATGTGGCCGTATCGCAGATGTGGACATTGAAGTCCCAGATCTGCGCGAAGAAGCAGCCAGTCAAAGTGGCTACCAGATCACCAAGACCCAGATGACCGTCTATGGCATTTGCCCTGACTGTCAGAAAAATTAATGTGAGAGAAATCAGAGCTGTCAGGCTCTTTTTTGTGAGAAATTGCACTTTTCTATGGTCGCCACTAGATTTTTTACTGAAAATCTAGTAGAATAAAATAGATAAACGGGGGAAACCTCGGAGAATAAAAAGGAGATCCATCTAATGGTAAAATTGGTTTTTGCTCGCCACGGTGAGTCTGAATGGAACAAAGCTAACCTTTTCACTGGTTGGGCTGATGTTGATTTGTCTGAAAAAGGTACACAACAAGCGATCGACGCTGGTAAATTGATCAAAGAAGCTGGTATCGAATTTGACCAAGCATACACTTCAGTATTGAAACGTGCGATCAAAACAACAAACCTTGCGCTTGAAGCTTCTGACCAATTGTGGGTCCCAGTTGAAAAATCATGGCGCTTGAACGAACGTCACTACGGTGGTTTGACTGGTAAAAATAAAGCAGAAGCTGCTGAACAATTTGGTGATGAACAAGTTCACATCTGGCGTCGTTCATACGATGTATTGCCTCCTGCAATGGACCGTGATGATGAACACTCAGCACACACTGACCGTCGTTATGCTTCACTTGACGATTCAGTGATTCCAGATGCTGAAAACTTGAAAGTGACTTTGGAACGCGCCCTTCCATTCTGGGAAGATAAAATCGCTCCAGCTCTTAAAGACGGTAAAAACGTATTCGTAGGAGCACACGGTAACTCAATCCGTGCTCTTGTAAAACATATCAAACAATTGTCAGACGACGAAATCATGGATGTGGAAATCCCTAACTTCCCACCATTGGTATTCGAATTTGACGAAAAATTGAACGTTGTAAAAGAATACTATCTTGGAAAGTAAGATAGCGTGATTCGTTATCAATCATAGAAAGCTGACTTCGGTCAGCTTTTTTGCTTGTCTTTCCAAGCTCCTAGCTGGTTTTGGGTTTTCAGGGTCTCCTAAAAATGTTATAATA
>CAUCUH010000088.1:0-6413 GCA_958445905.1 uncultured Streptococcus sp.
TGTTCTTTGGTGATATAACCCATGCGATAGGCAATTTCCTCAAGGTTAGCCACTTGGACATTTTGCAAGCGTTGAACAGTTTCGATATATTGAGATGCTTGCAAGAGACTTTCGTGAGTTCCTGTATCCAACCAGGCAAAACCACGGCCCATGAGCTCAACAGAGAGATCTCCACGCTCCAAATAAGCCTTGTTGACATCTGTGATTTCAAGCTCGCCACGAGGACTTGGTTTGATGTTTTTGGCAATCTCTACCACATCATTGTCATAGAAGTAAAGTCCAGTCACTGCAAAGTTGGATTTTGGATGTTCTGGTTTTTCTTCGATAGAGATGGCATTCATATCCGCGTCAAACTCTACCACACCAAAGCGTTCCGGATCTTTGACTTGGTAACCAAAGACAGTCGCTCCTTTTTCCTTCGCTTCTGCCCGTTGCAACATCTTGGTTAAGCCGTTTCCGTGGAAGATATTGTCCCCAAGGATGAGGGCAACATGATCGTCACCGATAAAGTCTTCTCCTATGATGAAGGCTTGCGCCAAGCCATCTGGACTTGGCTGCTCTGCATAAGAGAGGGAAATACCAAGTTCAGAACCATCTCCAAGAAGCTCTTCAAAACGAGGTAGGTCTTGAGGCGTCGAGATGATCAGGATATCTTTGATCCCAGCCAACATAAGCGTTGACAGCGGATAGTAGATCATTGGTTTGTCATAAATGGGCATCAATTGTTTAGAAGCCGCACGTGTCAATGGATACAAACGAGTTCCTGAGCCCCCTGCTAAAATAATACCTTTCATAATGTTAGGCCTTTCTACGTAGTCATTACCCTTATTTTATCATGTTTATATAAAAAAGTCACCTTGCATTTGTGTTACAAGGTGATGACAGGAGATGAGTGTTGTAGAATTGTTAGCATTGGTCTTACTCATGATTCAAATAGATTACTGCTCCTTGACTGAGCCGTCTGAAAACCTTACCTTGTAGTAGAGCCCACTCAACCACTGCGTCTTGCTCGACAATCCAAAGAAAATTGAGAGGCTAGGACTTTTGTCCCAGCCTACTTCTTCACATATTGTTCAACTGGATAATCCGCTGGATCTAAGCGCAGGTTCCCTCCTACCACTAGTTGAGCTAGATGCCAACCAATGAGGGGACCTGTGGTGAGGCCAGACGAACCAAGTCCACTGGCGACATAGAGGCCTGCTTGATCAGGAACAGCTCCCCAAAAGGGTGAAAAGTCACTGGTGTAGGCCCGTGTTCCCACGCGCTCCCCGACGACTTCCGCTTGAGCTAGTTCTGGATAGTAGGCCAAAGCTTCTGTTTCCATCTGATTCAACAAAGCCTGATCCACTGTCAGGTCAAAGCCCATCTCATTTTCATGTGTGGCTCCCATACTGATCTTGCCTTGCTGGAAGGGAATGATATCCAGCTCTCCTTCCGGCATGACCACAGGATAATCAGCAGTATCTAGGTCTAGCTGATAATCCCGCAGTTGCCCCTTTTGCGGACGGACATCAACTTGGTAGCCAAGTGGCTCAAGGATTTGCCCCAACCAGGCTCCTGTTGCTAGGATAACTTGGTCATAGCTTTCTCCTGCAATCTGATAGCCATCATCTGAGACTGAGAGAGCAACCTCTTCCTTGATCAGTCTTGCGCCACTGGCTTCAAGAAGAGTTTCCGTCAGAAGGGCCCCTTCTACATGAGCACCACCCGATGCATAGAGAAGGTTCTCAAACCCTTGTAGACCTGGGAATTGCTCACTGACCTCCACTTTGGTTAAAATCGCCAAGTCTCCAATCAAGGGAGATTCTTCCCGACGGCTCAGCGCTAACTGATAGAGTTCGTCTAATTTTTCTTCCTTTTTCTTGAGGAGATAGACGCCGGTCTGCTGGTAAAAATCTGTATTAATTCCGTCCTTAGCCAGGTCGTCTACCAATTCTTGGTAGAAAGCAGCCCCCAGACGAGCCAGGCGATACCAAGCCTTATTACGCCGTTTGGAAAACCAAGGGCTAATGATACCGGCCGCTGCCTTGGTTGCTTGGCCCACACCATGGTCATAGACGGTTACATCCACTTGAGCTTCTTTGGATAAATAATAGGCTGCAGTGGATCCCACGATCCCTGCACCAATAATGGCAACTTTCATGATCACCTCTTAGATATGGTAAAAAGGATTGGTACTGGCTTGACTGCCCAGCACTTCGATCTCCCACGCCTCCTCAGACTTCCACTGATTGAGTTTTTCTACTAGTTTTGAGACAAAGAGAACTTCGATATGGTGACCTGGATCCAAGGCTAGGAGCCCGTCACTTAGCATGTCCTGAGCCGTGTGGTAGTAGATATCTCCTGTGATATAGACCTCTGCCCCCTTAGCGAGAGCATCCTTGTAAAAGGACTGGCCACTTCCTCCACAGATAGCAACGCGCTCAATGACCCGATTCAGGTCAGCCTGATCATAATAAACCAAGCGCAAAGCATCTAAGCCAAAGGTTTCTTTGACCTTGTCAGCCAACTGGCCAAAGGTTTGGGTAGCTATCCGACCAATCCGGCCGATTCCGATTCCTTCTCCTGTCATGCTGAGGGGCTCTGTATTTTCAATGTCCAAGAGCTGGCAGAACCAATCGTTAAGACCATCTGGGACAATGTCAATATTAGTATGGCTGACGTAGACAGCGATATCGTGCTTGATCAAATCGATATAGATCTGATTTTGGGCCCGATCGGCTACCAAATCCTTAATCGGACGGAAAATGGGTGCGTGCTTGACGATAATCAAGTCCACCCCATGGGCGATAGCTTCAGCCACCGTCTGCTCGCGGATATCTAGGGCAACCATGACCTTTTGGATGTCTTTTTGCAAGGTACCGACCTGTAGGCCACGGACATCTCCCTCCATGGAAAGCTCCTGAGGACAGTAAGCTTCATAGCGTTTAATGACTTCTCTTGCTAACATGTAGAACCTCCTTGATTTGTGCGATGCGCTCTTCTAACGATGCTCTGGCAGATTGATTCTCAACCGGGACCTGCTCCAAGGCAAAGGCTAATTTCTCTACTTCCTTGGACCACTTTTGGACAAAGGCTGGAGCTTGTTCCCGCATCAAATAGGGACCAAAGCGTAGTTCCTTAGCTGATAACTCTTGAGAACCCTGTTCGACCACAAGGATCTCATAAAACTTCTCATTTTCTTCCAAGATAGCTTCATCAACAATGCGGAAATCATGGTCGACTAACCAAGCCCGCAGTTCATCTTCCCGATTATTGGGTTGGAGGACCAAGCGAGAGACACTGGCTAATTTCTCAAGACCTGCCGCTAGGATATCTGCAATCAAGCGTCCTCCCATGCCAGCAATGGTGATACAGGAAATGCCATCGGTTGGGGCAAATGCTGCCAAGCCATTGGCTAGGCGGACTTCAATCTTGTCCTCTAAGCCATTATCGGCGACATTTTGCAGGGCAGACTGATAGGGTCCCTCTACCACTTCACCAGCAATAGCAACCTCAATCTTACCTTCTTGTAAGAGGGCGATTGGTAGATAAGCATGGTCACTCCCCACGTCCAACAGACGCGCTCCAGCTGGGACAAAGCTAGCCACTAAGTCCAAGCGATTTGATAATTTTGTAAATTCCATGTGCTACTTTCTAAACTTTTATTCCATCCCTTAGTATACCATGTTTGCACCATTAAAAAAAGGCGCAACGGCGCCTTGTCATTATGCATCAATTTCCTTATATTCTACTTCCAAGCCTCGTTGCACTGCTGGGCGATTGGCAATTTTCTCTGTCCAAGCTTGCAGATGCTTATATTCCTTCACATCTAAGAAAATTCCTGCACGGTCCCAGACCTTGTCTTGGGCTAGACGCCCATACCAAGACCAGATGGCAATATCTGCAATGGTATAGTCATCCCCTGCGATATAAGGTTTGGTGGCCAGTTCCTTGTCCAGCAGGTCCAATTGACGTTTGGCTTCCATGGCAAAGCGATTGATAGCATACTCGATTTTCTCCGGCGCATAATGGAAGAAATGACCAAAGCCTCCCCCTAAAAATGGTGCCGCACCCGTCTGCCAGAAGAGCCAGTTGAGCACTTCTGTCCGTTTAGCCAGATCAGTCGGGATTAATTGGCCAAATTTTTCAGCTAGATACAGGAGGATATTGGCTGATTCAAAGACACGAATGGCTTCCTCTCCTGATTGATCCAACATGGCTGGAATTTTCGAGTTAGGATTGATGGCTACAAAGTCACTACCAAACTGATCTCCTTCGCCAATCTTGATCCGATAAGCGTCATAGCCTGCATCCACTCCTAGCTCTTTCAATTCCTCCAGCATAATGGTGGCCTTGATCCCATTGGGTGTTGGAAGGGTATAGAGTTGGAAAGGCTGGTCGCCTTTTGGAAGAGTTTGTTCAAAGCGGGCACCTGCTGTTGGTTGGTTCAAGCCACCCCAGGCTCCACCCATTTGGCTCGGTGCTTTCCATACTTCTGGTAATTGATAGTCTGACATCTTTCTTCTCCTTTATTTCGCTACTCCTAGCATATCAAATATCGGGCTCCCTTTCAAAGATCTGCTACGCGAAGGCTACTTGACTTTTTTTGTCAAAATGATAGTATAGAAAAAATACAATTTTAAGGAGAAAACCATGTCCACGATCGATTTTCATAGTTTGGCAAAGACAGAATTGCACTGTCACTTAGACGGTTCCTTGTCGCTTCCAATCATTCGCCAACTGGCAGCCATGGCCCATATTGACCTACCTGCTAGTGATGAAGAGCTCAAGCACCATGTCACTGCCCCTGCCCACTGTGAGAATCTTTTGGACTATTTAGAGGCCTTTGACTACATTCGGCCCCTTCTTCAAACCAAGGAAGCCTTGACGCTTGCTGCTTACGATGTGGCCAAGCAAGCTGCTCTTGAAAATGTCGTCTACATCGAGGTCCGCTTTGCCCCAGAATTGTCCATGGACCAAGGGCTCACCGTCCCAGAAACTATCGATGCTGTCTGTGAAGGACTGCGTCAAGCCCAGGAGGAATTTGGCATTGTTGCAAAAGCCTTAGTCTGTGGCATGCGCCAGTCCGATCAAGATCTCACCTCTCGCATTCTTGCAGAAGCCAACCAAGTTAGTGATCAGGATTTTGTTGGTTTTGACTTTGCCGGGGATGAGCACAACTACTCTCCAGAAGATATTCGAACTCTAATTGAGCAAGTCAAGAGTTACCATCGGCCCATGACGCTTCATGCAGGTGAGTGTCATTGCCCACACTTTGTTGCCCAATCGATTGCATTTGGCATCAAACGCAATGGCCACGTGACAGCTCTATCTCATGAACCAGCCTTACTCCAATCCTTTATTGAAAATGGGGTTACTGGTGAACTCTGCTTGACCAGCAACTTACAGACAAAAGCAGCGCCGACTTTAGAGGATTTCCCTTATTTGAAAATGAAGGAAGCAGGTGCTCGAATCAGTATCAATACCGATAACCGGACTGTATCTGATACCGACCTCACCAAGGAATACGCCCTCTACCATCAGCATTTCCAAACCAAGGAAACTGACTTTTACCAGCACAATGTCGATGCCATCCAGACTTCCTTTGCTAGTGAGGAGGAAAAACAAGAACTCCTTAGCAAACTAAAAAAAGCCTACGCGGACTATCTATAAACGAAAAAAACTAGCACTTTATGAGTACTAGTTTTTTGAATGGTTAAAAATTATTTTTTCAATTAAGAACCTATTTTTTTCAGTAAAAATAATGTCTTATTTTTAAAACTATTCAAGTATAAACTAAAAACTTTCCGCCGTGAGAAAAGTGCCTGAAACACTATTGTTTCAGGCACTCGGGAGTTTTGAGACCTTAGGCTCAAAACTAAGTCATGGAACTTCTCCGAAGTTCGCTGACGTCCGTACTCACATAAGGAAAGTTTCTAGGAAGACTTTACCTTCAATTTGCAACTAGCACTCAAATAAGTGCTAGTTTTTTTTAATCCTTCCACAAATCCATGGCCTTCAAGAAATCGTCTGAAACGGTCACATTGCGTGGGTTGGCTTGCTCGCGTTCTTGTAGTTTCGCTTCTACTTGGGCCAGGCTGTTGATGCCTTCACTGCGCCAGTTGCGTAAAATGGCTTGGATATATTTCCAGTGAGGCTTGCCGTTAAAGACAGCTTCTCGTAATGCTGCCTTGATCACATCTGGATCTGTCTGATCCTCGCGCACAGTCTTGGTCAGGTCTTCAATCTCAAAAGGTGTCAAGAGTCGTCCCAGTTCTTGTTGGAAGGTTTCCACCAAATCCTTGATGACATTTCCCTTAGCGGGCGCGCTCTGTGCCTTCCCTTGTAATTGGGATTCTAAAATCTCATCCAAGCGCTCCAGGGCAATGGTCGCATCAAAGATGGCTTCAATCTCGCCATTGAGCTCAATG
>CAUCUH010000089.1:0-6306 GCA_958445905.1 uncultured Streptococcus sp.
CCATATGCAATATGTTCAGCTTGTTCACCATCTCCTTTTAATAGCATATCAGCTTTACAAATGGCGTATGTCTCTGGTTGTAATTCTTGTCCGAATAAGTGAATTGATACATTTTTACTTCTTCTATTTGCCAAAGTAAGTAATCGATCTTGAGCTACCGTTAACATGCCTCCAGTTCCACATGCTCCGTCATAACAAGAATACGTCGCATCTTTAATGTCATCAGCGATAGGAACAAAAATCAAATCAGCCATGAGCTCAACAACATCACGAGGCGTCCAGTGTTCACCTGCTTCTTCGTTATTTGCCTCATTGAACCTTCTTACCAACTCTTCAAATACAGTTCCCATGCCATGATTATCAAGAGCTGGGAGCTTAATGTTGCTCATAGTGTCGTCTGTATAAACAGGCTTAGGACTAAGATTTATGGTAGGTGAAATAAACTTCTCAATAACAGCTCCCAGAATATCTGCATCAATCATTGTGTCAATCTGATTACGGAATTTGAACTTTTCCAAAATCTCCTGAACGTTAGGTGAAAAGCCATCTAAATAAGCTTCAAAGTCTACCTTAAGAGTCTGCTTCTTTGCACGGCTTGTAAGGTCTTTTAATAAAAATGGTGATGCATTACAGAAAGCCTGACCGGCTGCATTGCAAAGAGCTGGCCACTGATTTGTGATACCTGCTTCATCCATTTTCTTTTTCATTTCCAATACTGCTGGCTTTGTATCCTCCAGCATAGCGTCAAGACGACGAATAACGGTCATAGGCAGAATAACATCACGATATTTACCACGAACATAAACATCACGCAGACAGTCATCTGCAATTCCCCATATAAAACTTACTATCGCATTATGTGCTTGATTATCCATATTTCACTTCCATACCTTTCTTTGCTTAATTTGTCATTCTTTTGGCAGGTACACTGCCACATACTAATTGTATAAAATTATCTGTCCCAAAATACGGACTCAATCTTCATCTGATGTTGAACTGTCATCAGCCGCACCTCCAGAGCGAATCCAATCATCTACTTCTGACAGTTTGAATTTCCAGAGGCGCCCTACTTTGTAGGCAGGCATGTTTCTTTTTGCAATCCATTGCAAGATGGTATCACGACCAACACCAAGATATTCCTGTACCTCTTTTAATGTTGACCATTTTTCAATAGGCTGTCCTTTCACGTTCTTACCTCCATATTATTTACGTTTAAACTTTGCATCTATCGTTACGCAAAACAACGATTCTCTATCAGGAAAGCAGTTCTCTCCATCGGAATCCTGCATTTCCCATACACAATGAGTTATTCCATCAAATCCACGTCCATCAATGGTCGTGGTTATTTTTATGCTTTCATTCGGTTTCACATCCGGTATGTCTATTACGTCAGAATGTGCTTCCGGCCTGTCTTTGGGCCCTCGTTTATAAACTAATTTTCTACCCGACCAGACAATCTTTCCGGTATTAAACAATTCCCACACATGTGTTACTGATGCGTAGCTCTCAATCTCGTGTCTACTGGTGTGATAAACAGAAACACTATCACCTTTATACAATGGTTGTCTAAATTCATTGTGGCTCGTTTAGGTATTATTTTGCTTAGCTTGCTGATACTCAAGTGCAACAATATCTTCTACACCTTCAGTATCGCTCTCTATAAGTAATTTCATCTGACGCGCTAGCGCTATTGCTAGTGCTTTTTTATTTGGTTCATCTTTAACCGGAACACCTAGTTCTACTAATACTGCTCCAGCATCATTTATTTGTGTTTCAAAAAAGTAGGTTAAGGAAGCAATAATGTCACCACAATTAACAGAACTCTTCAAATTATCCGTAAATGGTTTTCCCTTGAACAATTCCTTTTTATAGCTATCTGAAATATAAGCAGTAATTCCAGCAGCCTTGAATAATTCTTCTATAAATTTCTTCTGACTTTTGATGTTCGGACATGATGGATAAACACATCTACATATATCTGCTAGCTTCACCAAACCACCTCCACCCAAATGCAAATACAATAAATCACTATATATTATAATCCAAAAACCAACACAAATCAATCCTTTGCCACGTCAACAAATTGTAAATCCTTATAAACCGACAATAACTGGCATTTAGAAAAGTGTCTTCAAAAGTGTCTAAAGTGTCCTTTTTCCTGTATTCTGCTCAATTTTAAGTCTCTTTTTCGCTTGGTATAACTATTACAGAATCGATTCTAAGTCTTTCAAAAAGGAGGATTAGAAAATGCAGAAGCATGAAATCGAAATGTGGGAAACCAACATCGAGAATGCCGCTTCAAGAGTGGCAGCCGAGTATGGTTCCGTTGTTGTTAATTCAGTCTTCGCAAGATATGACGCTACTGGATTACACAACTTAGCTTCCTGCTACTACAGCGAAGTCTTCGCAGATTTAGAGCAGATAGCTAATGACAACTAAATAATAATCGTCCCAGACAAGACGTTAAACTGTCTGGCCCAACTATCAATTCACCATCTTCGTGGCCACGTGGTGTGTTTGCAATTGATAGAAAGGTCTCACAAGTAAATACAGTGTCAGCTTAGCAAACGAGCTGGTCACCAGAAACAAAATTGAGTTTGCACCCTAGATAACGTCTATCCTAGTGCCACAACTATTGACATCTAATCCACAGCCTAAACCCTTTGACCGATTTTACAGTAGATATGTTTTCATATAAGAAATACGGACTTTCATGAGCTATTGCTAAATCTCAAAAAAGCCCGTAAATACGCTACTTTTCGCTATTTATTTCTCTTTCTTAGACATCAATACTACCATCTCAACATGATGCGTTTGTGGACTCAAAAGGTTTGGGGAACCTTTTGAGGATTAGTTGCGTTTCACTAACAAGCTCACACACTCCACGTGGTGCGTTTGCGGGACTCAAAAGGTTCGGGGAACCTTTTGAGGATTAGCTACGTTTCACTAACAAGCTTACACACTCCACGTGGTGCGTTTGTGGAAATAAATCCACCGGTTGGACTTTCTTCAATTCATAGCCCAACTCTTGGTAGAGTTTGATATCACGCGCCATGGTGGCAACGTTACAGGAGATATAGGCGATGCGGCTGGCACCTGTTTGGGCGCTTGCTTTGATAAAGCTTTCGGTCAAGCCCTTGCGTGGTGGGTCGACTAGGATAACGGTTGGCTGGATGCCTTTTTTGAGCCAATTCTTCATAGCATTTTCAGCTGTGTCACAGACATAGTGGGCATTGGTGATGCCATTTAGACTAGCATTCTTCTGACTATTCTCTACTGCTTCGGGGATAACCTCTACTCCATAGACTTCCTTGACATGCTTGGCAACTGATAAGCCAATGGTCCCAATTCCGGAGTAGGCGTCAATGACCACATCATCTTCTCTTAGCTCTGCAAAGTCAATGGCTGTCTGATAGAGCTTCTCTGCCATTTCGGTATTGACCTGGTAAAAGGCTGGTCCTGAGATTTGGAAGCTATTGCCCAACATTTGATCGGTAATATAGTCTTGACCATAAAGCGTACGCCATTCTTTTCCAAAAATGGCATTGGTATTCTGGTCATTGATATTTTGCATAACAGATTTGATGGCTGGGAATTGCTTGATCAACTGCTCAATCAACTGGTCCACACGGAACACCTTGGGACGAGTGGTCACCAAAATGACCATAATTTCTCCTGAATGGTGACCTCGGCGGACCACAAGATTGCGAATCAAGCCAGATTGTTCCTTTTCATCATAAGGCTTGAGGTCAAACCGACGAATCAAATCCCGAAGAACCAAGACCACTTGGTCAATGACTGGATCTTGGATGTAAAAGTCTTCAATCGGCATCAAATCATGAGAGTTCTTGCGAAAGAAGCCTGTTTCCACCTGACCATTGACACGACGGACAGGGACCTGGGCCTTGTTACGATACTGGACAGGATGGTCCATCCCCAAGGTCAGGGGCACTTCGATATCGGAGATACCTGCCATCTTGTAGAGACTATCCTTAACCTGTTTGGCCTTGAATTTCAGCTGCTCCGGATAAGCTAGGTGCCCCAAGTCAGCAATGCCGCTTCGCAAGTAAGCCAGGTCTAGCTCTTCATTGCGGTGCGGGGATTTTTCTAAGTACTCCTCTACTTTTCCGTAGCCGATCTTCTTATTGACCTTGAGCACGCGCATGCGGATGACTTCTCCTGGCAGGGCATTCTCCACAAAAAAGACCAGGCCATCGACCTTAGCCACTCCTGCTCCTTCGTGGGTCAAATCGACAATTTCAACCGTTACAATTTCATTTTTCTTTAACATCGTTTTCTATCTTTCTACAAATTAAAAGGGGTGGAGTCCAAAACTCCTATCCCCTTATTATATCATCTCAGTCCCATTTGGTACAATTTCTTTTTATAAGCATCAAAATCAACGAGCAAGCCTTGACCCCCATACATATCGTAGGCATCGACCCAATCCCCATTTTCTGGGATGGTCACTCGTTCAATTCCTTTTCCAGCACTTCCGACTAGTCCAAGTCCATTGGTCAATAGGAAAGAGAAAGGAACATTGGTAGACGTCATAGCAAAGACTTTCCCTAGGGCTTCTGATCCCGTAAAGAGTTTGGTTGGATCCTTGATCTGATGCATGATAGCGGACATGACCTCTTGCTGGCGACGGGTCCGACCAAAGTCTCCTTCATCATCCTTACGGAAACGCGAGTAATTGAGAAGGGTCCGGCCATCCATCCGTTGTTTTCCAACCTTGATGGTTTGCTGCGGAACGACACCGTCTTTCATGTTCAAATCGTCTGGAACTTCTACTTCACTGACCTTTTCACCATCAACCGTTGAAAACTGCGCATTCATCTCGACCCCATTTGGGAAAAGGGTATCGATCGCTGTCGCAAAGGTCTTGAAATCGACCATGGCGTAATATTGGATGTCAATGTCAAAGTTATCTTTGAGCATCTGACGGACCAATTCAGCCCCTTGGTTGTTATTTTGCTCCCCGATAGTGAAGGCCGTATTGAGCTTCTGGTCGTAGTAGCCATCATATTCAGGAATATTTTGCTGGCTGACTCCATCGATATGGACCAGTGTATCCCGCATGAAGCTGACCATCTTGATCTTGCCTTCTTTGTTATTGACATTGACCACCATGATGGAGTCTGTCCGTGTCTCATCTGACTTCTCACCGATCCGACCATCTGTCCCCAAGATCAGGATATTGACCCCATCTCGCGACTTCTTGCCATTAAATTTCTCAACGACAGCCGGTTTGGCATCTGGACCTGTCGGCTTACTGTTGAGGCCTTTCACAAACATGAAGACCATGCCACCGATAATGAGCAAGAAAAAGAGAGCAAGCCACTTGAGAATCCGTTTGACGCGGATCTTTTTCCGTGGTTTCTTAGGGGTATCGCTCGTCGCAGCAACTGCTTTCTTCTTAGACTTTTTGCTACGTGATTGGTAAACAGGGAGATCCCCAATCGGTTCAGCAATCTCACCTTGCACTTCTTCTGTAGCGTCTACCTCAGGTTGAAGGGCTTCTGCTTCCTCATAAGCTCCTTGGCTCTTCTTGAGCAGGTAATTGTATTCTAGTTGTTCTCGTTCATTCAAATAATGAAAATTTGAGTATAAGTACTCTAATCGCTTTCGCTCGTGGTGAGATAGAAAGTTGGATTCGTTACTCATCTTTTCTCCATTCCGTTATCTTTTAAGGTATAGACCTGATACTGACCCAAGACTTTTGTCTGAATGCCCAAACTGTCTAATTCTTGATAGGCAAATTGCAAAAGATCAGGCGCTTCGTTTAGGAGGTCAATAATGAAAAAGTATTCTCCTAAAGCTGTTTTTAGGGGTCGACTTTCAATCTTGGTTAAATTGATCCCCCGCCAAGCAAAGGTTGACAAGCCTTTATAGAGGGCTCCTGCCAAGTTACTTGGCAAAGTCAAGGCCAAGCTAACTTTTTGAAGGGCCGGACTTAAAGTTTTTGAGATCGCTGGCTCTGTTGCCCCTAAAATCCAAAAACGTGTATAATTGTCCTCGATTTCTTGGATGTCTTTGGCCTGGACTTCCAAGCCGTACTCACTAGCTGCTGCCAGAGGGGCAATCGCTGCAATTTCCAAGTCTGGATGTTCTGCTACATAGCGGGCTGCATAGGCTGTTGAAGCCGTCATTTCCAGGGACACATCCGGATAATGGGCCCTTAGAAAAGCCTTCCCTTGGGCCAAGGCCTGTGGATGCGAATAGACCGTTCGAATAGGCCGATCTTTTTTAGCCACCAAGAGCTGTTGCTTGATGGGATAGACCACTTCTGCAACGGCCTGGATG
>CAUCUH010000090.1:0-6303 GCA_958445905.1 uncultured Streptococcus sp.
GCATCAAGCCAAAGAGTGTGAAGAAGGAATGAGCCAGAAGGATCAAACCAGCCCCAAGGAGAATTGGTTTGCGGGCGCCTAGTTTATCTAAAATGAGACCGGAGAAGGGAGCAAAACCAGCCCCAATGATGGCTCCTGGAAGCAGCATCAAAGCTGCAAGTGTGGTGCTCGAGTGGTTGACCAATTGGACATAATTGGGCAAGAGGAAACTCATGGCCAGAGAACCTAATTGAAAAGTGAAAAAGGCAAGAACATGGCCAGTAAGGAGATGGTTCTTTAAGATGGCAAGGTTGATAATGGGATTCTCCAACTGATTGGACCGCCAGACTAAGAGAACCAGTCCCAAGATTCCGATCATCAGCCAGCCAAGGACAGAAAAACTAAAGAAAGCATGGTCAGAGAGACCGTGAATGCCTAGAATCAAGCCTAAAAATGATGCAATAATGGCGAGAAGGCTCATGATATCAAGCGTTTCCCGTTTGACTGTACTGATTTGCTCAATGGAGCGAAGCCCTGCAACCAGTGAAGCCAAAAGGATCGGGAATTGAACCAAAAAGATGGACCGCCAACCGAAGTTAGCTGTCAAGAGACCACCGACAGTAGGCCCAATGGCGGGAGCGATAGCTGTAATCAGGGTCCCCACTCCCATCATGAGACCGATCTTGCGTTTTGGGACCTGCTCTAAAATGATATTAAACATCAGAGGAAGGGCAAAACCAACCCCCATTCCTTGGACCAATCGACCCAAAACCACAAAGCCAAAACTTGGAGCTAGGAAGTCAATGAGAACACCTAAAACAGATAGGAGATTTCCAACTAAAAAGATGGACTTCATTTTAAAAGAGCGCTTGAGGTAGGCAGATAAGGGGACTACACAGGCAACCACTAGAAGATAGATGGTGGTGACCCACTGGACGGTTGCGGTATTGATCTCAAATTCCTTCATCAATATTGGGAAGGTGATATTCATGGCAGTTTCTCCAGCCACCCCGCAAAAGGAAAGGATCCCTGTTGCAAAAATAGCGTATAGGACCTTGGCTGAAATTTTTTCTTGTGACATCGGTGTCTGATTCCTCCTAAATATTCCTAAAGATATGGACTATGGTATAAAATCGGATGAAAATTCATGGGAACGATTTGATTTTCCGTCAGCTCCAATCGCTAGGAGCATAGCAAGACCTACGGCAACCTGATCCATCGTTTTATTAGCTAACAAATAGTATAGAGGAAATGAAGACCCCTGTCAAAGAGTTTTTGAACAGTTTTGAAAATATTAACAGCATTCTCAACTGATGACGTCTCTCCAAACGAAAGGTAAGGATCGCCAGTATGATATAATAAGAAGAAAGCAGTAAACGTGAATAAGTCAATCAACTCGAACAGGAGGCCCCATGACCAAGTATTTAGTCCAGAAGTTTTTCTGGTTACGAGAAAAAAGTTTGATTCAAATTTCCCAGAAAACCCTTGTTTCCTTATTTCCTTTTTTTCTATTTTCAGGAATCATTCGGGTGATCGCTCTATCGGTCTTCTCCGATCGAGGCTATATCCATCAGCTCTTTTCGATGGATAGCTGGTTGCCATGGGATCAGGCCATCAGCCAGGTCCTCGGTAATATTTCCGACTTTCTAGGAGGGCTAGCAGGCCCTTTAGCGACCTACTTCGCTGGAAAATACACAGCTGGGCACTACGGTAGAAGTACAGGGACAGCAGGTGTCACCGCTCTTTTGGTCAGCTTGATTGTAGGGTCCCAGGAATTGTTGGTGGGCCCCCTCCATGACGGGCAACTGACGCGTATCAACTTACCTGCGACGACCAATATCGTCTTAGCGATTTTTTTAGGCTATCTAATCGGGCAAATCTTTCGTCTATCCAAGGCTAGTGACGACCAGATTGTGGACAAGGATTTCATCTATCAGCCCAAGACGGTGCGTCCCATTTTCTTGTCCTTAGTTCTAGGGGTCAGCCTCAATCTTCTTTTGGTTCTTGGAAATCAATTTAATATTTTTCAGACTATCCGACAGTTCTTGGCTTCTCTAACGGTAAGCAGTCATCATCTCCTGTCCACCTTTGTCATGGGACTATTTAGTGGGCTATCTGCTTGGTTTGGTAATAGTCAAGCCTTTGCCTTGAACTCAATTGCGGATGATAACTTTGCTTTGGAAAATCTCACCTACGCTGTGACCCATCATACAACGACGGGGATTCCTCATCTCTATACTTTGACCAATTTGTACCGCAGTTTTGGCATGGTAGCTGGAATTGGTGCAGTTCTAGCCTTATTGGTAGCGATCCTGCTGGTTTCACGAAGTCAAAAGGACAAGAAAGTCAGCCTCCTCAGTCTGTTTCCAAGTCTCTTTAACAATGGGGCTTCTTTCATGGTAGGAATACCGGTCCTTCTCAACCTCCTATATGTGATTCCCTTCTTATTGATCCCTTTGGTGAATATGGGAATAGCAGCTGTAGCTTTGTGCTTCAAGCTGATGCCTGCAGCCGTCTATCCGGTGCCAGATGGGACTCCTAGCCTTCTCTATGCTTTTATTGGAACCGGAGGAAGTTTGAGGGCTTTAGCTGTCAGTATCCTTTGTTTTGCCATCGATGTGCTCCTTTATCTACCATTTGTCCGTATGGGAAATCGTATCCGAAAAGATTTAAAAGTGAAAGGAGAAAGCGATGAAGCCATCTAAAAAAACAGCAATCGTCCTCACTTTGGTCAGTCTTTTCTTGATCGCTTTAGCCATTCCTTCTTATAGCTGGACTCGGACCAATGTTTCAAGAATCGAGAAATTTTATAATTCGAAATTGTCTCCCATCATCATGATCCCGGGAAGCTCTGCGACAGAGAACCGCTTTGATGGTTTGGTGACCAAGCTCAACCAAGAACGCCAAGGAACCAAACACAGTCTACTTAAGGTTAAGGTTTGGAATGATGGGCATATCACCTATAGTGGTAGTATTGATGCCAAGGACAATGAGCCGGTAATTGTGGTTGGTTTTGAAAACAACAAAGATGGTTATAGCAACATTAAAAAGCAGGCTAAACTATTCAATCAAGCCTTTGAAGCCCTTCAAGAAAAATATAATTTTAATAATTTTAAGGGCTTGGGTCATTCCAACGGTGGCTTGATCTATACAGCCTTTATTGAAAATTATCTAGGGAATTATGATGTGGATCTCAAGACCCTTATGACGATTGGAACTCCCTACAATTTCACGGAGACCAATATCAAAAATAAATCTGAGATGTTGGCTGACTTTATCAAGGGAAAAGAAGCCATCCCGACAACCCTCCATATGTATTCAGTAGCAGGGACCATCACCTATGATTCAGATGAGTTGGTCCCAGATGCCAGTGTTTCTGCTGGGAAATATATCTACCAAAACCAAGCAGCTAGCTATACGGAGATTACGGTGACGGGGGAAGATGCCCAGCACTCGGATCTTCCGACCAATGATGAGGTAGTTGCCTTGGTGAAAGAGCATATTGAAAGTCAAACGGATAGTCGTGCCAAACCGAATAAAATAAACTAAGTGTGAAGAAGGGATTCCTTCCTCATGTTTTTTTTAGTATAATAAAGATCAGTATGAAAACATGGGAGACTAAAGGAGAAAAGATGAAAAGAAAACAATGGATGCCCTTAGGCTTAGTGGCTTCAAGTATGGTCATGTTAACAGGATGTTACCAAAGATACCAACGCCAGTCCAGTCCCAAAAAAGAGGCTGCAACAAGCCAGACCTCAGCAAAGAAACAAGCGAAAAAAGCAGATAACAAACAATTATACCAGTCTGTTTTTTCAGACTACCAAAAGATTTTTACCACTTCAAAAGATTTAGATGCTATTTCCAAATTGAATGATGCATTAGCCAAAGAAGATCGGATGATCAATAGCTGGGTGATCGAGACTATCATCAATCAGCCAGATGCCGTTCGCTATGCCTTTAAGGACTTAAATAACGATGGGGTAGATGAGATGATCATCGCCAATCAGCAGACTGATGGAAGCTACTTTGTGACAGGAGTTTATTACCTCAAGAACCAAAAACCGACTCTACTAGCTGAAGGTTTCGTCGCTGGACACGGTGGAGCGCGCAATGCGACGACCCTCTATCAGGGAGGAGAAGTCTTAGAAGTCAGCTGGATGTCAGGAACTGGCCGTGGTGTAGCTGTGCTCTCACGGATAGAAAAGGCGCCTCAAGCTGCGACCAAAGTCCAGGAAGAAGAGGTCCAAGTACCTGGTTCAGATCTGAATAGCCTCTTTGGAAAATCGGATGAGGAAAAATTGGATCTCAAGAGTTTTGACTGGCAAACTTTTGACAGCACACCATCGGCGGGAAATAGCCAAAGCCAGGAAAAAACGCCTTGGAATGCTGAGAAATCAGCAAAATTGGCAGAATTTATGAAGACCTGGGGCGAAAAGATGGGCCAACCCAACTATCAAAAAGGCATCGCTGGCGGTGATGTAGGACCAGACAACCTCTATACTCTAGGGGAAAATAGTAAGATGGATGCCATTTATACAGATACTGGTCAAGGAAATGCAAAATACCGCATCGTGGAACGCTATAGCAATTGGGACAAGTATCCAGATGTGCATAGTTATTTCTTTGCCATTACAGATACAGGAGAAGGTATTGTCTTTCATTCTCCAACGACTAATGGTGGAAAGATGTATCTAAAACCAACGGACAACAAGGAACTTCAAGAAGAATTTACGCAACTGCTTCATCAATAAAAAGAAGAAAAAACCAGGAAACGACTGTTTTTCTGGTTTTGTTTATTCAATATATGAATAAAAAATACAAAATAAACAATATTTTTTAGGATAGAAAATATGTTAAAAACTAGTGATAATTAGCGGTGTATAGGCATTTAAAAACAGAAAATGTTTGACAATTAAAGGAAAATCATTTAAAATATATTCATTCTTTATTTATAGGAGAAAAAATATGAATAAACTTCTTACAGCCGGTGTGGCTCTTTTGTCAGTTGCAACGTTAGCAGCTTGTTCTGGTAAAACTGCTTCAGATTCATCAAGCAAAGATGCAAAAGCTTCTTCTAGCAAAGTAGAAAAATCATCTACTTCAGAAAGCAAATCAAGCAGTTCATCAAAATCATCTAAATCAGCAACCTCTTCTGTTGATGTTCCAGAAATTGTCTTGGTGACAGATGAAGAAATCGACAATGCCAAAACAATTGGTGATATGAAATCCCTTTATAGCAAATTAGTGGATAACTATAAAAAAAATGCACAAGATATCGGTCAACAAATTCCAGAAGCACAGAGAGCTACTTATACAAAACAAGTAGAGCCAGCTCTCAAGACACTGGACGAATCAAAAACTCAATTTGATTCAGCACTTTCAACTGGTGGTTCAGATGATACAGTTGTTCCTGAACAAGGGCGTACTATTTTTGTACAACAATTGAAATCTTCTCGTGATGCAATGAAACAAGCTCTTGAAAATGCTTATCAAGCAATTTCACCATATCTTTCTTCATCTTCAGATGATGAATAATTCATAAATGAAAATAGAGAGTGGGACAGAAATTGGTCATTCGTTAGAATTCGATTTCGTCGTCCCACCTCCGCACAGTTGAGTAGGGCTGTAAAAGCTGATGAAATCAGCGTAGTAGAGCCCACTCAACCACTGCGTCTTGCTCGACAATCCAAAAACAATTAAGAGGCTAGGACTTTTGTCCTAGCCTGTTTTTTTGCTTTCTTACAAAAATGTAAGAAATAAAGGGGAAAATGTAAGGTTATGTTATGGTGAAAGCACTTCAGTTTTAGTACAATAGACTTGTAAAAATGGATTGAAGCTTTTATCGAGCTAGAAAGGAACGGACCATGACCCTACTAGACGTTCAACACATCAAAAAAATCTACAAAACGCGCTTCCAAGGGACTCAGGTTGAAGCCTTAAAGGATATCCACTTCACCGTGGAAAAAGGCGAATATGTCGCCATCATGGGGGAATCAGGATCTGGGAAATCCACCCTCCTCAATATCCTAGCCATGCTAGACCAGCCGACCGAAGGGCGGGTCTACCTCAATGGCACGGACACCTCAACCATCAAGAACAAGGATGCGTCCAGCTTCCGTCGCGAAAAACTAGGCTTTGTCTTTCAAGATTTCAACCTGCTCGATACCTTGTCTGTCAAGGACAATATCCTCCTGCCTCTGGTGCTTTCTCGTAGACCGGTCAAGGAAATGATGAGCAAGGTGGAGAGCGTCAGTCGAGAGTTGGGCATTCACCAACTGCTTGAAAAATACCCTTACGAAATCTCTGGTGGGCAAAAACAACGGG
>CAUCUH010000091.1:0-6280 GCA_958445905.1 uncultured Streptococcus sp.
CTCACTATCCCAAGCTCGCTAGAAAAACGCCGTAAGCCCTTCTTTCTTGACTAGAATTATAGCAGATTTTTAGTAACTTGTAAATTAAAATCCGCATGAAACAATCGTTTCATACGGATTTTAGGCTAACAAACAATGTTGTTTTTCTTATGGACGTCTTGCAGCTTTTGGTTTTTTACCATGAAGTTTTTTCTTGGCATTCTTCAAGGCTGTCAAAGCATCTTTCACATCTTGTTGGCTTGCTCCTGGATTTGAAAGGATAGTTTGCGCATCCTTGAAGGCTGCTAGGTAAGCTTCTTTTTCTTCATTTCCAGCATAGATGAATTTAGCATTCTTTTCTTGGAACTTCAATTCTTCCTTGATGTATTTTTCAAGGCTTGAAAAATCAGTTGCTTTCCCGTTTAATTTTCCTTCCGCACGGCCAAGCTCAGCAAGTGCTTGATTGATTTGTTCTTGTTTCACAGTTGGATCAACTGCAAGCAAGGCAACTGTTTGGAAAGCACGATCGTAGTCGCGACGTACTTTTTCTTTGGCATTGGCATAACGACCAGTTTTAGTAGTGGCATCGTAAGCCTGCATCGCTTCTTTCAAGGCCGCAACGTTTGAATCTTTCCCATCCAAAGCTTGGCTGGCAGCTTCAAGACTAGCTAGAGCTTGGTTGACTTGCTCTTGACTAACCTTGTTGGTCAAGGCTGCTTGGGCCGCTTGCAAGGCTTGATCATAGGCTTCCTTCTTATCCACACTGGCATTGAAGTATTGCGCTGTCTTTGTAACATCTGCTTGGTTGTTCAAAGCAGCTAAGAGATCCACTTTTGAGATCACTCCAATACGATAATTGTTGTTACGCCCTGCGACAACTGAGATCACTGGTGCTTCCTCAGCTAGTTCATAGCCTGTAGGAAGAGTTGCAACCAAGGTATATTGACCAGTCGCTACAGATTTACCAAAGCCATTTTTACCATATTTTTCAGCAGGCAAGACAAAGTTTTCACCATCTGCCCCTTTTAATACGATCGTAGCTGCTTTTGAAACCGGTTGATCAAAGCTGATGCTAACTGGTGCATATTCTAAAGTATTGGCAAGAAAAGCAATCGTTTGGAAACTATTATCCTCTGTCAAATCAAATTCTTGGGTCAAGCTGCTGACAAATTTCACTTCTGTACGATCATAAGTAAAGATTTCTGCAGTGTAATGACCAAAGTTCAAGAAGTTAATATCTTTTGTCTTGTCAACTGATACATATTGACCATTGCTATCTTTGATTCGGTAAACATACATAGTATCCAAAGCTTTGTTCGTTTTAGCGTCACGAACTGCGATTTGAACCCGACCACTATTTTGATCCCGAACTAAATCAGCTAGTGAAACATAATCTACGTTCCCCGCAAAGTCTTCTACATAGTAGTAGATATTCTTCTTATCGATGTTTTCAGGAAGATCGAAGCTACCATCTGTATTGGCCTTGATCACATGGTAATTTTCAAGCGCACGAGTACCATTCTTATCTTCACTGGTTTGGACCATCGTTCCTTGTTCATCAAATGGTGTGACATAAACTAGTTTTTCTGTCAAAATACCGCCTTCACCAACATCTTTGGCTTTACGTGCAACAAACTGTTGTGCTCCGTCTTTAAAGCGAATATAGCCAGATGTAATCACTGGTTTTTGAGTATCAACCCGAACCTTGAAGGTCGTTGATTGCTCCTCAGCTCCAGGAACCATTGGGGTATAATGGATGACATAATCATATAGACCATCTGCTACTGCATTCCCATTCGCATCAATACCATTCCAAGCAGTATTATCTAATGTGTAGCTGCGTGGATTCTTTTGGTCACCGTTGAAGAAGTTCTTACGATGGTCAGATGGAGTTCCTTCCCACAATGGATTTTTATGTTCCGTATCACTTGCTGCATAAACAGTTGCACGAAGGTTTTCAATGTTTCTAAGGGCAACTGTCTTGTATTCGACGAAATCTTTATTTCCATCTTCATTTGGTGAAATGGCAATGCGAACATTTCCGTTTTCATCTAGTTGAAGGGTGTGAGTTCCTTCTGCATTTTCGTCAATACCAAGGACTGTAATCCGACGACCGTCTCGTTTTCCTTGAGTGAGAAGGAAGTCATTTTGCTGGGTGACGAGTGCAGAAACATTCGCACTAGAAGAGATATTCAAATCTTTTGGAATATGGTAGTAGAATCCATCTTTTCCTTCACGAACCAAATCATAGACTGGCTTTTCAACAGCGGGAAGATTTTGGAATTCTCCCTTGAATCCCATAAATGGCAAGCTGACCACATCTCCATCATCAGCCGGATCAACAAAGCGAACAAATCCTTCAAGGAAATAGCCGTTTGGCATTTCTTTGCTCAATTCTTCTGTGAATTTACTTGTATCGACTTTCACCGTAACCGTTTCAGAGCTATGAGCTTTCACAGTTACTTCAGGCCAAGCTGTTTCAGTCAATTTACGTGGACGGAGGGTAAATTTACCATCCTTCACTTCATCTGTGTCAGTATTCACCAACATTTTCAAGGTACGATCGGTATCTGAAATATTGTGAACCGTAACATCAAAGGTAAAGCTATCTCCAACATTTCCAAGAGTGACGCTTGGATAGTTGTTTTCACCAGTCACATACAAGTCTGTTGAAACGGCTGCGGCTGTGTCGACAACCCCTGCTCCTTGTTGGCGTGGAGACGTATAGACACCGGTTTCTTTGTTAACATGTGGTTTAGCCGTAGACATAATCAAGGCTTTGACAGTTGCAGAAACTTGTTCTGGAGTTAATTCTGGGTGATGCTTCACAAGGTATTCTTTGACCAAGGCGGCGACACCTGCCACGTGAGGTGAGGCCATACTAGTACCACTCATATCCCCGTAGGTATTGTCATTTAAAGAAGAGAAGATATTCCCACCAGGTGCTGTGACATCTGGTTTCAACTGACCATCGGTTGTCACTCCCCAGCTTGAGAAATCAGACAATTGGTCTGCTTCTGGAGATGGACGGTTGGCCATAGTATTGTTAAAGACAATTTTGTAGGAACCTGCCTTAAGAGCTTCCCCATAACGTTTTGAAATAAAGACAGATGGGATCTTTTTCGCATCTCCTTCAATTGCCATTCCAAGGTTCGATCCTTCCACATTATTGTAGACCAAAGCTCCTGCTGCACCATGATGGAAGGCATTCGCAATCTTTTCTGAGAATGGAATTTCCCCACGTTGGATTAAGGCCAATTTACCGGTAAGGTCCAAGTCTTTGAAATCATCTTCTTTTCCAAGACCAACTGACACATATTCGTACTCTTTGCCTTTTTCAAAATCAGCATCTGCAGCAGATTTACTGTAATCAAACTTACCGTTATCCGCTTCCGCATTGCCTTCTAGACCTTTCACCTCAAACACTTCTGTCGTAATAACATTATTATTGATAGAAGCAACAGAGATGGAGTCCTCTACTGTTGAAGGATTTCCGACCAAACCATAATCTGGATTTTCAGCAGAAGGTCTTGAGTAACCATTTCCAAAGCTATTGCTATTTCCTGCAGAAATTAAGACAGATACGCCTTTAGCGCGCGCCCGTTTAATGGCATCCACAATATCTGAATCCGCATTGATCGTAGAACCAGTCGTAGAACCAAGACTCATGTTGATAGTATCTGCACCAAGAGCTACAGCATCATCAATTGCTTTTACATAAAGAGCAGATCCCGTTGTTTTTTGGCGATCTGAGAAGACACGCATAAACATAACTTGCGCTTCTGGTGCTACACCATAGATCTTTTCTCCGTTTCCTGCTTCTTTATCAGGATTCCCTGTTGCAATCCCTGTAACGTGCATCCCATGAGAATCTCTTTCGGCCTCTTTGATATTGTCGGTACCATCAAAGTAGTCATAGGCATATACAACTTTGTCATTGTACCATTTACCATAATCAATTCCTGCTGCTTTCTTAGCAGCTTCGATTTCTCCTTGGTTTTTAAACTTAGCTTTTGAAGGATCGGTAATCCGAAGAACCTCGTGGTTCACATCCAAACCAGAGTCGATGACGGCGACAACCATCCCTTCCCCTTTATAGCCTTGCTTCCAGGTTTGGGGAACAGTAATGATTTCGTCACTTCCAATACTTTGAGGCTTTTCGGCCACATCATGACGCTCAGTGGTTTCCGAACTTGTCGCAGAAGCCACTTCTGTTGCTTTTTCTACAGGTTTTTCTGCTACTTCCGGTTTTGTTTCTGGAACAGTAGCTGCTTCTTTCGGAGCTTCTGTTTTTTCAATATGAGCTGCTTCTGTTGTATTCGTTGTCTTTTCAGCAACTGTTGCTTCTTTTGCAACTTCTACTTTCTCACTAGCAACTGCTGTACTTGCTTCTATTGCTTGTGAATGCTCTTCTTCAGCAGGTGCCTGTTGAGTAGTGGCTACAAGCTGTGTTCCAGCACTCGTTTGGCTGGCCGCTTGTTCTTCAGCACTCGCTTGTGCAGATCCAAATACCAAAACAGCCCCTAATAAAACTGAGGCTACACCAAATTTGTATTTTCTTAATGAAAAACGTTCTTGTCTATTCATAGAAACTCCCCTTTTATTTTAATAGTAACTATTATAACGCAAAATTATCTGAAAATTCATTCAAAAAACAAATTGTAACACAAATGTAACATTCACGAATGTTACTAACTATTAATTTATTTTCGTTCGGAAAATTGTAAATTAGAATGGGAAAGTATTATAGAACATCTGTTTTTGTTGGAGTTTTAAAATTATTTAATCATTGAAAGGATTTTAAAAACCGAGAACGAAACTGTCCTCGGTTTTCATTAATGAATAGATATTCTTTCTTAAAAATCTTTGGTGTCTGGATCTGGTGCACCTGCTTCAACCGGAAGATGGCGAAGGAGTTCCATATCATCTGCCGTCAATTCAAAATCAAAGCAATTTAAATTACTCGCAATCCGCTCAGGTGTAACCGATTTTGGCAGTGGAAGGAAACCTTCTTGCAAACTCCAAGCCAAGGCTAGTTGAGCGACCGTCTTTCCATATTTAGTAGCCATTTCTTTTACTTGTTCATTTTGGAACAATTCTCCTTGGCCAAAAGGTCCCCAAGCCTCTAGTAAAATGCCATGCTTACGACTCGCTGCAATGGCTTCGCTTTGGTAAACCCCAGGTGCTAGACGAATTTGGTTCACAGACGGAATGACCCGAGCTGTTTCAAGGAGGGCTTCCAAATGATGAGGCAGAAAATTGCTAATACCAATAGCTCGAACCTTGCCAGCAGCTAGCATATCTTCCATTGCCCGCCAAACCTCAGCATTTCGTTGTTTCCAAGCATCATTTTCTCGAAGAGGTTTTGGATTTGGCCAATGAATCAAATAAAGATCTACATAGTCCAAGCCTAGTTTCTCAAGAGACTCTTCCAAAGCAGCTTGAGCGTCTTCATAGGTGTGATGAGTATTCCAAAGTTTGGTGGTAATAAACAGGTCTTCGCGCGCAAGACCACTGTCTTTAATGGCCCGACCCACACTCTCTTCATTCTGATAAATCGCAGCTGTATCGATATGGCGGTAACCTGCTTTTAAAGCAGCTAAGACAGCTTGATAGGCTTCTTCTCCATCCGCTGCTTTCCACGTCCCAAATCCCAATACAGGAATCTCCACCCCATTATTTAAACGATAATGATTCATTTTTTCTTTCCTTTCTTCGATTTCGGTTTCTTAGGCCCTCGAAGCTTGAGCTCTGGCTTAAAAATATTTTTCTTGGTTGGCTCCATCTTCTTGCTATAAAAACTATAGAGTAAAAATGACCCACCAACGATCACAATAAAGATATTTTTTCTTACAATCCCATAGAGCAAGAAAAAAATTCCCATCAATAAAAAACGTATATCAATTGCCTTCATAAGCTACCTCACATTTCAATTCCCATTATAGCATGAAAAGACAGCATTCACAAAATTGCACTACCATTGGTAAACAAAAACCTCTCTAGGTATGACCTAGAGAGGAAGTATTCTATCTTCGATTCTTGAATCTAATTCGTCGCCTGGTAACGTTTGACCCCATCGAGATAGGTCGCAACCAGATCCAAATTTTGGTCAAGTACGATGAAGTCCGCATCATATCCTTCACGGATTTGACCACAAACATCATCAATATGAACTGATTTTGCCGGATTGAGGCTGGCCATCATCACTGCTTCGTGAGGGTTAGCAATCCCCCACTCTACAACATTTTTTAATCCATCTTTCAATTTCAAGATTGAGCCAGCTAGATTACCAGTTGAGTTC
>CAUCUH010000092.1:0-6206 GCA_958445905.1 uncultured Streptococcus sp.
CCCCAGGCAAATGAAAAGCCCTGTTAAGAGCGCGAATAATGTTTTTTTCATTTTTTCTCCTCTTCCTTATTTTAACTTCTCCTATTGTACAGTAAAATAGGCTGCATTTCAAACATGGTCCTCTTTTTATTTAAAAAATGCTATAATAATACAAAGGAGCGTGATCAAATGAAAAAGTATTTGTATGTTTTTTTCGCCTTTCTGGCCTGCCTTTTTGTCAGTCAGAATGTCCATGCATCTAGTCCATCTTATGATGTGCTTTACTATGGTGGAACCTTGACCTTGGACACTTGGGACGACGCCACCTATGAGGAAGAACTGGTTTATTATTTCAAAGATTCTTATAGAGGGCAGTATGTCAGTCTAGGAACTGCGGGGAATATGCCACAAGGCTTTGCAATTGAGATACCGCCAAAGGTTGAGGTGGAAGGTCGTGAGCTTCAAAGAGAACCCGAGATTACGAATCTAGGTGATGGCTACCGAGTGAAAATTTATAACAGTGGTGTAGCGACAGATACTGTCAAAATTAAAGTTACATGGAAATTAAAAAATCTCCTCTATTCACATAAGGATATCTTGGAGTTGAACTGGAAACCGATCACAGATGGCGATCAGAAGGTGGACGAAGTTCAGTTTCGTGTCATCCCTAAGTTTGCACCAGCTAATGCCCAATCGGAACTGTATATCCATACAGCCTTTATGGGACCGGATGTGACTGTAAAGAAAGAAGATGGAATCTATTCTGCCACTTTCTATAACCTAGGCAAAGGAAAGGCTGTGGAGTTGTATGGTTACTGGTTGAAGTCAGATCTAACTACTTTGTATGATTCTGGTCGAAATACAGGATTAACCAAATTGGATGAATTTCACAAGAACCAAGCTAAAATTGAACAGGAAAAATACTGGACACGCATGTTTTGGAACTGGATCTTGCCAGCCTTCATTATTGCACTCTGGCTTCTTTCTCTCTTGGGTCGCAATCGGTTCAAAAAAATGATTTGGCCTGGTGTGACCTATCCGACTGATACTCGTCTTTATGAAATTCCACAGGACATTGCACCTCTTGTCATGAGCTCAGTTGTTTATTCAGCCGAATTAGACGAGGCCTCCCCGACTAATAAAGAGAAGGCGACTCCGCCGGTGTTTACATTTGAAAAAATGCTTCAAGCTACTTTGCTGGATCTGATGGATCGTGGAGTGATTGTCTACGAGCAACAAGGAAATGAAGTCGTTTTGACCAGGAAGTCTCATGGACATGTGGATGATTTTGAACGCTCCTTTATGAATATGGCTTTTGGGGATCAAGTTTCCTGTCCTGTTAACCGTCTCTTTGAGAATTATAAATTTAGTGATGATGTATACAAACATGCCAAAAAAGCAGATCAAGATGCCATTCGTTCACTAGGAAGTTGGGCTCAGGGTCGTTTTGATACGGCTGTCAACCAAGTGGCCAGAGATGTTCATCGCAAGGTGGAAGATCTCCATTTGCCAAGCTACTATCGCCCTTTAGAGGCAAAAGAAGAAGCGCAAGCTAGACGAAGTCTCTTCTTTGGTTGGGCTGCTTGGTTTATCGCTCTTGGAGCAGAAATCTTTGCCATCTTTGGGATGGGTTGGTTCTCTGTTCCTTGTTTGATAGGGATCCTCACACTTTGGTTTATGCCAGTGCGCTTCAATGGTGTCTTTAAAGCCTGCCTACGAGATGGTGTTGTCAATCTTGCGGGTGCTGAGCAACGCTATTACTGGGATAGTTTTGGTCGGATGTTGAAAGAGATTGCCCACCTCAACGATGCAGAGTTGCAGTCTCTGGTCCTATGGAATCGCTTATTGGTCTATGCGGCCTTGTATGGTGTAGCTGATCAGGTCACAAAGGTCATGAAACTTCGGAATATTCATTTAGAAAATCAAGCCTTAAACGCCTTCGTTTACACCCCGTTCTATCATGATGTGACCCACTCAAGTCATGCCATGTCTACCTATGGATCGACAGCATCGACAGCTAGTCATTTCACAGTTTCCTCTGGTAGTGGAGGAGGTTTCTCTGGCGGAGGAGGCGGAGGAGGCTTTGGTGCCTTCTAAGTAGCACTAAGAATGGTCTTGGTCGCTCTTTCCCTTCTAGTTTAGAAGGCCTGGTCCAGTCCATAGATTTATGATATAATAGAGCAAATGTAAGTTTAGGAGAAAAAGATGTTTCTGATCGAATTAATCAAGGCGGTTCTTTTTGGGATTGTCGAGGGGATTACAGAATGGTTGCCGATCTCAAGTACAGGTCACTTGATTCTGTTACAGGATTTTGTGCAGTTTAAAAATCAAGATCCAGCCTTTATGGAGATGTTCAATGTCGTGATCCAATTGGGTGCGATTCTAGCGGTTGTGGTGATTTATTTCGATAAATTGTATCCCTTCAAACCTGGTAAATCTCCAATCGAAGTACGGCGGACCTGGCAATTATGGGCAAAAGTTGCGGTTGCAACGCTCCCGCTTGTCTTTGTTTTTAAATTAGATGATTGGTTTGAGGCGCATTTTCACAATTCGATTTCCGTTGCGATTATGTTGATCACCTACGGGATTGCCTTTATCTATCTGGAAAGACGGGAACAAGTTGAGCCAGCAGTAACGGAATTGCATAAGCTACCTTATCGAACAGCTCTTTATATCGGACTCTTCCAAGTTTTATCGCTATTTCCAGGAACAAGCCGTTCAGGTGCTACGATTGTAGGTGGCTTGATCAATGGTGTTAGCCGCCCAGTGGTGACAGAATTTACCTTTTATTTGGGGATCCCAGCCATGTTTGGCGCTAGCCTCTTAAAGGTTGGGAAATTCGCTCTTGGCGGGCATTCACTAGCACTGGGGCAACTCTTTATTCTACTGGTAGCGATGGGAGTGGCCTTTGTGGTCAGCATGTACGCCATCCGCTTCTTGACAGATTATGTGAAAAATCATGATTTCACCGTCTTTGGGAAATACCGGATCGTTCTTGGTTCCATCTTGCTATTGTATGGACTCTTCCGTGTTATTTTCTAAGAGATCGGTTGAACTCGATCAAATTATTTTTCGAGGTTGGAGACTTTTGTCCCGACCTCTTTTCGATGCATCCTTTTTTTGAATTCTATCCAATTTTTTAGTATAATAGTAAAACTAGAAGTATGAGGTTATGCTATGAAGATGAAGCAAATTAGTGATTCAACAATTAAGATCACAATCCAACTAGAAGACTTAGAAGAACGTGGGATGGAAATTGCTGATTTCCTTGTCCCACAAGAAAAAACAGAAGAATTTTTCTACACTATTTTGGATGAGCTCGAAATGCCTGAAAGCTTCCTGGATAGCGGGATGCTGAGTTTCCGTGTGACACCAAAACCAGATAAATTGGATGTTTTTGTTACCAAATCAAAAATTGACCAACAATTGGATTTTGAGGATTTGTCAGATCTTCCTGATATGGAAGAGTTGTCGCGCATGACGCCAGATGAATTTATCAAAACCTTGGAAAAAACAATCTCTGATAAGACAAAAGGGGATGCAGAAGCCATTCACCATTTGGAACAAGAAGAGTTGCGGGACAATCAAGAACAAGATTCGACATCTGAAGCACCAGTAAGTCAGTATATTTATTACATTTTGCGTTTTTCAAATATCCAGCAAGCAGTTGCCTTTTCAAAAACGGTCAGCTTTCCAGTGGATACCTCTGAATTATACAAAATGGGATCTGATTATTATTTAACTGTCTTGATCGATACAGAGGATCAACCAAATCAATATCCAACCTGGTTACTTGCTATCATTCGGGAGTATGCGGATGATTCAGAAGTGACACGGGCCGTTCTGCAGGAACATGGTCATTTATTAATGGTGTCTGGTGCGATTGAGAATTTGAAGAAAGTTGCTAGCTTATGATGTCCTTTTCCTTGCAATTTGTTCTGGTGCTGATTGGAACTTTTATGATTGCCTTGGTATTGACGCCCTTGGTTCGCCTATTCTCCTTTAAGATTGATGCCGTAGATTATCCGAATGCGCGTCGGATCAATACCAAGCCCATGCCAAGCGCGGGTGGACTGTCTATTGTGATTGCTTTTTCAATTGCGACTCTTGTGTTTATTCCTATGCTGACATCCACTACCGCACCAATCAAAAGTTACTTGTCCTATACCTTGCCGGTCGTAGGAGCGGGATGGATTATCGCTCTTACAGGCTTGATCGATGATGTAAAAGAGTTGTCAGCCAAGAAAAAGATGATCGGTATCCTGCTGGCAGCGAGTCTAGTCTGGTTTTTGACAGATTTTCGGCTGAATGATTTCAAGATTCCATTTGGTGGTCCCTTACTTCATTTTGAACCATGGCTATCTTATCTTTTGACAGTGATTTGGATTGTTGCCATTACCAATGCGGTCAATCTGATTGATGGATTAGATGGATTGGTGAGTGGGGTCTCTATTATTTCCTTGGTGACAATGGGGATTGTGTCCTATTTCTTTCTACCAGTACCCAATCTCTTTCTGACCATGACCATCTTTGTCTTGGTTGCGTCCATTGCAGGTTTCTTTCCCTTTAACTACCATCCGGCCATTCTCTATTTGGGAGACACCGGTGCCTTGTTTATCGGATTTATGATTTCTGTCTTGTCCTTGCAAGGCTTGAAAAATGCAACGGCAGTTGCGGTAGTCACCCCAATGATTATCCTCGGAGTACCGATTACAGATACCTTTTTAGCCATTATCCGTCGGACCCTGTCTGGTCAAAAATTTTATAAACCGGATCGCAATCACTTGCACCACCGACTTCTGTCTCTGGGCTTGACACATCGGGGAACTGTACTTGTGATCTATGGAATTTCGATGATCTTCTCCTTGATTTCTCTCTTGCTCAACATCTCGAGTCGCATTGGGGGCGTCCTACTAGTGATCGGGCTCTTGTTTGGAGTAGAGTTGTTAGCAGAATTGATTGGGGTATTGGGGCCACATCATAGTCCTTTGTTAAATGTTCTGCGCTATATAGGGAATTCTTCTTATCGAGAGGAAGTTCGTCAAAAACGAAAAGAAAAAACTAAATAAGAATAGTTCTAATCAAAAGAAAAGCCATTTAGGCTTTTTTTTGATATACTTGAAAGGTAAAAAAATACTTTGTGATGAAGGAATCAATGCTTTGAGAACCTTCTAGACTTCAAAGTAAAAAGAAAGGGAATACAATGTCGACATTAGAAATTAAAGACCTTCACGTTGAAATTGAAGGCAAAGAAATTTTAAAAGGTGTAAACCTGACCCTAAAAACTGGTGAGATCGCAGCCATCATGGGACCAAACGGAACAGGGAAATCTACTCTGTCAGCTGCCATTATGGGAAACCCAAATTATGAAGTAACCAAAGGGGAGATTCTGTTTGATGGTGTCAACATCTTGGAATTGGAAGTAGACGAACGTGCACGGATGGGCTTGTTCCTTGCCATGCAATACCCTTCAGAAATCCCAGGAATTACCAATGCAGAATTTTTACGTGCAGCCATGAATGCTGGTAAAGAAGAGGACGATAAGATCTCTATTCGTGATTTCATCAAAAAATTGGATGAAAAGATGGAATTGCTCAATATGAAAGAAGAAATGGCAGAACGCTATTTGAACGAAGGCTTCTCAGGTGGTGAGAAAAAACGCAATGAAATCCTTCAATTGTTGATGTTGGAACCAACATTTGCCCTTTTGGATGAAATTGACTCTGGTTTGGATATCGATGCTCTTAAGGTCGTATCTAAAGGGGTTAATGCAATGCGAGGTGAAGGTTTTGGAGCTATGATCATCACCCACTACCAACGTTTGTTGAACTATATTACTCCTGACGTCGTTCATGTGATGATGGAAGGTCGTGTTGTGCTTTCAGGTGGGCCAGAATTGGCTGCACGCTTGGAACGTGAAGGATATGCCCAACTCGCAGAAGAACTCGGTTACGACTATAAAGAAGAACTATAACCTGATGACAAGTGATCTAATGTTGTCATAAAATCAAACAGATAGTATCTTTATTAGGAGAAAAAAATGAGTATTGAAAATATTACCCTCTTTTCGGAACTGCATGCTGAGCCAAGCTGGCTGCAAGATTTACGAAAAAAAGCTTTTGACAAGATCGATCAGTTGGAATTGCCAGCCATTGAACGCGTCAAATTTCACCGCTGGAATCTTGGAGATGGGACGATCACAGAAAGCGAGGCTTCTGCTAATGTTC
>CAUCUH010000093.1:0-6198 GCA_958445905.1 uncultured Streptococcus sp.
TTCCATGACTAATTATTGAGCCTAAGGTCTCAATAATTCCGAGTGCTAGAAACAATCGTGTTTCTAGCACTTTTCTCACGGCGGAAAGTTTCAATATATTCTTGATTCATTTTAAAAATGAAATCTCAGTTTTATTTCTTTGCAGAATCATTTAACTCATTCTTCTAAAAATGATTTTATCTATTCATGTCGCCTCGCCGATTGAAGTGAAAGACTTCAAAATATTGAATGGCCCGATAGATTAAAAAGATGGTCAAGATGATGGCCACCAGCCAAATCGTCTTTAGTCCATAAAACTGGATCAAGTAGGTCGAAAAAATGGCCCCACAGACGAAACTCCCGATCAAGCAGGTCATAAAGATGGCTTCCCAGAGGAATTTCATCTCCCTGTCTCTAACAAAATTTCCATAAGCTACCATGGTTTTCTTGAGATTTCCGGTCATAAAAGAGTGGTTGTAGGCATAGCTACCTACTTCTCCAAATGAGGTCGCTACGATTCCCAAACTCAGGCCAAAAAAAGGCACGATGAAGACATTTTTTACCGATGCTGGCAAAAATCCCGTCACCAAAGTTGTGAGGATATAGGGCACTAGGGTACTCAAGCGCCAGACTGAATTATCAATCAAGCGACGCAAGACCGTCATTAAAAAGATCCCCAGCATAAAGGCCAGCATCGTGGCTAACTTCACTTCTACATCTGAGATCTGCTGGCCGATCAAACCAACCGATAGAAAGACCACATTTCCCGTCTGGCCTGCCGCCAAGGTCCCACCCCGACAAATAAAGGTATAAGCATCTGAAAAACCAGCACACATGGTCAATAAACAAGCGAACGCCTTGGTCCGCGAATGAAACTCCCTTTTCATTTCCATTCTCCCTAGGAAAAAGAGGGAGTGGTACAGAATATTAAAAAACATTTCTCATACCACTCCCGCAACATTGATTGAGAACTCTTTCGAGTCTTTTAGCGAATGAAGAGTCTCACCAACTACTGCGACATTCAATTATTCAACTAATGTGAAAGGATTGGAGAGCGATTGCCCTCTTGCTCCCTATCTTTATTTTCCTTCACGCGCCTCGTTGAGGATTTTCTCGATCTTGGTTGTGATCAAGTCAATCGCAACCGTATTGGTCACGCCCTCAGGAATGATCACATCCGCATAGCGCTTGGTTGGCTCGATGAACTGGTGATACATCGGTTTTACCACACCAAGGTATTGCTCAATGACACTATCGAGACTCCGGCCACGCTCCTCCATATCGCGCTTGATCCGGCGAATGATCCGCACATCATCATCCGTATCAACGAAAATCTTGATGTCCATCAAGTCCCGAAGACGCTTGTCTTCAAGAACTAAGATTCCTTCCACGATGAAGACATCCTGAGGTTCCTGACGATAGGTCTTGCTGCTGCGCGTATGCTCTGCATAGTCATAAGTTGGAATATCCACTGGACGACCTTCCAAGAGTTCATTGATCTGCGCAATCATCAAATCCGTATCAAAGGCAAAAGGATGGTCATAGTTGGTCTTGATCCGCTCCTCAAAGGTCAAATGACTTTGGTCCTTGTAATAGGAATCATGCTCAATCATGGCAATCTTTTCATTCGGGAAATTGGCCAAAATGGCACGAGACACACTGGTCTTTCCACCACCAGAGCCACCAGTAACACCAATAATAATAGGTCTATTTTGCATTTTCTACTCCATTACCTGTAGTCGACTGAGAAACCATAAACATCTCAGACATATCTTATCCATTTTACCATATTTTTGCCTAGACATGAATAGTTTTCAGTAAGAAGTTTGGAAACAAAAAGGACCTTGCGGTCCTTTCATTACTTCACTTTTTCTAATTTAGCGGCAAATTCATTACCACCACGTAAGACGAGTATATTTTTTCCACCATTGACAGGTACGAAACAATAATTTGAATTAGCTTGTATATAGACTTCCTTAGCGCTCTTCACTTGATAGCCTTCTGATTTCACCGCTTCTTGAATTACGTCAAATGTGTGTTCAATCTCTTCTTTAGAAGTCGTGTCTCCATCATACTTTTCTTGATCAGCTAGAGAATAGAATGCGTAAGCCTTGTTATCGTAATACTTATCACTTATAATTCCATGATCTGAAATCTGAACAGTTGTATTATCTCCTTCTGTCACATTCTTCCATTTTCCAACCATGGCCTTTGGTGTTTCAACCTTGTGATAGACCAAATTATCTTCAAAGTTTCCTTTGTATGACTTATAAGTTTTCAAGTCGAATAAATCATTTCTTAAAATAATATTGCTTCCGTCTTTTTGGAGCAAGTTATAGCGTGTGTTCCCACCAGACTTAATAACAACAATTTCTGTCGTCTTCAGGTTAAATTTCTTATCGACATCCGCAAGTGAATGCAAGTCCGTCGCATTTAACAAAGAAAGTGCTGTATTAAATTCTTTTTTCGCTTCATTCCCCTTGAGAACCTTTTTGATGGTCTCACCACCATTGACTTTTTGTTTCTTTCCACTTAGTTCATAAGTAACCGGACTAGAATCCGTATTTCTCAACCAAACCCCATCTAGACTTGGTCCACCTGAAAAGAAAAAGAACCAAGCAAGAGCAATCACTGCGACAAGTCCCGCAACTGCGACCCCAATCTTTGTTTGTTTATTGAAAGAAAATGTCAATTTTTTCGGTCTTGGCACAGGTTGCAAGGTTTTCGCAGATGGTTGTGGTTGGACAAAACCCGTCTGCTCTTGTGAAAGAGGCGCACTAGGTACAACAGGTGCTTCCTGAGAAGGAGCCTGCGCTTCAGTTGATGGAGCTGGTGCTTCTTTTCGCTCTACGACAAACTCCCCTTTTTCACGCGCTTCTTGAAATTCTTGCATACTTGGCTTGCGACCATTAACCGCTTCAAAGTATTCAACCCAATCTTTTTGATTCATCATATCCCCCTTATTGATTCATTATAAAAACTAACCATATTATACCACAAATCCATGGTTTATTTTGTGATTTTCAGAAAATAAATGAAAAGGACCTTTCGGCCCTTCTGATTTATTTCACTTTTTCCAATTTTTCAACTAAATGATAGTCTTCTGTGAAAACAAGGACTGTCTTCCCTCCATTTACAGGGACATAATAAAAATCAGATCCTAGTTGCTTGTACACGTCTTTCATACTAGTTAGCTGGTAATCTTGAGAATCGACCGCATCTTGAAGATCTTCATAGGCCTCTTTCACTTTGTCAGCTGTCTTTTCTTGATCAAACTTAGTTGAAGGCATCTTTTGGAGCTCTTCTAGGCTATAAAAAGCCGTTCCTTCGCTACTATCAAATTCGCTATAAGTAAGAATACCACGAGCATTTAATTCAAGATAATTGGTTTCATCATCATAAGAACGCTCAATTTTCCATTTCCCAACTAGCACTTTGGGAATTTCTGTCTTGTGAAAAATAGCATTCTTCTTAAAGCTCTCTGAATGATCACTATAGGTAACCAAATCCATCAAGTCATTGGCTAAAATCACATTGCTCCCATTGCTTTGGAGTAGATTATAAACAAGCCCATGCTCGTCTTTAATGATGATAACTTCCCTTGTGTGGAGGTCAAATTTTCTATCAACATCTGCTAAGGTTTTCAGCTTGTAGTAGTTTAACTGGTTCAAAGCCTTCTGAAACTCTTGTTTTGCTTCATTTCCTTTATAAACTTTCTCAATCTTATACTTACCATACGATCGTGGCTCTTCTTGATTTAACTCATAAACTACTGCTGTTGAATCAGCAGGCCCAACCCAAATTCCTTCCAAACTTGGAGTCGGTTGGAAGAAAAAGAAGTAAGCCAGTACAAAGATAGCTAGTATTCCCATACCTGATAAAGCCCATTTTGTCTGCTTATTCCATTTCACACTAAAGCGTTTGATAGCTGGAGTCTCAGGCCTTGACTCCACTTGTGACGGCATTTGAGCCTGCTCACTTTTCTCTCGTAAGGCTACCGCTGATGGAACTGGTGCTTCAGGAACGGTCTCTTTTCGTTCCACTACAAACTCACCATTCGCTCGTGCATTTTGAAACTCTTGCAGACTCGGCTTCCGGTTATGGAGTGCTTCAAAATAGTCAACCCAATCTTTTTGATTCATCTATTCCTCCTAATCGATGATTGTTTTCAAACTGAACCTATTATACCATACATGAAAGGGCAATCACTCATTTTCAGAAAATAAAAGAAAAAGTCCAAGCGATTTTCCACTTGGACTTTCTTCATTATTATTTATTATTTCAAAACTTTTTGTGTTTTCGCGTAGTTGGCTTCTACAGCTTCTTTTTCAGCTTTCCACCAGTCTTGGTGATCTGTGTACCACTTGATGGTGTCTTCCAAACCTGCTTCGAAGTTTGTGAATTGTGGTTCCCAACCTAATTCTTCACGCAATTTGGTTGAATCAATCGCGTAACGCAAATCGTGACCAGCACGGTCTGTTACACGGTCGTAGGCGTCTTTTGGTTGACCCATTTTTTCAAGGATCAACTCAAGCACTTCTTTGTTGTTCTTTTCACCATCAGCACCGATCAAGTAAGTTTCACCGATACGGCCTTTAGTGAGGATAGCCCAAACACCAGTTGAGTGGTCGTTGGTGTGGATCCAGTCACGGACGTTCTTCCCTTCACCATAAAGTTTTGGTTTAATGCCAGACAAGATATTGGTGATTTGACGTGGGATAAATTTTTCGATGTGTTGGTATGGCCCGTAGTTGTTTGAACAGTTCGAAATCGTTGCTTTGACACCAAATGAACGAACCCAAGCTTTCACAATCAAGTCTGAAGCAGCCTTGGTTGATGAATAAGGTGATGATGGGTTGTATTTGGTTTCAGCAGTGAATTTTTCACCAGGACCTTCTCCATGTCCAGGAAGATCTTCGCGCATTGGAAGGTCTCCATACACTTCGTCTGTTGACACGTGGTGGAAACGAATGTCGTACTTACGAGCCGCTTCCAATAGTGTATAAGTTCCAACAAAGTTTGTGTAGATAAATGGAGATGGGTCTTTGAGGGAGTTGTCATTGTGGCTTTCAGCCGCATAGTGAACAATAGCATCAGCCTTGGCAGCCAATTTGTCAACTAATTCAGCATCAGCGATGTCCCCCACAACCAACTCGACACGATCTCCAAGGATTTCTTCAATGTTGGCACGGTTACCAGCGTAAGTGAGTTTGTCAAGGACAGTCACATGTACGTCTGGATGGTTGTTGTAGACATAGTGTACGAAGTTTGAACCGATGAAACCAGCTCCACCAGTTACGATGATATGTTTATATTCTGACATTTTTTCTCCAAATAATTTTTAGTTTTGATTGTTCCTTAAATCAATCTTTTTTTAGCTTTCCTTAGGTGAGTACGGAAGTTAGGTGAAATTATCCAGTGGATGATTTCAGCAATCCAGGAAGTTCCATGACTAAATTAAGATACAAAGGGCGTTTGCGGATAAAGTCAAAATAGGAAGTTTGACGCAGAATTTTTCGATTCTAGGAAAACTTATCTTTTTGACACAATCCGTAGCCCGTGTTCAATTAGTTTTGAGCCTAATGTCTCAAAACTTCCGAGCACCTGAAACAAAAATAGTTCAGGTGCTTTTCTCACGGCGGAAAGCTAAGTATATAACTCGCTTCGCTCGTTTATAGCAAAGCTAAAAACTATAGAATGCTTTCTTTGATTGTTTAAAGAGCTATTCTTACAAATCTTCTGCTTTTAGGGGTTTGACGTCTTTGAGCAGTGGGTGGTTCTTGTCTGCTTCTGAGACTTCTGCTTCTGCCAAGTTTTCCCATTGGATGTCTAGGCTTGGGTCTGCGTAGTTGACAAAAGCATATTTTGGTTTGAGTTCCAATGCCCAGTAATCATTGACTAAGTATGTATAAGCAACTTTATCTGTCAAAACTTGGAACCCATTGGCTACACCACGAGGGACGAAGATGCCTTTTGAAGCATCGATCACAGTTTGGTAGGTGTTCCCAAAGCTATCGCCTTCACGAAGGTCTACCCAAGTTCCAAGAACCTTGCCTTCATCTGCTATAGAGATGTACTTGTCCCAAGGCTCTGCATGCAAGCCACGCAAAACATTTTTACGAGAGAATGAAATATTGTTTTGCAACTTGCCTTCCGCAAAGAAGCTTTCAGGGAAGCCAAGAGGAAGCATTTTTTCTTTTTGGAAGTTTTCTTTAAACC
>CAUCUH010000094.1:0-6179 GCA_958445905.1 uncultured Streptococcus sp.
TGAAGTTGGTCGTAAGGCAGCTGAAGAAAGCGAAGAAGTGTTAACAGAGGCTTTGCAAGGTGCAGACATGGTCTTCATCACTGCAGGGATGGGTGGAGGATCTGGTACAGGTGCTGCACCAGTCATCGCTCGTATTGCCAAAGCTGTAGGTGCTTTGACAGTAGCCGTTGTGACTCGTCCATTCGGGTTTGAAGGTTCAAAACGTGGCAACTTCGCTATTGAAGGGATCAACGAACTTCGCGAACATGTAGATACATTGTTGATTATTTCTAATAACAACTTGCTTGAAATTGTAGACAAGAAGACACCGCTTCTTGAAGCTTTGAGTGAAGCAGATAACGTTCTTCGTCAAGGTGTTCAAGGGATCACTGACTTGATCACAAGTCCTGGATTGATCAACCTTGACTTTGCAGACGTGAAGACTGTTATGGAAAACAAAGGAAATGCCCTCATGGGTATTGGTGTTGGTAGTGGTGAAGAACGCGTTATCGAAGCGGCTCGTAAAGCCATTTACTCTCCACTTCTTGAAACTACAATTGATGGTGCAGAAGACGTGATCGTCAACGTAACAGGTGGTTTGGATATGACATTGATCGAAGCTGAAGAAGCTTCAGAAATTGTGAACCAAGCTGCAGGTCACGGAGTGAATATCTGGTTGGGTACATCTATTGATGAATCTCTTAAAGATGAAATCCGCGTGACGGTTGTTGCAACTGGTGTCCGTCAAGACAAGGTAGAACGCGTTAGCGGGATTGCTTCCTCACAACGTCCTTATAAAACAGGACCACGTGAACAACGCCCACAAGCTGCACCATTTGACCGTGAATTTGATTTGAAACAAGATGTTGAATTGCCAACAACTCCAAGTCGTCCAGCGGTAGAACCAAACCGTGGCTCAGCCTTTGGTGATTGGGATATTCGTCGTGAGAATATCGTTCGCCAAACTGAACCAACATCAACACATCAAGTTGATCGTTATGTAGATTCATCTTCAGATGATGATGAATTGGAAACACCACCATTCTTCCGGAATCGTTAATCATGAATCTGGTAGAGAATGCTGATCTTGTTCGGCAACAAGTAGAAACAGCAAGAAACAAAGCTAACCGTCAAGATCAAGTTAATGTGATAGCTGTCACCAAGTATGTGGATGTTGCTACAACAGAAGCACTGGTGAAAACAGGTATCCAACATATCGGTGAAAATCGTGTCGATAAATTTCTAGAAAAGTATCAAGCTCTAAAAGAGTATGACCTCACTTGGCACTTGATTGGGAGCCTCCAACGGCGGAAAGTAAAAGATGTGATTAATCTCGTCGATTACTTTCATGCCTTGGATTCGGTGAAGCTGGCTCAAGAAATTCAAAAGCGAGCAGAACATCCAATCAAGTGTTTCCTCCAAGTGAACATTTCTGGTGAAGAAAGTAAGCATGGATTTGCACCCGATGAACTGGATGATGTTTTAGCGGAAATCGCACAGCTGGACAAAATTGAAATTGTTGGTTTAATGACGATGGCTCCTTTTGAGGCTAGTCAAGAAGAGTTGCAGGATATTTTTTCAAAAACTCACCAACTTCAGAAACAACTAGAAAAGAAACAATTAAAAAATATGCCTTTTTCAGAACTAAGTATGGGTATGAGTCGTGACTTTGAAGTAGCCATTGCGAACGGAGCGACTTATGTTAGAATTGGGACATCATTTTTTAAATAGGAAAGAACTATGTCATTAAAAGATAAATTTAACAACTTTATTGACTACTTCACAGAAGACGGTGAAGAAGTAGAAGTTCGCGAGGCAAAAGCAGCTGGGGCAGAAACACAACCAGTTCCACAGCCACAGCCGACTCCTCAAGTGACTTCTCCACGTCCACAGATTAGTCAAAGAGAACCAGTAAAACCAAAACCGACTCCTGTCGCACCTGTTACGACTCCAGTGTCTACAGCGGCAGTGAAGGAACCTGTTTCAACAACGAAAAATACATCTGAAAATATTACTCGCTTGCATGAACGTCAACGTGAATTGGCTGCTAATCGTGCGAATACAGATGAAAAGATTACCATTGATGTACGCTATCCCCGCAAATACGAGGAAGCGACTGAAATTGTTGATCTATTACTATCTAATGAGAGTATCTTGATTGACTTCCAATATATGACTGAAGTACAAGCACGTCGTTGTTTAGATTATTTGGATGGGGCACGTTATGTTTTAGCAGGAAATCTTCGTCGTGTTGCAAGTACCATGTACTTGTTGACTCCAATTAATGTAGTCGTTAACATTGAAGATATCCGCCTTCCAAATGATGTGGAAGTGACAGAATTTGACTATGATATGAAACGTAATCGTTAAGATGGTTATCTTTCAATACTTATCAAATATCATTCAAATCTATTCCATCATTCTTGTCATCTATGCCTTACTATCTTGGTTCCCTGGGGCACCTCAGAGTACTCTTGGACAAATGGTTCACCGCCTAGTTGAACCATTTTTGAGCCTTTTTAGAAAGTTACCATTGCAGTTTGGGGGCTTGGATTTTACGGTTCTTGTAGCACTTTTGGTCTTGAACTTGATGAATCAGTTATTAGCCCGCTTGTTCCTACTTTTGATTGGATAGAATACGATGGGACAGACAGAGATTTATCAACATTTCAATCGCGAAGATCACGAATTCATTGATCGTTGTATTGAATTGTCTGAAAGAGTGATGGAACGCTATTCTGTTGAGGTGACGGGTTTTTTAAACCCTCATCAGGTCACTATTTTACGAAATGTCGCGGCAAGCTACCAATTACAGGTCTTTGCTTCCAGTGATGAGCAGAAAATGGAGTATGCTAAGGTTATTGTTGCTCCGGATTATTACCAATTGGATCCAAGTGACTTTGATCTGGCCCTATTAGAAATGGTCTATGCTTCAAAATTTCATCACTTGACTCATTCCCAGGTACTGGGAACCATTGTTCACCAATTGGGTGTGGAGCGCAAGTCCTTTGGAGATATTCTGACGAGTGATGGAAAGATCCAAGTATTTGTTGAACAGCGTTTTGTTCACTATTTCATGGATCACATCCAGAAAATTTCTCGGGTACCTGTTAAGCTGAGGGAAGTTCCTCTATCTGAACAAATGATCGTAGAGGAAGAAAGCCAGCAGCGAGATATTCTCGTGTCGAGTTATCGGTTAGATAAGGTGATTGCTGGGACCTTCAAGCTTTCGCGCTCACAAGCTAGTCAGTTGATTAGTTCTGGTCTAGTGAAAGTTAACTATGCGACCACTTCCAATGTTAGCTATGCTGTAGGTCTGAATGATTTAGTCAGTGTTCGACGCTTTGGGCGTCTTAAAATTGTTTCTGAAAATGGTATTTCAAAGAGTGGAAAATATAAAGTAACTGTTGAAGTACTCTTAAGTAAAAAATGAGGAGGAGTTATGGCTCTTACTGCTTTAGAAATTAAAGATAAAACTTTTGGCGTTAAATTTAGAGGGTATGATGCGAACGAAGTAGAAGAATTTCTAGATATCGTTGTTCGCGATTATGAAGATCTTGTTCGTTTAAATCATGATCAAGAAGCAAAAATTCAAGCTCTTGAAGAACGCTTAAACTATTTTGATGAAATGAAAGATTCATTGAGTCAATCTGTTTTGATTGCACAAGATACTGCTGAACGTGTGAAACAAGCAGCTAACGAACGTTCTGAAAATATTGTTCGTCAAGCTGAACAAGATGCACAACACTTAGTGGATGAAGCAAAACAAAAAGCAAATGAAATCCTTCGTCATGCAACGGATAATGCCAAGAAGGTTGCCGTTGAAACAGAGGAATTGAAGAACAAGACACGCGTCTTCCATCAACGTTTGAAATCAACAATCGAAAGCCAATTGAGCATTATCGATACACCTGAATGGGATGAAATTCTTCGTCCAACAGCTATGTACATTCAAACAAGTGATGAAGCTTTCCGTGAAATTGTGGAGAAAGCTTTGGGTGAATCAGTTCACCATCATCATGCAGAAGATGATAACATTGATTTGACTCGTCAATTCTCTCCAGCTGAAATCGAAGAATTGCAAAAACGCATCGAAGCTGCTAATTTAGAATTGGGTGCAACACAAGCGTTTGAAGGTTTGAATGAAAAAGTTCAATCCGCTTTAGAAGAAGCAGAGCACGCTCGTCATGAAAATGAGGAAGTCTTTGAGGTTGAGGAAACTGTTCAACCAGAAGATGATGCAAATCGTGAATCTGTCAATATTTTATAATTTTGTAAAAACAGGTCCATTAATGATAGGTCTAGCGAGCAGATGATGGTGGAAGATCTGCACTCCCTCTTAATGGATGATCCTTTTACAGTATTCGTTCTGAACCCTTGAGTAAGAACGGACGTTTCCCTCGTTACGGGATGAGAGGAGAAGGTCGCTTGCGACTTCTCGAACAAAGGTGGTACCACGAGCAATCGTCCTTTTTAGGATGCTCGTGTTTTTTTTATAGCTTTTAAATCAATAAGGAGACACAATGAAACTCAAAGAAACATTGAATCTTGGGAAAACAGCTTTTCCAATGCGGGCTGGGCTTCCAACGAAAGAACCAGTTTGGCAAAAAGAATGGGAAGATGCAAAATTGTATCAGCGCCGTCAAGAGTTGAATGAAGGGAAACCGCATTTTACGCTTCATGATGGCCCTCCCTATGCCAACGGAAATATTCACGTAGGGCATGCCATGAACAAGATCTCAAAAGATATCATTGTTCGTTCCAAGTCTATGTCAGGATTTTACGCCCCTTATATTCCAGGTTGGGATACCCATGGTTTGCCAATTGAGCAAGTCTTGGCTAAACAAGGTGTGAAACGTAAAGAAATGGACTTGGTTGAGTACCTGAAACTCTGCCGTGAATATGCGCTTTCTCAAGTAGATAAACAACGCGAAGACTTTAAACGCTTAGGTGTTTCAGGTGATTGGGATCATCCTTATGTAACCTTGACGCCTGACTATGAAGCAGCGCAAATCCGCGTCTTTGGTGAAATGGCCAATAAAGGCTATATCTACCGTGGGGCTAAGCCAGTTTACTGGTCTTGGTCTTCTGAGTCAGCTCTTGCTGAAGCAGAGATTGAATACCATGATTTGGTATCAACGTCTCTTTACTATGCGAACAAGGTTAAAGATGGTAAGGGTGTCCTAGATACAGATACCTACATCGTTGTCTGGACAACAACTCCATTTACGGTTACAGCTTCTCGTGGATTGACGGTGGGTGCAGAGTTTGATTATGTCGTAGTGAAACCTGCTGGATCTGACCGCAAGTATGTCGTAGCATCTGAGCTCTTGCCAAGCCTTTCTGAAAAATTCGGTTGGGAAAATGCTGAAGTCCTTGTGACTTACCAAGGAAAAGAATTGAACCATATCGTTACAGAACACCCATGGGATCCTGAAGTGGATGAATTGGTGATCCTTGGTGAGCATGTAACCCTTGATTCAGGTACTGGTATCGTCCATACCGCTCCTGGTTTTGGTGAGGATGACTACAATGTAGGGATTGCCAATGGCCTCGAAGTTGCTGTTACTGTTAACGAACGCGGAATCATGATGGAAAATGCTGGCCCTGACTTTGCTGGTCAGTTCTATGACAAGGTTGTTCCAACAGTTATCGAAAAACTTGGCGATTTGCTCCTTGCTCAAGAAGAAATCTCTCACTCCTACCCATTTGACTGGCGGACGAAAAAACCAATCATCTGGCGTGCCGTGCCACAGTGGTTCGCTTCTGTATCAAAATTCCGTCAAGATATCTTGGATGAAATTGAAAAAGTGAAGTTCCACTCAGAGTGGGGTAAAGTCCGTCTTTACAATATGATTCGTGACCGTGGTGACTGGGTTATCTCTCGTCAACGTGCTTGGGGAGTTCCTCTTCCAATCTTCTACGCAGAAGATGGCACACCAATCATGACAGCTGAAACCATCGAACATGTGGCTCAACTCTTTGAAGAACATGGTTCTATTATCTGGTGGGAACGTGATGCCAAAGACCTCTTGCCTGAAGGATTTACCCATCCGGGTTCACCAAATGGCGAGTTCAAGAAAGAAACAGACATCATGGACGTCTGGTTCGACTCAGGTTCATCATGGAATGGGGTTGTTGTTAACCGTCCAGAACTCAAATACCCAGCTGATCTTTACCTAGAAGGTTCAGACCAATAC